>NZ_JBPXKD010000003.1:0-407940 GCF_054558475.1 Aquirufa sp. Wall-65K1 | reverse complement strand
AAGTACTTAGCAAATGTATAGGTGACTTCGAGAACCTCAGTCACCGAAAAAGATTATGAAAGTAATGACAAAAACCAGTACCAGAGGTACTCGAATGCACAGCAAAAACCTCAAGAACCTTGACAAAAATAGGTGCCTGAGGTACTCGAAGGCACCGGAAAAACCTTACATCCCTAATAAAATAAAATTTATTGAGCATGAGAGAATCTAAAATTCAATAACCATTTAAATTGAATACTTACCGCTAGATAAATGCAGGACAGAAATTTACTGTTTGTTAAGTACATTTACACTACCTATTTTAACTATAATCAACCTATGAAAAAAGACATTAAATTGCCGAGCATAGACCAATGCCCGGTAGAGGACATTGTGTTCATCGAAGGGAAAGGAAATTACAGTATCGTATTCCTTAAAAACAAAAAACAAATCACCATTGCCAAAACTTTAAAGAAATTTGAATCTCAATTACGTATGAACCCTTTTTTGCGGGCACATAAATCATACCTAGTGAATAAAGAGAATATTTCAAGTCAAAATTTTCAAGGCACTAACACCTTGACAACAGTTTTAGGCAACGAAATTCCCGTTTCTAGACGAAAGCTAGACTTAGTTAAAAAACATTTCGAATAAAAAAAGGGCCTCAATTGAGGCCCTTTTCTATGATAGTGTCTTATAATCTGATTACTTTCCAGAAGGAGGAGCTAACAAATTAAAGAATTGATCTAACTTAGGAGTAACGATGATCTCCGTACGGCGGTTCATCTTTCGTCCAGACTTACTCTTATTTTCTGCTTGTGGTTCAAACTCGCCACGTCCACCTGCCGTCATACGCTCAGGATCTACAGAGAATTTAGTTTGCAACAAACGAACAACCGAAGTAGCACGCTTAGCACTTAAATCCCAGTTATCTTTGATACAATCTGTAGAGATAGGTACACTATCTGTATGGCCTTCTACTAAGATATCTAAATCCTTATGATCGTTCACCACTTTAGCAACTTTAGCTAAAACTGCCTCAGCCTTTGTGTTAATAACGGCGCTACCTGAAGCAAACATTAACTTGTCTGAAATCGAGATATAAACTACACCTTTTTTAACTTCTACTGTTACATCTTCATCATTCACATCAGCTAAAGAACGTTTCAAATTCATTACTAATGATAAATTGATTGAATCTTTGCGTTGGATCGTCGAATTCAAGTCTTTGATGTATTTTCCCTGCTCATTCAAGGCATCTAATGACTTACGAATACTTTCAGCACCTGATTTATTGATCACTGACAAATCAGATAAACGATCTAACAAATTGGTATTTGTTCTTTTCATGTAATCTAATTGCTCCTGCAAGTTCTTCAATGAAGCTGTTCTTGCTTCTAACTCCGCATCTCTCTTTTTAATTTCAGCTTGTAAACTAGCTGTTAAAGATTGACAATCAGCAAGATCTGCTCTTGATTTTGCAAGCGATTGGTCACTACTAGCCTGTAGCTCAGTTAAACGTGATTGCAAATCAGCAATTTTCTTTTTGCTTGCACAAGAGAAGAAAAACGGCATCAGAGCGATTACTAAAAGTAATTTTTTCATAATGATGATTCGGTTTGGGGGTTAATGACTCAATGTTTAAAAAATAATTGCCACAAAAGTATGAATCTAATCGCTAAAACTTATCCTTATTTTTATTTTTTTTTAAAAAATATAGCCCATTTTTAGAATAGCAGCCTCTGCGATTTTACGTCTAGCCTCCTTTAAATTTTTTGGATCAATTTTTGTAAATCGCTTCAATCCCATTAACATAACGTTTAACTCATCTCCGCTGGCAAAACCTGTAATTACCTCTTTACCATGGTGGTGAATTTTGTCTACTGCTTCATGTAAATAAACAAGGGCACATTCTTTAGCAATTTCATTGGCTGCTTCGCCATTTTGTTGAATTAATTTGTCTACTCTAACTAAAACTGACTCAGCAACATAAATTTCTATCATCATGTCGGCTAGTGACATCAGGATTTCTTGCTCTTTTTCAATCTCAGTAGTATACTTCTGCAAGGCTCCTCCTGCGGACATCAATAAGGCCTTTTTCAAATTGGCAATCACCTTATACTCCTTACCAAATACACCCTCTGGAACTGAGGTTGAGAAATCTGGCACACCCAATATCTCCTTCCCTACGGCCATAGCTGCCGTCATAATATCCAACTCCCCTTTCATTGCGCGTTTAATGACGGTACCGACTGCTAACAAACGGTTAATCTCATTGGTACCTTCAAAAATTCGATTGATTCTGGAATCCCTATAGGCTCTATCCATAGGGGCCTCGGCAGAAAATCCCATTCCTCCATATATTTGAACACCTTCATCTACTGAATAATCTAAGGTTTCAGAGCCATGTACCTTTAACAAGGCACATTCAATGGCAAACTGCTCCACCCCTTTTAGTTTGGCTTCTGAATCATTCATTCCTGAGGCCTTTAATTCAGCAATGGTATCATCAATATTTTGCCCAACACGGTAGCAGGCCGATTCACTAGCGTAATTCTTAATAATCATTTCCGCTATCTTATACTTGATAGCTCCAAATTGATGCAATGATTGGCCAAATTGCTTACGGTCGTTAGCATATTGCACAGCTTGATCAATAACACGCTTTCCTGCACCAATAACTGCAGCGGCTAATTTAATCCGACCTATATTCAAGATATTAACAGCTATCTTAAAGCCTCCTTCTCTTTTGTAAAGTAGATTCTCCACTGGGACAGGACAATCATTGAAGAAAATTTGTCTTGTTGAACTACCCTTGATACCCATTTTACGTTCCTCCTCGTTCATGGTAATACCACCAAAACTTTTTTCCACTAAGAAGGCTGTCAAATTCTTATCATCCCCAATTTTGGCAAAAACAATGAATACATCGGCAAAGCCACCATTAGTAATCCACATTTTTTGACCTGTGATCAGATAATGTTTTCCGTCTTCCGATAACACGGCTTTCGACTTCGCCGCATTGGCATCTGAGCCTGAATCAGGTTCCGTTAAGCAATAGGCTGCTTTCCACTCACCCGAGGCTAATTTTGGTAAATAGTGCTGTTTTTGTTCTTCTGTACCATAATATAAAATAGGAAGGGTACCAATCCCCGTATGAGCGGATAAAGCTACAGCAAAAGAATGACCAGAACCACATGCCTCCGCTACCAACATGGACGTATTAAAATCCATTCCAAATCCACCATATTCTTCTGGTACCGAAGTTCCAAGTAAACCTAAACTTCCAGCCTTATCCATCATATCTACCATGACAGAACTATCTTTGGCACCATCCATTTCTTCCAAACGAGGTTGGATCTCCGTTTTGATAAAGTCAATACAGGTCTGACCAATCATCTTCTGCTCCTCTGAAAACTCTTCAGGAATAAATAATTCCTCAGGCAAGAGTGGGCGAATTAAAAACTCTCCCCCTTTCATTGTTTTGTTCGTAGACATGGTATTTGAATTTTATTGTTGATGAAATGTAATGCTTTTCAATGTTTGTTGATGCGTGTAATTATACCTTTTGATTTAGCGCTTGAAGAATTTCTGTTGCATCTTCATCCAAGAACTGATTAATCGATTGTATTACCTTGAAGAACTCTTGAGCCTGTTCGGCACCAATTCGCTCAAATAATTTTTCATTAAATAAAATAACCCCCTGTTTCGCCACATCCCTTTTTTTCTTACCTAGGTCTGTCAAGAATATCTTTACAACGCGCTTGTCAGCATAATTAGTCTCTCGCCTTATCCATTTTTTATCTTCCAAGGTTTTCAACATACGGGTTAGACTTCTGGCTTCCAATCCTAAAGCCGGAGCAATTTTGGTAGCTGGAGTGCCATCCTTGTCAATATGCAGTAATACATATCCAATAGCCATGGACATGTCAAATTGAGCGGCGTATGTATTATACATGCGACTGATGGCATACCAGGCTGATTTAATTTGAAAATCAAATGTACTTTCTGCTTTCATAGTAAAAATCTTATTTAGTATGCTTGCATACCATTACGTAAAAATGAAACAAAAAAAAATAGGATGCAAGCATCCTATTTTCAAAATTCCTAAATATTTATGATTATCTCACACGATTACCGCGCATTCTTTTGCTATTCACCTTTAAACCGGAGAAAGAAGACTTCATAATCATCAAACGAACTTTCTTTTTGTTATAGAGTAAGTACTTATTTCCATCGTAACTCAAACGAGAGAAAGTTGGACTTCCTGTATCATCAACCAATTGGTAATAATATTCTCCTCTTTCACCAACCACTGGTCCGAAATGCAAACTTTTTTCTTCGCCAGCTCCTGCTTCAAAGGAAATTAATAAGCGATCATTTGCCTGTTTTACCAAAACACCAGGAGTTTGTTGTTCTAATGTCACGCGATTGATCGACTTACCATTGATTAATATAATCTTACCAGATTTGACATTGGCATCAGAGGCATTCAACTCTCTTTCCAGAAAAAGGGCATTGTCATTATAAAACTGAATCTTCTCTAAAGGAAGTTGGTTTTCTTTGATCAAAGTCATCAAAGAACCAGTCAAATAAGCTTGTTGTGAACAACTACTTAAAAGGACTACAGCAAAAAATACAATGGCTAAGTTTTTCATGGAATTAATTAACGCCTTCTGCAAGGATAAGCACTTTATTATTTAATACTTCCACAACTCCTCCCTCAATTTCAAATGATTCTTTGTCGGCCGTTAGTAAGCCTTTTTTCAAAGTACTAACTAAAGCTGCGTGATCATTCAAAATTTGAAAGGAACCATTAACGCCAGGCAAAGTAACCACAGAAGCTTCTGCGGAAAACACTTTACGGTCGGGTGTAATAATTTCTACAAACATATCTATTTTTTATTTTGCAGCTTCTGCCAACAATCTTTCACCTTTTTCTATGGCATCTTCTATGCTACCTACTAAGTTGAACGCTGCCTCAGGCAAGTGATCGTAAGTACCGTCGATGATGGCATTGAAACCTTTGATGGTATCGTTGATGTCTACCAAAACGCCTTTTAAGCCTGTAAATTGTTCAGCCACGAAAAATGGTTGAGACAAGAAACGTTGAACACGACGAGCACGAGATACTACTAATTTATCTTCTTCCGATAATTCATCCAATCCAAGGATAGCAATGATATCTTGTAACTCTTTGTAACGTTGCAAAATTTCTTTAACACGTTGAGCTGTATTATAATGCGCAGCTCCTAAAACCTCCGCAGAAAGAATACGTGAAGAAGAATCCAATGGATCCACCGCTGGATAAATACCTAACTCCGCAATTTTACGCGAAAGTACGGTGGTAGCATCTAAGTGAGCAAAGGTTGTTGCCGGAGCCGGGTCAGTCAAGTCATCCGCAGGTACATAAACCGCCTGAACTGAAGTAATAGATCCACGTTTTGTAGATGTAATACGCTCTTGCATCGCTCCCATCTCTGTTGCCAAAGTTGGCTGATAACCTACCGCTGAAGGCATACGACCTAACAAGGCTGATACCTCAGAACCCGCTTGAGTAAAACGGAAGATGTTGTCAATGAAGAATAAGATATCACGACCTTGACCTTCTCCATCACCATCACGGAAGTGTTCTGCAACTGTCAAACCTGACAAAGCCACACGAGCACGTGCTCCTGGAGGTTCGTTCATTTGACCAAACACTAAGGTTGCTTGTGATTTAACTAATTCGTTTTCATCCACTTTCGTCAAATCCCACTCACCAGCTTCCATCGCGTGCTTAAACTCCTCACCATATTTAATAACGCCAGATTCAATCATCTCACGTAATAAGTCATTTCCTTCACGAGTACGCTCTCCAACTCCTGCAAATACTGACAAACCTTCGTATGCCTTCGCAATGTTGTTGATCAACTCCATGATCAATACTGTTTTACCTACACCGGCACCACCAAACAAACCAATTTTACCTCCTTTTACGTATGGAGCTAATAAATCGATTACTTTGATACCTGTAAATAAAACTTCTGTAGTAGTAGCTAACTCGTCAAATTTCGGAGCAGAACGGTGAATGGGTAATCCACCAGCTGATTTTGGCTGAGTAATACCATCAATGGCTTCTCCAACTACATTAAACAAACGGCCTTTAATTCCATCACCCGTTGGCATTGTCATCGGTGTTCCTTTGTCAATTACCTCTTGTCCACGTTGAAGTCCTTCCGTACCTTCCATCGCAATGGTTCTTACTCGATCTTCTCCTAAGTGTTGTTGAACTTCTAAGATAAGTTCCTGACCATTGGTTTTGGTAACAGAAAGTGCATTTAGGATAGCTGGTAAGTGAGAGCCTTCACCTTCAAAGCTTACATCGACTACGGGGCCAATTACCTGAGCTACTTTTCCTTTATTAACTGCGTTTGCCATTTGAAAAATAAATTTGTTAGCTTAAAAACTAAGAATTGTTATTGAATCGAATGCTATAAACATTCGGATTGCAAAATTAGTCGGTAAATTCCAATTAGCAAAACCGAAGTTTGTATTTTTTTGCTATTTTTTGTCGATATCTGCCCTTTTCTTTGAATGAATTAAAGTTTATGCAGAAATTTACGTTATGTAGCCACTGTCTATTTTTTTTCAATTCATGAAACAACGAACTGATCATATACCAACTATTTGGTTTATCTTTTCCACCCTACTTAGCACCATTAGCCTAGGAATATACATTTGGGGCGGAATGGAGGCCTTGGACTGGGAGGAAGTCAGTGAATTAATCCCTCAAACAGTTTCGTTATTCCCAGAATCACGAGAACCCATATCCTCTACGATTTTTTTGGTTCGCCAACATTATTATGTTCAAACCATAGCCCCTAATTTTTGGCCAATGGTGATAGGGGGCCTCATGGCTATGCTGGGTTTGGTTTGGCTGGGACAATTCATTCAAGTCTGGTCAAAAGTTTCATGGCGACAAATCCTATTGGGGCTATTTCTGTGGGTGGGTATCTTGTTTTGGAGAAATTCGAATTTGGAAATTGGGGCATGGCTTAGCTTTTTTCATAGCCCTTGGATCTGCCTAGCATTCGTGTCCATGGCATTGCATACCGTATTATCTAGTTCAGCAATCCCATCATTTCTTCTAGAAATTTCTCATAGTCCCGATAAAAAATCTAGCCAAAAGAAATTTACTGGATTTATGTTGTTCTATGGCATTAACCTCATTTTGAGCATGGGGAATTTATGGGGCATGTGGACTTCCACCTTGTATGTCCCAGCCTTCATCATCTTTGAAATCAGTATGGCGCTGGGCATGTTTCGAATCCTTCGATATGAATCACCCTTAAATCAGAAATTATTTGGCGCGCTATTTTTACTAAGTCATTCGGTTTTAATTCCAATTTTATGGAATAACAATGAAGTCGGGATTCGGGCCATAGAGAGTTGGACCCTGATGACCCATCTTTCCATGGCATTACTTTACCCTGTTTTTTTATGGACTAATTTCAAAGAGCCCATTCAAAATAATTTGCCCATTTATAAGGTGGTACACAAGGCCCATTTTATCCCGATTTATTTAATTCAAATCGGGGTGTTTATCCTTTGCGTATCCTGGGTATTTGCCCGTCAAGGCACAGCCTGGCATCAGGTAGTTGCTGCTTATTATAATGAGCAAGGTGATGTGGAACATTTTGTTGGCGATCGTTTTTTGGAAGAATTGGCCTACAAAAATTCTATGATACATAGTAAGCTCAATCAAAAAAGCAATTTGAGTTTGGCACGTATTTCTCAAGCCGCTGGTGATACGGAAAAACAAGCCTATTATTTGCAGACCAGTCAAATAAGACATCCCAGAGAGAAAAGTTTTGTTGCCTTGGCCAATATTTATGGCAATGAAAATCAATGGTTTGAATCCCTATTTACGCTCAAAAAAGCATACCAACTATTTCCCCAGAGCTCTCAAATCGCAACGCAGCTCAGTCGGGTTTATGAGCAAATCAAACAAATTGATTCCGCAGCATATTACTTGGTTTTAGCCAAAGAATTAGCCCCCAAAAACAGCATAAATTGGACCAACCTGATGTATTTTGATGTACGCCATGGAAGCAAATTAGCTAGCAAGGAAGATTTGGAAAGTTGGTCTTTAAGTCGTGATCATGCAGTCCAGAGCAATTTACTTGCACGTTTTTGGAATAATAAAAAAGAACTACCTGCAAATTTTGCTCAGGATACAAAGGAAGCCCAATTGGATGTTCGAGATTTTGCCTTACTATTCAATGCTAGCCTATTTTTTCAAGGCAGATCTTTGGTTTACCCCATTCAGAATTATCTCAAAGACCCCCAGTGGCTACAAAAATTTCCTGAAATAGCCTTCATGGATGCTTGGCAAGACTATTACCATCAACACCCATTGAGAGCCCTAAACAAATTGGATTTACTCATGCAGAAAGAAAATGATATCAAGGCGCAAGAATATCGATTTATTCTTTCTCATTGGAAAAAACAACTTTTAGAAGTAAAAGCTAAAGTCAAATTAAATAATGTATCACAAGCCCTTGCTGCTATTCAATCTTATCCATTTAGTTTAGGGATTTTGCAACAAGCCTTGCCCTTGCTTCACCAATCCAATAAGCATCAAGAGGCATATCAGGCAACTTTGGCGGCCATCCAGTGGAATGAAGATCGAGCTGAGTTCTATCCACTTTATATCTTAGAGGCATTCCAACAAGGAGAAATAAGCTATGCAGAAGAGGCTATGAATCAATTGAAAAAATTAGATCCTATCTTATACCAAAGCCATGCAACTGCTTTTGTACAAGCGAAAGAAAAGGCCCTAAAAAGACAGAAATTCAACTAGAGATGAGAGATTAGTTTAAGGGATTAGTGTTGAGGGATTAGTGATTAGCTAGTAAAGCCATTTTTCAATCAAGTCATAACATGGCAAGTCATTTAACAAAATACCTGACAACTAATCGCTTACCAGTTCTTGGCTAGTTTAGAAAATTGACTTACCTTTGCATCTAAGCTAGTATGGGAAACGGAGTAAATGGTTCTTTCGCTTCCTATTCACTTAATGAACCAAACAATATGAATCAAAAAATTCGCATCAAGTTGAAATCTTTCGACCATTCATTGGTTGACAAGTCAGCTGAAAAAATCGTTAAGGCGGTTAAAGCCACAGGAGCAGTTGTTTCTGGCCCTATCCCACTTCCTACTAAGATTGAGAAATTCACTGTTTTGCGTTCACCACACGTGAACAAAAAAGCGCGTGAGCAATTCCAATTATGCACTTACAAGCGCTTAATTGACATTTTCTCTTCTTCAGCTAAGACTGTGGACGCGTTGATGAAATTGGAATTACCATCAGGAGTTGATGTTGAAATCAAAGTTTAATGATTTCAGATTCCGAAAAAAAGGTCTTTATAGCAATATGAAGACCTTTTTTTATGGTCAAAATAGACTAAAAGTTCACTGAATTTTCAAAAGCAATACGCTTATGAAAGCCTATACTGGCCTTCTTGCTTTTTTCTCCGAATTAAATAATTGAAATATCTTACGAACGGGCTTAAGGAACAAAGTAAAAAAGTAAGGTTGAAGTCCATTATCTTTCCATGCTTGACGATCTTCTAGATTAGCCACCAAACGATGTTTCCAAGAAGCCGTACTCGTGCCTCCATTTCGCATGGTCATCAAGGTTTTTGGCAAGTAAGCTGCCGTTTTTTTTGCTTTATATAAGGCTCTCAGCATCCAATCATAATCCCCAGCGCATGTAAAATCGGTTCTAAATGACCCAATTTCATCATACACTGATTTTTTAGCATAAAAGGATAAATGAGGAGGCATCCAGCCCCACAACCAATTATTGCGTTGGTATTCACCGGCTGACCAAAAACGAACCAACGCTCCGCTGATTGGATCTACGAATTGAATATCTCCATAAACCGTATCGGTTCCTTTTTCTTCAAAACAATTGACCACAGAAGAAATAACATCCTTGCTTGGATAAAAATCATCTGCACCAATCATACCTACAATATCACCTGTTATTCGTGCTATTCCTTTATTCATGGCATCATAAATCCCATGATCTTTTTCCGAGATATAGTGAATCCTTCCTTCGTATTCCTTGAGAATAGACAGGCTTTCATCTTTTGAACCTCCATCAATCACCCAATATTCTACATTAGGATAATCCTGTGCCAAGACACTCTCGATGGTTTGTCGGAGAGTAGCAGCAGATTGATAACAAACAGTAATGATGGAAACCTTGGGTAAATGCATAGATTTCACAAAGATATAGATTGTCGGATGAAATTGGGAATAATTACGAGCATATGGTCCTTGGGGTAGGATTACTAAAACCAAATGAAAAATTAATTGGGCTTAAATCCCCCGCTAAAAAACTCTTTCTATTTTTTTATACTTAGGGCTTTGTTAAAAATATTTTTTTTGTACCTTTGCAAACCCAATTCGAATCAATTTCGAATATTTAAATGTTAAAGAAATGAAAAGAACTTTTCAACCTTCGGTTAAAAAAAGAAAAAATAAGCACGGATTCCGTGAGCGTATGTCTACAGCTAATGGTCGTCGTGTGTTAACAGCACGTCGCGCTAAAGGTCGTCACAAACTTTCAGTTTCTGACGAGAAGAGAGGAAAATAAGCCTTAGATCTTAGGAAAGAAGATTTCGGGTTAACTTAGTTGTACAACAAGTTTTATGCCGTGAAGTTTACTTTTCAAAAATCCGAGCGACTTACGCAAGTCAAAATCATAGATTCACTATTCCAAAAGGATAGTCAAATCGTAGCACAACGGTTTGTCTATCCTTTTCGAGTTTTATATCAATTCGGCCCTCAGCCATTGGAATTTCCTCAAATTCTCATTTCGGTACCCAAACGGAAATTCAAAAAAGCGGTAGATAGAAATCTCATCAAGAGAAGAATACGGGAAGCATATCGCCTAAATAAAGGATTTCATATAGGAGAAGGCAAAGAGAAATTGCCAGATTTTCTGGCTTTTGTTTATATTGCTTCTACAATTGAGTCTTTTGAAAAGATCAATAAAAAAATGCAACAAGTCTTGCAAGAATTTAGCAATACCAAAAAAGATGCCACAGAAATCGCCTAAGACCATCAAAAAATGGCTCATCGCCTCTCTTTCAGGAATCAGTATACTTGGCGTTTTAGCATTAAATTCCCCGGGAGATCGATTCTTTGAGATTGCTAAAAATCTAGATATATATGCTTCTGTATTCAAGGAGTTAAATAAGTTTTATGTCGATGAAGTTAATCCCAATCAAGCCGTTAAAACTTCCATTGATGCCTTATTGAAAAGTTTTGACCCATATACCGTTTTTTATCCGGAAGATGAGCTAGAAGATTTCTTAACCATGACCACTGGTAAATATCAGGGAATTGGAATTGTTTTGGCTGAAATCAATGATACTTACCGCATTTCATTCATTGAAGAAAACAGCCCTGCCTTAAAAGCAGGTTTGGGAATAGGCGACCAAATTATTTCTGTGAATGGTATAGCCCTATCTGATAAACCGGAAGCAGATCCATCTAAGTTATTGCGTGGACAAGCTGGAACTAAAATAGTGGTTAAGGTTATAAAAAATGGGCAAAGCATTCCGCAAGAAATTAATATTAATCGGGAAACTGTTCAAATTAAAAATGTAGTCTATTCGGGAATCATTCAACCTGGAGTAGGTTATATATTATTAGAGGATTTTAATGCCTCTGCAGCCAAAGAATTAAAAAATGCCTTGCAAAGTTTGAAACAAGCGGGCATGAAGAAATTAATTTTAGACTTAAGGGAAAATCCGGGGGGGCTTTTGACCCAAGCAGTGGACATTTGCAATCTTTTTCTTCCAAAAGACTCAGAGGTTGTTTCCACACGAGGGAAAGTTGAAGAGTGGAACAAAACTTATAATGCACTAAATCCTAGCACTGAACCAGATTTACCCTTAATTATTCTAATTAATAATCATTCTGCTTCTGCTTCGGAAATTGTGGCTGGCGTGATGCAGGATTACGACCGAGCTGTATTAATTGGTCAAAAAAGTTTTGGGAAAGGGCTTGTTCAAGTAACCCGCGATTTGCCTTTCCGTACCAAAATGAAAATAACAACGGCAAAATATTACATTCCAAGCGGTCGCTGTATTCAAGCCATTGATTATCAACATCGAAATCCAGATGGTAGTGCGGTTGCACTCAAAGATTCCAATAGTAAAACTTTTTATACCAAAAATCGCCGTAAAGTGGTTGATGGTGGAGGGATTACGCCTGATATTACGGTAGAAAGGATCAGTACATCACCCTTCACCAATGCGCTACAAAAGCAACATATGATTTTCTTGTATGCATGTTTTTTTCGTAGTACTCACCCGAGTATTCCGCCTGCCAAGGATTTCAGCTTGAATTCCACAGATTATCAAGCCTTTTGTGCTTGGTTAAAAAAACAAAATTTCAAATTTGAAAGCCAGATTGAAAAGCAGTTTCATGTCATAAGTGAATTAGCTAAAAAGGACAAATCCTATGCGAGCATGGAACCAGCTCTACAAAACTTCAGAAGGGAATGGGCCTCTAATATAGATCGGGAATTGACAGCCTATCAATCAGATATTAGCACCCTTTTGGAACAAGAAATTGTCCAGCATTATTACCTTCAAAAAGGGATAAATGAGTGGTCATTTTCTAAAGACCCTTCCATTCGGGAAGCTTTAAAATTATTTGAACAGAGTAATCGTTTTCAATCGATTTTGGCCGGAAAATAAGTATGAACTTGATTCTCAGTATTGAAACCTCCACTCCAACTTGTTCTGTTGCTATTCATCAAAACGGGGAATTAATTGCTCAAAAATTAATTGTAGAAGAGGGAGGGCATTCTAAGCAATTAACTGTCTTAATCGAATCTTTGCTACAAGAAAATGGATTCACCCTATCCCAATTATCTTGTTTAGCCGTTTCTGTGGGGCCAGGATCCTATACGGGCTTACGCATCGGTTTAGCAACTGCCAAGGGATTATGTTTTGGCTTAGATTTACCCTTAATTGCACTACCTACATTAAAAATATTGGCTGAAGGTTTCAGAATGTCTAAAAAGAAACAGCCGCATGTAAGACTTTTGCCCATGCTAGATGCCCGCCGAATGGAGGTTTATGCAGCTTGTTATGAATGGGAAAATTTAGAAGAAATTCAAGCCTCCAAAGCTGTCATTCTTGATGAACAGTCATTTGCGGAATTACAAGGTTCTCCTTTGCTTGCCTTCGGTAATGGGGCTGAAAAATGGCGAAATATATCTCAGCACCCCGATATTGAATTTGAAATTGATCCAATGTTTCCTGAAGCACAATATATGGGAAAGTTGGCATATCAGGCATTTTTGAACAAAAACTTCCAAGATTTAGTTATTCTTGAACCCGATTATTTGAAAGAATTCATGGGTACACAGCCTAGAAACAAAGCATTATAATGGAAGAAGAAATTGTTAACCGAGTAAAACAAAGCGGTCTAATTCAATTGGATTTGGAAGAAATGCGTGTTCCGGGAGAACGAGTATTTCTGGACATTAAGTCGCAGTTATTCATGGAACTCGTATTAAAGGAAAAAGACTTCCGAAGCTTTTTAGCAGAACATGATTGGGCCTTTTACCAAGACAAACATGTAGCTGTGGGATGCAGTAATGATGCCATTATTCCTACTTGGGCATTCATGTTATTAAGCATTCACTTGAGTCCATATGCTAAAACGATTGTTTTCGGCACCCTAGAAGATTTAGAAAAAACATTGTTCAAACAATGTATCGATGAATTGCCCACAGAAGATTTAGAGGGAGCACGTGTCGTTATCAAAGGATGCTCCAAAGAATCCGTTCCAACGGACGCTTATGTGCAGATTTCCCAGAAACTACAACCGATTGTAAAAAGCTTATTCTTTGGTGAACCATGTAGTACAGTTCCTTTATTTAAGAAGAAACAATAACTAATACCGGGAATTCACACCAAAATTTTGATTATCAAGTTGTTGGACAATAAGAACAAAATCTCATTCGTTTTGACAACGCTGTCAAGGTTTGGAACCTTGCCAGCGTTAGGCAACTTATTTTAATTTTTGCTTAATCTTCTCCATATACTGCAATACCTTTTGTTGATAATATGGTAAAAGGTCTACCGGCACATTTTGGAATAGATCCCTATTCTCCTTTTGTTTTTTGAGGAATGGAATTAAATTGGGTGGAGGATTTTCTTTCCATTTTTGTAAGGCCGTCTTCGATTCTCTTTTGGGATCTTCACCTTGTTCTTTTAAGGCTTTTTCAGCTTCCATAAGCCTTGGGAGCATTTGATCTTGTCGCTGTTGGAATGAATTATTCAGGCGCTTATTCACTAAATCTGATTCATTTTTGTCCATATCTTTGATTAAATCCGATAAAGATTTTTGTAATCCTTGATTTCCTGGCTGACCTTGTAATTCATTTAACTTTTGTTCCATTTCTTGTCGGATCTGCGCTTGCTCCTCAGCCATTTTAATCAATTCCTCATTCGTGATCATCATGGGCTGTGAGCCCATTTTTCTTGCCTTTTGATTTAATTGCTGTTGCCTTTGCCCCCAATTCCCTTTTGAATTTCCTTTGGACTTACCCTTTTTACCCGATTTTGCTTGGGCCGCTTGGTCTTGTACTTGCCGTAACAAATCGGAAAGTAAAACCGCTAATTGGTTGGTTGCGGCCATAGCTTCTTGCTGCCTTACTGGAACAATATCCCACTTACGTTCTTTCATCATGCGGGAAGCTTCTTGCATCCTCTGTTTCATGTTGGCCGTTTCCTTGGTAATAGTTTGGGACAAAGGCATCAGTTTTTTCCCTAATGAAATCAAACTATCTTCCAAAATATGGGCCATCTCTCCCAATTTATTTTGTTCTTGAGCTATTTGTCTTACCGCTACATCGCCTGCAGGAATCTTTTTATAGGCCTTCATAATTCGCTCCTGATCAAAAGAAAGTTGTAATAAATCCTCCATCAACAACCGAAGCTGTGCTAAATTCAAAGCCACTTCCATGGATTCTTGCTGCTCCTGCTGTTCTTCTAATTTTTTAGCCAATTTTTTCATTTTCTCCGCAGCTTTCTTCTGATTTGTTTGGGCTTGCTTCGACTGCTTATTCTTCAGATTCTCCTCGGCATTTTCTAAATTCTCTTCCATTTCCTCTTGCAGCTTCTCCTCCTTATCCAAATCTTGTTCTCCAGGGATTTCCTTTTTTTCTTTGGCAATTTCATCCAACTTTTTCCTTTCCTCTTCCACCTCCTTATTTAGTGCCTCTTGCTGCTTGGCTAAATCTTGTTCGTTTTTATCTTGGTTTTTCTCACTTAATGCCTCTTGTTTTTTAGCTAATTCATTCCATCGTGAAATAGATTCATCCAACATCTTTTCCACTTTTAATTCTTGATAGAATTGTTGCAAACGCTCCAATTCACGCTCCATGTTTTTCCCTTGGTTCCGCATTTGATCCAAGTGTTTTTGCCAAAGAGTAGCCGACTCTTTTTCCCAATTTTTCAAAAGTGCATCTCTGCGTTTTTCCATTTCAGGATCCCACAGTTGAGAAATCATTTTCTGCAAATTTTCCATCTTTTTCATCCAAGCAGGGTCCACTTGTTGAAAACTCATTTGCTGTCCCATCCACTGTTCTTGCATCTTTTTCAGCTCTTCTATGGTCTTTTTTAATGCCGTCTCTTTGTCTAGGACTTCTTGTAAAGCTTTCAAATCAACCTCTTTGCCCAGCTGTACTCGCTTGGTCAGTTCATTGATTTCTTGCTTCATATTTTGGGCTTTTTGCAAGGAATTTAATACCTGCTTTTCGGCCAAATCCGCCTGCTGATCCATTTTCTTTTCCAGTCGCTTTACATCAGGAAATTCCCAAATCTGTAAGCCGGTTTGAGTCCATTTAGGCCCATGAAGGCCATCTTGATCTGACACTTCTACTCGATATTGTACCTGATCTCCTGGCTGTAATCCCAATGAATCTAAGCGCCAAATGTATTCTACCTCCAATCTTTTAGCCCCTGATTGCATGGGTATCCATTTCACCTTTTTAGCAGACAAGCTAGACGCATCTTTCTTTTTTATTTGATATGACAATCGCATTTGACCTAAAGCATAATCATCCTCGACCAATGCATTCAGCACCCTAAAACGGTAATACAGTGTATCTTCCAACCATTGGGTTTCTAGCCTAGGTTTCTGGTCAAAAATAACCTCAATAGGTTGCATGACACTTTTTTGTATTGGCATTTGAGCATTCTGAGCAACAATTTGATAGCTGCTATTTTGATTAATCGTCTTGGTTAATTGATAAATCGTCTTTAAAAAATTAGGCTCAGCCCACTCTACTTTCGCTTGGTTTTGAAATTGTATGCCTAAATTTTGGGCACTTTCAGAGGTCATCTCCCAAGTCACCTTTGTGCCTTCAGGTATTTTTAATGGGATTGCCTGATGAATGGTTTCTTTGGCCTTTTTTAAATACGGTGGATAAATCAAATGAATGGTCATTTCTTTTAATCCTGGACGATGAACAACAGGCAATAACTGAGGCTCTGAAAAATAGCCTCCTGCCTCAAATTGAAACCATTTTTCTACTTGAACTGGGGGAATAACTCCTCTAAATTGATGTGGCTTTTCCGTAGGATTCAAAGGAATTCGCTCGCCATCCCAATGTAAAAACAAATCACTCGGCAAATTTTTCCCTCTTAATTCCACCAAAAATTCGGTGTTTTCACCAGCAACGGCTTGAAATGGTTTATTAATCAGGACAAAATCAAAAGGTAATTCTTTCGGATAATGAAATGAGTAGTTCCAAATTCGTAAACTCGGCTTTCTAAATAAATTAGGGAAAGTAATTTGCCCCATTCCCAACAGGGCAAAAAGTCCTAAAAACAAGAAAAATGATTTCTTCAACTCGGATAATTGAATGAATTCTTCCCAGCGATATTGTTGCAAAAAGGCTTGTTTTTCTTCAATTGCTGCCTGCCACAATTCCATGGAATGATCGGGTACCTGGTTTTGGAGCTGAAGGACATTAATTAATGCATCAGCATGCTCCTTGGGTAAAAATTGACCCAAACTTATGGCAAGTCGATAGTAATCTTTTTGAGCCAAAGGCCGAAACAAATCCCAAAGGGGTATTCGAACAAAAAACAGAAAAATACCTAGAGATCCGACAAAAAATGCATACAAAAATATCCCCCTAATGGTAGAAGAAAACCAAGCTACATATTCGAGCAAAATCAAGAAAATAGCTAAGCTCAAAATCCAAATAGCAGCCAGAATTAATGCTCTCCACAACTCCTTTCGCGAAAGTTGTTGGTGGTATTTTCGTAATTGAATTTGAAGCGGATTGGACACGGGTTTTGTAATCAGTGCTAGTCAGAACTTGAAAATACAAATTTTCGCACGCATACCATTCATGTGATGAACAAAATAAAATTGTCCATGAGTTTCTATTTTGGTATTTTTGAAGAATATTGACTCCAACATGTCGCAACAATCACAAGAACAGTATCAATTTATTGAAAGTATTCTCCGCCAAAATTTAGGTGATATCGGCAAGATGGAGGATTTTCAATTTTTCTATGGAGGAAATTTCAATTTGGCAGTTCGTGTCAAGGTTGCTCAGGGTGAATATTTCATCAAATGGAACCAAGGTGACCACCAAGGATTATTTCAAGCTGAGGCTAAAAATTTAAGCTTAATAGCCTCCACAGGCACCATTCCTGTTCCTCAAGTTTTGGGGGAGGGCCAAATGGACGAAAAAGAATACCTCGTCATGGAATGTATTCCAACAGCCGAGAAAAAAGAAAATTATTGGAGTGATTTTGGAATTAAGTTAGCTCAATTACATCAGACAAATACTACTAAAGGGCATGGCTTAGACTATGATAATTTCATTGGTGCTGCCAAACAAGTGAATAGCTGGAATACTGATGGTGTTTCATTTTTTATTCAAAATCGTTTGAAATATCAAGTAGAAACCGCTGCCTATCATAGAAAAATTGATGGTGCTATAACGGAGGCTTTTGAAAAACTTTATGATAAAATTCCATCCATTATTCCCAATGAGCAATCAGCCTTATTGCATGGAGATTTATGGTCTGGCAATGCTATGGTTAACCAAGATGGACTAGTGAGTTTGGTGGACCCTTCTTGTTACTTTGGTTTAAGAGAAGCAGAAATAGCCTTCACTACCATGTTTGGAGGATTTGAAAAAGAATTCTACGAAGCCTACCATGAGTCATTTCCTATCCTTAAAGGCTTTCACGAACGGATACCTCTTTATAATTTGTACCCATTAATGGTACACGTTAACCTATTCGGAGAGGGATATCTTCCGGCTGTCAATAAAATTTTAGATTCATATTTGAACTAAACCTGAGTCAAAGCCCAGTTTTCTACCACATCATCTACATCCCGTGCATCGGGGAAAAAAGATACCAATTTTCGAAGAATTTCTTCTATAACGGCATCTGGGCAAGAAGCTCCACAAGTTAACAGAACCCTTACTTTGGTTTTTTGAGGAATATAGCCTTGAATGAAAATCTCTTCTTTCTTTTTATTATCAAAATGAAGAATTTCTTTTTCTGAAATCAATTTTTCCGCTGATTTAATGAAATATGACGGTAACTTTTCTTGGCATAAATCCACTAAATGCGATGTATTTGAAGAATTATACCCTCCAGCAATGATCGCAAAATCAGCTTCTTCCGCGATTAAACCATAAGTAGCACTTTGATTGTCATTGGTCGCATAACACAAGGTATCTCGCGTATCCGCAAAATGGGAGGTAATTTGATGTGGCTCCAATTGATGAAAACGAATAATCTCCGCTTTTAGATACTCTACAATTTCCTGCGTATCCACCGCCAACATGGTCGTTTGATTTACCACACCAATTCGAGTTAAATCAGTAAGTGGGTCAAATCCTTGAGAATACTGACCTTCAAACTCCTCATAAAACTCTTGGGGTGTTTTTTCCTGACGGATGTAATAAGCAAGGTGTTTCGCTTGTTCTAAATCTTTGACAATAAGCGTTGGAGTAACCACCTGAGAATGGGAAAAAGTAGCCTTAGTTTCCTCATGGCTAGGCTTTCCATGCACAATTACGGTATATTTATTTTGTCCAATTTGACTTGCTCTGTTCCACACTTTTTCCACGAATGGACAAGTGGTATCGTATGCATATAAATCTATACCAATTTTATCTAAAATGGCATGAACTTCCAAGGTTGTACCAAACGCTGGAATAATGACAATATCATCCTTGGTTAAGGTATCCCATGGCACCAATTGATTTCCGTAGGTATCTTGAACAAATTTCACCCCCAATTCCAATAGGTCTGCATTGACAGCTGGGTTGTGAATCATCTCCGAAAGCAGAAAAATACGCTTCTGAGGATTATCTTCAATGATTTTGTAGGCAGTTTCTACTGCATTTTCTACCCCATAACAAAATCCAAAATGACGGGAAAGTAAAATCTCGACAGGCCCAAAATCAAGGATGGAAGGTTGAAAATTCTTTTTTAGCTTATCTCCCAAACGGCGCACCTCTTTGATCCGACTAATCAGTTCACTTTTAAATAAAGAAGGAATAGAAAAAGACTTCATTTTTTTAAAATTTCTTTTTTCGGTTCTCCCATTAATAAACCGATATTTTACGACAGATTGATCAAGATCCTCTTTCATTTGCACAACCCTTATAACTAATAATTTGATTAACAGTTTTCAAATTTACCAATTGATTTACAATTCTATCCAATAATAAAAAAATAACCACTTAATAAATCTTGTGTTAATTATTGAACTAAATCTTGGCAAATCAGTATAGTTATAATATTTTTGTAGCTGATTTTCTTCTCAACATTCCTGTTTCTACCTGTTAAGCCAAAAAAAGTATGAACAAATCTACTTCATGGAAAGTCCGATTTTGGCAGAATATTGATAAAAATCCTATTGGGGGCTTCATCTTGTCATTCGTGAAATACCCTATCAACATCTTGTATGCAGGTTTAGGAATCGTGGTCTTCATGTTTAGTTACCAATCTTCCTTTTCTGAAAAACCCGTTGAACCCGGCTATTTTGCAGGTAAAATTGTGTTCGATGATGAAAATTATCACCGAATTGAAACAAAAAATGTAGAGGCCCAAGTAAAAAATGAAATGGGAAATCCTGTTTTAACTCTTACTTGTACGCAAGAAAATAGTTTGGAGTCGGTCTATCTGAAGATTTTCAAAGTTAAAGGCCCTGGGACGTATTTTATTCCTGGAGATGGGGAAATTTCCAACATTGGAAACTTGATTAAAAACTTGGATAACTACCAGGATAAAAATAATTTCTTTGAATCTAGTTTACCCAATAAAGAAGGTGTTAAGAATGGCGTTGGTCGTGTCAATATCACCAAAATCACATCGAATTACATAGAAGGCGAGTTAATTCTAATCGCCAATAACCCAAAAGGTCAGCAAGCAGTGCTTGAATCTGCTAAATTCAAAGTAGCTTTGCAGAACTAAATGTTCCTCGCTTAGCCATGGATTTTGAACCAAGCATCGTT
The DNA here is from genome assembly GCF_054558475.1 of Aquirufa sp. Wall-65K1. Lineage (NCBI taxonomy): Bacteria > Pseudomonadati > Bacteroidota > Cytophagia > Cytophagales > Flectobacillaceae > Aquirufa > Aquirufa sp. Wall-65K1. The sequence continues at coordinate 387,380 of NZ_JBPXKD010000003.1, read as the reverse complement.
ACTTCAGAATGGAATCAAATTCTTGATTTCCTCGAAACCCAATTTAATAAAAGACCAGCGGATGTTGATTCCGTCCTTTTTTTGATAGGCGTACAAGAATTGGGCAAGGGCCATGCCACATTTAGCAAAGAACAAAAACAAGATTTAATGCACATTGCTACCTGCAAAGTCTTAAGTTTTAGTGGATTTTACACCTTAGAAGGCTTAGATGCCGATGGTTGGCCACATTGGAATTTAGTCCAGGCTGTCCCTCAAATGCCTTTAAAGGAACAGGAAATTCTTATCAAAGCTCACATCATACAGTATTTCAAATCAGAAGTATTTAGTTCAGAACAAGCCTAGCCTATGAAGATTATATCCTACAATGTAAACGGAATTAGAGCAGCCATACAAAAAGGTTTTGTTGATTGGCTGAAAGCTGAGAGCCCGGATGTCATTTGTTTGCAAGAACTAAAAGCCGATATTGATCAGGTAGACACATCGGAGATTGAAGCATTAGGATATCAAATATTTTGGCATTCTGCACAAAAAAAAGGGTATTCGGGAGTTGCCATTTGGTCTAAAATTCCTCCCAAACAAGTCACAGTAGGTTGTGGTATTGAGAAATATGATGCCGAAGGTCGAGTTTTGAGAGCTGATTTTGAGGAATTTTCCATCATGAGTGTCTACATGCCATCTGGTTCCAGTGGAGAAGAAAGACAAGATTTTAAAATGACTTGGTTGGCCGACTTTCACCAATACATCCATCAACTAAAAACTGAAATTCCTCAACTTATTATATCAGGAGACTATAATATTTGCCATAAGGCCATTGACATCCACAATCCGAAATCGAATGCCAATAGTTCAGGATTTTTACCGGAGGAAAGGGAATGGATGGAAAATTTTATTAATTCAGGATTTGTAGATTCCTTTCGCCATATCAACCAAGAACCACACCATTATAGCTGGTGGAGTTACCGAGCTGGAGCTAGAGCTAAAAATCTAGGTTGGCGTATTGATTATCATTTAGTTAGTGAATCCTTGCGAGATCGAATTTCGCATGCTCAAATATTACCCGAAGTAAAACATTCAGACCACTGTCCGGTGGTTATACATTTAAATTAATAACTATGCATTTCGAAAAACACGTATTTATTTGCACCAATGATAAACCAGCCCCTAAAAAATGTTGCAGTTCAGAACATGGCATGGCCTTAGTAGAAGCCTTCAAAGCCAAATGGGCAGAATCGGGAAGTGATAAAAAAATCAGAATCCAAAAAGCCGGATGTTTAGACTTCTGCGGTAAAGGTCCTAGCATGGTCGTATATCCAGAAGGGGTATTTTATGGCAATGTACAAATAGAAGACGTAGCTGAAATTACTGAAAAGCACTTATTAGGAAACGAGATTGTATCTCGACTTGAAATTGGATAAATTGCATTATGCTGTATCGTTTATACCCTACCCTACTCAATTCTTACGCATTATATTTAAATCAATCCCGAGATGGGAACGGCAAGATCATTGTTGATGAAATCGAGATGATTGAACGTATTAATCGGGTTAAAAAACCAACAACAGCTGCACAAAAAAAAGGCGTAGATTTTGAAAGAGCTGTGACCTTAGGAGAAGGAGAGGAATTATTTCAAGAAGGCGTTATCGACAAAGCGAGGGAGTTATTACCCAACAAATATAAAACTCAGTTTTATGTAGAATCTCGTTATAAAAATGCCATGATTTATGGTTATGTCGATGGCGTAGGAGAAAAAACGGCCTTTGATTTAAAAAGTACATCCTTTTATGAACCTGGACGTTTTGCCAAAAATCATCAAAATCTGTACTTATTAGGCCTTCAGAAATACGGAATTGAGCAATTGGATTATGTTATAACCGACTTCAAAGATGTCTATGTAGAATCGTATCCATTGCAATCCGTAGATTTCAACCCATTATATCAGCAAATTGAGAGCTTTATTTCCTTTTTAGAAGAAAACAAAAAATTCATTCGAGATAAAAAGATATTTGACCGGAAGGCTAATGACAATCAATTATCCCTGTTCGAATAAAGTTCCAAGTGATTTTTTACGTGCTTTAAATCAGAGATTTGCCAAATGGCTTCGGAAGCATCCGCCAAATTATAATGGATAGCAGGTATCCCTGCTTGATTGGCCCCGTGAATGTCGGCATGCCAATTATCTCCAACCATCAGCGCTTCATGAGCTAAACAGTTCGCACGTTGAAGTGCATGTTCAAAAAAGGCCGTTTCAGGCTTTTTGGCTCCTACCCCTTGAGAGGTAATTAACTCCTTGAAATGATGACCTAAACCAGAAGAGGCAACTTTAATATGTTGTATATCTTCGAAGCCATTCGTTAAAATATACAAAGGATAATGGGGAGATAATGCTTCGATTAATTCCTTGGCCCCATCCATCAAATGGGTTTTACGGGGCGTTCTATATAAAAATTGTTCCGAAAACTCCTCCGATGGACTTTGCACCTCAATAGCTTCAAAAAACCGCAAAAAACGAGATTCTCTTAATTCACTTTGAGAAATCAAGCCTTGTTGGTAGTCGTCCCACAAGGCGGTATTGATTTTTTGATAGGTATCCCAAATAGCTGAAACAGATAAGGGACTTTGTTTATTTAAACCATATTCCTCAATTAAATCAAGAATTACTTCTTGAGAATTTCGATCATGATCCCATAACGTATGGTCCCAATCAAAAAAAATGGCTTTAGGCTGAAATATCATCCAACAAAGGTAATAATCATTTACCTTTGCGAAGCCTTTATGAGCAATATACTATGGAGCATCAACTGAAATTAACCAAACCGCTTGCCTTCTTTGATTTAGAAACAACCGGAATACAGGTACAAAAAGATCGAATCGTGGAGATTTCCATAGCTAAAGCTAACATAGATGGCACGGTTGACATCAAAACAAGACGTGTAAATCCAGGTATTCCCATTCCATTGGAAGCTTCTTTGGTTCATGGTATTTATGATGAGGATGTCAAAGACGAACCCAATTTCAAGCAAATTGCTAAATCCATGGCGCAGTTTTTAGAAGGCTGCGACTTAGCTGGTTTTAATTCTAACCGGTTTGATGTACCCATGTTGGTTGAGGAATTTCTACGCAGTGATGTGGATTTTGATACAAAAAACCGCCGTTTGGTTGATGCGCAACGTATATTTCACATGATGGAACCGCGCAATTTAACTGCAGCATACAAGTTTTATTGCCAAAAAGATTTGATCGGTGCTCACGGTGCGGAAGCGGATGTCCTAGCTACTTTGGAAGTATTAAATGCTCAAGTAAAGCATTATGAAAATACAGCGATGAAAGATGCGGAGGGAAATGAATATTACCCGATTCAGAATGATGTGGCTGTTTTACATCAGCTTAGTGCTTCCAATTCCATTGATTTTGCGAACCGAATGGTGTATAATAAAGACCAAGTAGCCGTATTTAACTTTGGCAAATACATTGGAAGACCCATTGCCGATGTTTTGAAAACCGATCCTTCCTATTATGATTGGATGATGAAAGGTGATTTCCCGATGGATACCAAACGAAAATTAACTGAAATTAAATTAAAAGGTTTTCAGCGTTAGACCCCCAGATAATTTCTATTTTGTCAGTTTATTTCCTATTTTTGCCCCGCATAAAAGCATTCGTTTGAATAGGCAATTTGTTTATTTGACCATTACATTTTTACCATGCAGTCCATACCAGAAATAATACGTACCATTCCATTGACAAATTACATCATGCTGAGTTCAGCATTATTTTGCATAGGAATATTAGGCGTACTTACTCGCCGAAATGCCATCATCGTATTTATGGCGATAGAATTGATGCTCAATGCCGTAAATTTATTGCTGGCAGCATTTTCATCGTATTATTCAGATCCTTCTGGACAAATTTTTGTCTTTTTTATTATGGCCGTAGCTGCTGCTGAGGTAGCGGTAGGATTGGCGATTATCGTTATGATTTATCGTAACATTCAAAGCATCGATATTGGTGTGCTTAATAAGTTAAAAAATTAATTTCAGCACAATTTCATCGCATATTCGACTATGTCATTACTTCTATTAATTCCTCTTTTACCACTGATTGGTTTTGCCATCAATGGTTTGGCTTATCCGAAATTATCGAAATCAATCGCTGGAATCGTGGGAACCATCCCTCCTTTGGTGGCATTTGTAATTTCACTTCAGCTATTTTTAAATTTTGATGGTCAAACACAAATTATTCAATTAGCCGATTGGATTAAAGTAGCTGATTTAAGCATTCCATTTGCTTTTCAAATCGATGCTTTATCCATCATGATGTTATTAGTGATTACAGGAGTAGGGACACTCATTCATCTGTATTCCATGGGCTATATGGCACATGATGCTGGTTTTGGCAAATTTTTCTCCTTTTTAAATCTCTTTATCTTCTTCATGTTGATTTTGGTTTTAGGTGCCAATTTCACCGTATTATTCATTGGTTGGGAAGGGGTAGGTTTGTGTTCTTATCTATTAATCGGATTTTGGAATCAAAAGAATAGTTATGGAGATGCCGCTAGAAAAGCCTTCATAATGAATAGAATAGGCGATTTAGGCTTTTTGCTAGGTATATTTTTATTGATTCAAGAATTTGGCACAACCGACTATCAAACGATTTTCTCTACCATAAAAGACGGAACTGAGGTGGGTAATATTGGCCTAATTGCTTTCTGTTTATTTATTGGTGCCATGGGTAAATCCGCACAAATCCCATTGTTTACTTGGCTACCCGATGCCATGGCGGGTCCAACACCTGTTTCTGCCTTGATACATGCGGCTACAATGGTGACTGCAGGTATTTATATGGTGATTCGCGCTAATGCCTTATTTGAATTAAGCCCTGAAGTTTTACATTTTGTAGGCTGGATAGGATTAGCCACAGCTTTATTAGGAGCTGCGATTGGTTTATTCCAAAATGACATCAAAAAAGTATTGGCCTATTCAACCGTTTCTCAATTAGGTTACATGTTCATGGGTTTAGGCGCCTCTGCTTACACTGCATCTTTCTTTCATGTCATGACACATGCTTTTTTCAAGGCATTGTTATTCTTAGGAGCTGGTTCTGTTATTCATGCCATGTCAGATGAGCAAGATATTCGTAAAATGGGTGGCTTGAAAAGTAAAATGCCTATCACTTACATTACCTTTCTTCTAGGCACAATTGCCATATCAGGTATTCCTCCATTTGCAGGTTTCTTTTCCAAAGATGAAATATTAGCTGCCTTATATCACCATGATTTTGCGATGTGGTGCTTAGCCATATTAGGTTCAGCCTTAACTTCTTTCTACATGTTCCGTGTGTTTATCTTGACGTTCTGGGGAGACTTTAGAGGAACAGAAAAGCAAGCGCATCATTTGCATGAGTCACCTTGGAGCATGACTTTCCCATTAATCATTTTAGCAGTATTTTCCGTAGGTGGAGGATTAATCAATTTACCTCATTTTGCGGGTGGAAATGAATTTTTAGCACATTGGTTAGCTCCCATTTTACCTGAGCCTCATGCTGCTGGCGAAGTATCTTTCTTTAGTTTAGAAATGGGTGCTCCCTTGTTGGCCGCATTCCTGCCTGCTATGTTAGCCATCTATTATTTTGGAATTCAAAAAGCTGTACCTGGAAATGACGAATCCATTCAAGGTATCCAGAAAATCATTTATCGTAAATTTTACATAGATGAGTTGTACGATATCCTATTTGTTCGTCCTATCCAAGTATTATCTAATTTCTTTGCCCAGGTTATTGATTTCTTAGTGATTGATTTAATCGTGGAGGGTGTAGGTAAAACAGTTAAAACAGCGTCTGATGAAATTAGAAGAGCCCAAACTGGAAATGTAGGTTACTATATTTTTATGATGGTCGTATCCATTGCGCTTATCCTAGTTTTAACACTTCGCTCACGAATATTATAATTCATCTTTGAAATAATAAGGTATGTCTTTACTATTTATACTTTTTTTCCCACTTGTGATAGGCGCCATTCTTTTGGTAGCCAAGCCTAAACAAGCATTCATTATCTCGCTGGCAGCATCTATCATTGAGTTAGTCGCAACCATCTTAGTATTGAAAGATGCCGCTGCAACTGGAAATGGTTTGGTTTTCACTAAACCCTGGATAGAGGAAGCAGGCATTTCTTTCTCCCTTTGGGTTGACGGTGTGAATGGAATTTTAATAGGTCTTTGCGCGCTGATGGTACCCTTCATTGTGGCCACTACAGCCAATTCGGATAAGGCCAATAATACACAATACCAAGGATTAATGCTTGCTATGCAAACTGCCTTGATGGGAGCATTTTTGGCTAAAGATGCCTTTTTGTTCTACTTTTTCTTTGAAGCCTCTTTATTACCCATTTATTTCTTGGCTGCCATTTATGGAGGTGAAAACAAAAATGTGATCACGTTCAAATTCTTTGTTTACACCTTATTTGGATCCTTATTTTTATTGATTGGCTTAATTTATGTGTATTTAGCTACTCCGGGAAGTCATTCATCTGACATTGAAACCTTGTATCAAACTGCCACCATGCTGCCTGAGCATATTCAAGGTAATTTATTTCTTGCCTTTTTTATTGCTTTTGCCATCAAAATGCCCATTTTCCCATTTCATACCTGGCAACCTGACACATACACGGTAGCACCGACCCAGGCCACCATGCTTCTTTCGGGAATCATGTTAAAAATGGGTACCTATGGTTTAATTCGTTTGGTTTTGCCCATGTTCCCTTTGGGCATCATTACATGGGGTAATACAGCTATCATCCTTTCTGTGATCGGAATCATTTATGGCTCCATCATTGCGATTCAACAAAAAGATGCCAAACGTTTATTGGCTTACTCATCCTTTGCTCACGTTGGTCTTATGTCTGCTGGTATTTTGAGTCAAAGCGTGGAAGGTATTCAAGGAGCATTATATCAAATGTTATCCCACGGTATTAACATCGTAGGTTTGTTCTTCATCATTGAAATTATCGAAAGAAGGACAAAATCAAGGGAAATTGCTCAGTTAGGCGGTATCACTCAATTCTCATATGTATTGACGGTGGCCTTCGTCATCCTAAGTTTAGGGTCAGTAGCCTTACCATTAACCAATGGTTTCATTGGAGAATTTTTACTTTTGAAAAGCGTATTTGATCATGACATGATCATAGGTATTGTAGCAGGAATCACCATTATTTTAGGTGCTGTTTATACATTGCGTCTGATTCAAAAGACAATGTTTGGTAACTTTTCTCGCATCACAAAAGATTTTGAAGATTTAAGTGCGGCGGAGAAATGGGTTTTAATTCCGCTTTGTGCCTTGGTCATTATAGGTGGTGTTCACCCAACATGGATTTTAAATTTTACTGAACCAGGTGTTCAGGCCTTGGTTTCAATATTAAAATAGAAACCCGAAAATACTTAAACAGCATCGCATAAAATTATGACGGCTATCATTGCTTTATCTCTTTTTGGAATTAGTAATTTATTCTTGGGATTTTGGTTCCCTAGAAAAACGATACAATTGGTAACCCTATTATTCTTAGTGGTTTCCATGGCTTTGACTGTTTCCGACTGGAATCATGAATTATTGTGGTTTGGAAATATGTTCCGCACGACCAACACGTCCATTAATTTTAGTCTCATCATACAATTAGCCGCCTTTTTTGTAGTAGCATTTTCTAAAGCATTTGGGCAAGATGATGAACATACTCATCCTGCAGAATATTATGCCATTATGCTATTTTCTGTGGTAGGGGCCATTTTAATGGTATCATTCGATCACATGATTGTCTTGTTTGTGGGTTTAGAAATCTTATCGGTAGCCATGTATGTGTTAACAGGTAGCGACAAGAGAAACCTTCGCTCGAATGAAGCTGCGATTAAGTATTTCTTAATGGGTTCATTTACCACGGGTATCCTACTTTTTGGTATTACCTTGGTTTACGGGGCTACTCGTTCTTTTTATATTTCAAACATAGGGACAATTCTTACCAGCACTGCTCCTGAGTCCATGCCAACCTTTTTGTTCATTGGAGTTTTATTAATTATCGTAGGATTATTGTTTAAAGTATCAGCGGCACCTTTCCACTTTTGGACTCCCGATGTTTACGAAGGAGCTCCAACCATTTTCACCATGTTTATGTCGACCATCGTGAAAACAGCTAGCTTTGCGGCGCTATTTCACCTGGTTTCAGGCATCTTCGGAAGTTTATATACCGTCTGGGTACTACCCGTATATTTCATCAGTATGCTAACGCTGGTCGTAGGAAATATTTCGGCCGTTTATCAGCAGAGTGTGAAAAGAATGCTAGCATTCTCCAGTATCTCTCATGCTGGTTACTTGTTATTAACAGTAAGTTCTAAGCAAATCAGTACCACTTCCAGTATCTTATACTATTCATTATCTTATACATTGGCAACTGTGGTGGCCTTTGCTGTATTAATTTTAGTATCGGAATACCAAAGTGCCCGCGTAGAGAAACCAGAAAATTTCAGTTCATTTGAAGGCCTTGCTAAAAACAATCCAGGCTTAGCTTTATGCTTCAGCATTTCGATGCTTTCTTTAGCAGGTATTCCTTTAACGGCTGGTTTCTGGGGTAAATTTTTTATTTTCTCTGACACCTTTAGTAGAAATATTATTTACCCTGTCATCTTGGCCATCTTGATGTCAGCAGTAGGTATTTACTACTATTTCAAAGGAATCATAGCTGTTTATTTGAAGGCTGGAGAAATAGAAAAAATTGAAGTTCCTGCTCTATTCAAAGTAGCGCTTTGGGCTTGCACACTTGGTACTATCATATTAGGAGTTTACCCTAGCCTAGTCAAAAGCGTTTTCTAATCATTAGCCATTTTGAGCAAATCGAACTCTAAACTATTTAATAAAAAAGACCTATTAGCCTATTTCCTTATTGCGGGAACTGGAGCTGTAGTACAACTAATATCCGGCGGATTGATCAAAGATTGGTTTAAAGTAAGTTACGAAGAATCCATTTTACCCGCTTATTACATTTCATTAGTCGTTGGATTTATTCTGACAAAACTATTTGCCTTTAATGCCCGCCAGTCGCAGCAAACAAGGAGGGAAATGATTAAATTCTTAATGGTTGCGTCTTTTTCAGGATTTGTCACTTGGTTCTTTAGTGTATTGCCCTATCGCGCTTTACATGGAATCATGAATGATTTTTATTGGCAAATACCTTATTCAGTTAAAAAAATCAACCTCACTCAAGTACTTACTACCACCAACGGTATGGGCTTTAGTTTTGTGTCTAACTACGTTTTGCACAAATCTTTTACTTTTAAAAGTAGTGGTTTTTATGACCGATTTAAGGATTTAATCCGCTAAAGATCCATTAATTTTAGAATTCCTTAAGAATTACTTAATATTTTTAAGTTCTAAAAACGCCCAATATATTCCCTAAATAAGGTTTTTTGAAAAAATCTTGACCAATACTTAAAAATTTCTTAAAATTTTGTCAAAATTATTGGTAGATACAAATCAATCCATTAGTTTTGTAACTCAAACCTTAAATATCAAAAAAATGAAAAAAGTATTCGCTCTAGCTTTCGTTGCTGCAATGGTAACTTTGGCATCTTGTGGTGAGAAAAAAACTGAAGCTGCTGCTGATTCTGTAGCTGTTGATACTGCTGCTGCTGCTGCTGTTGATACTGCTGCTGCTGACACTGCTGCTGCTGACACTGCTGCTAAGAAATAATTTCTAAGCAAAAGAGAGAAAGGTCCTTCGCATGCGAAGGACTTTTTTTATGCCCTTTTCACGATGGTCAAAAGCAAAAGAATTCAATCCTTTTTCGATCATTTCCCCGCCAGCGTCGCTGAGTATTGTTTTCAGCTTTGGCAAGACTATTCCTTTGACTTTATTGTCAGTAAAGAACGAGGCTCTAAATTAGGGGACTACCGTTATTCTCCTCAAAAGGGACATCAAATAACGGTGAACCACAACCTAAACCCCTATGCATTTTTGGTCACCTACATCCATGAAGTAGCCCATCTTAGCACCTACCTCGCACATAAAAACAAAGTCTCTCCTCATGGCAATGAATGGAAAAAAGAGTTTTATAACTTATTCGAACCCATCCTTGATCCTGAATTATTACCCGAAGCCTTAGTGAACGTCCTAAAGACCTATCTAAAAAATCCCTCAGCTTCTTCCTCCATGTACACTCCTTTAGTGGAAGTATTAAAAACCTTTGACCCTGAAAATCCCTTGGTCAGCCTGCACGAACTCGAGGAGAATCAATTGTTTTTTCTAAAAAACCTCCAACTTGTCAAAGGGAAACTTCGTAGAACCCGTTACATTTGCAAAGAACAGATTAGCGGGAAACTCTATTTAGTAGCGAAAAATGCCCAAGTTAGCTTATTGGAAAACCAATCTACCGATTAGTCCTGGACATATCTTCTTGGCTATTATTTCTGTTTTTCTATTTCCTGGGATTAGCCTTTGCCAGTCACATTCTGTCTTATCAGAAGGTACATGGACAAAAATCGCTGTCAGCCAGACAGGAGTATATCAAATCAATAAAGACTGGCTAATAAAAAACAAGATTGATCCTAGCCGCATTAATCCTCAAAAAGTAGTCATTTTTCAAGGCCAAAGAGGAATTCTTCCTCAACTCACTAATAGCCCTAGAACCAAGGACTTAGAACCTATCAGTAGTTTATTCCTAGGCGAAGAAAATGGTGTTTGGGATGACAATGACCTAATTTGTTTTTATGCTGAATCTGCTCATTTGACCATTTGGGATAAAGATCAAAAAAGATGGAAAACAGAGACTCACCCATATACAGATTCCTCTTACTACTTTATTCGATGGGATAGTCCAAAAAGCCAAAGAATCAAGCAAACAACTTGGGGACAGGCACAAGAGCCTAGCCTAGATTACGCTTGGTCCCATTTCCACTACCAACCAGAGTTTACCAATGCTATCCAATCAGGTAGGCAGTGGTTGGGGGATGCCTTTTCAGGTAATAGCGAGAAAATCATTCAATATCCAATCAAAGATTATAAGGAAGGGGCATTGGCTGAAATATTTGGCCAGCTGGCTTCTAGCTCCGTGAAAGAAGGGATTTTCACGTTCACTATTGAAAACAATAAGCTTCCACCTTGGGTGATAGGTCCTATTTCAGGCGATCGATATGACCAAAAAATTCAAGTAAAAAATTTTTATGGTACTGTTCGACCGAACATTAAAAACAATCAATGGTCCTGGAAAATCAACTATGCCAATAGTATCGGAACAGGCTACCTCAATAGCCTTACACTCAATTACCCGCGACTTTTCAATGCCGCCAATGAAAATCCATTATATTATTTAGCTAATCAACAAGATTCCAGTTTCAGCATTTCTATTCAAAACCTTAACGATAAGCATCAAATTTGGCTTAAAAACGGAGATCAGGACTGGCTTAGTTTATCAAATAAACAGGCAAAAGGAAAAATATCGACTTCTCCAGGGAGTAAATTATTAATTTTTGAACCTAGTAAATTAAGCAGCCCTGATTTTGTACAACAGTTGAAGCTTCAAGACATTAAACATAGTCCAGCCAGCGAACTCATCATCATCTCAAGTCCTAGGCTTCAAAATGCCGCAGAGAAACTGGCTTGGTATAAAAATACAAAGGCCCAAATTAAAACGAGTGTAATTACAACCGATCTAATTTATCATGAATATGCCGGTGGCAAACAAGATGTAACTGCCATCCGTGATTATTTATATGACCAAAAAAATAGACCAGATGCCCTATTAAAGTATGTTATCTTGTTAGGTGATGCCTCCATAGATTATAAAAATAAAAATTCAGTAGCTACAGCCATTGAAAAAGCGAGCTATGTTCCTACCTATGAAAGTGTAGAATCTTTTCATCCCCTTTTAAGCTATGCTTCTGACGACTATTTTGGATTTTTGGAACCTGGCCAAGGAGCATGGACAGAAGGAGATCAAGCAGTAAATGAAAGACTTTCTATTGGTATTGGCCGATTACCCGCTAGAAATCCCAATGAAGCCCTAGTTTTAGTCAATAAACTGATAAATTATTCCGAAAAACAAAAATCTTCGCCTGCTTCAATTTATCAGTTTTCTTGGATTGCAGATGACGGCGATTCCAATTTACATGTTCAAGATGCTGAAGATTTTTCGTCGAGTTTAGCCAAGAGTAATCCCCTATTTCAAAAACAAAAAATTTATTTGGATCAATTTCCCATGGAATTGAATAATGGAATTTATGGTTCAAAAGCTGGCAGGCAAGCTGTAAAAAATACCTGGGAGCAAAAAGCGAACTTTATTCATTTCATAGGTCATGGAGCCGAGACAGTTTGGACTGATGAAAAAATATGGACAACTGAGGATATTCAGAAATTAAATAATGCCCAACATCTTCCTTGGGTGCTGACTGCCACTTGTCAATTCGGAAGATTTGATGATCCTAATGTATTATCGGGTGCAGAATTAAGCTTACTTTCAGACAAAGGAGGAGCGATTGGCCTAATTAGTACAACTAGACCCGTATTTCAAAGCAGCAATTACATCTTTGGTCAAGCATTTTATCGCCTCATTCAAGAACATGCTCATCAAAAAAATTATAAAATGGGCGACTTGTTCAGAGATACCAAAAACCAAAGTCACGCAGGAGTAATCAACCGTAATATTAGTTTGTTGGGAGATCCTTCTGCGGATTTACCATGGATTTATCAGCCAATAAACATACCCGAAGATAGTCTATTATCAGGAAGTGAAAAACTGATTAGTATACCAATGCCGGGCCCAGCAAATGAAGTAGAAATATCATTGGTAGGACCAGATACACCTCAAAAAACCTTAGGTACTAAAACTGCTAGCTATTCATATAAACTAGATGGAGAGATCTTTTGGAAGATATCAAGTAAAATAACCAATGGGAAAATCTCCTTTTCCCCAAAAAATATTCCACCAATGGGAGGAAACCAACAAGTGACATTAAAAATAATTGGAAAAGACACCCTTGGAATGACCTGGGCAGGTGCTAAATCCATGGTACAAATAGCCACTAAAACCAATTTTTCAGATAACCAGAGCCCAAAAATTCAGATTAGCCTAAATGAACCAAATGTAGAAGCTACAAGCTCAAAACCCATATTACAGATTCAGCTTAAAGATGATAGTGGTTTTTTATGGCGCAAAATGAATGGAGAAATCAGTTATATTTTGGTAAATGATACCTTAAAAATCCCCTTGGTTGATTACTTTATTCCCAAATCAGGCCAAAGCAACGAGGGGACGGCGATATATCCCTTTCAAAATTTAGTTCCCGGAGAGTACAAAATTCAGGTAAAATGTTTTGATATAAACAATAACATGAGCGAGTCATCGTTTCGTTTTCAAGTTTCGAAAGAGAATCTTACAGCTAATTTTTGCCTAGTATATCCTAATCCTTTTCAAGAACAATTAAACATTCGCCTGAGTCAAGAAAAGTTTTGGTCAGATTATCAGTATAATTTTAAAATTATCAGCATCTTAGGTCAAACCGTAATAGAAAAAGAGGGAAATTTACTGGGAGGAGGTTCGGAATTTTTAGATCTTTCATTCCAATTTAATGAATCAGAGCTTAGAAATATCGGTTTAGGAGCTAATTATATGCTTGAAATCAAAGATATCCAAGGTTCCAATATCCGCAAGTACCAAGGCAAAATAGCTACCTTAAAATAAATTTTGACAAATATTTTAGCTTACAAAACAACAATTAGCGTAAAAATGCCTATTTTTGGCCTTGGCTTTATGCTAAACAAGACTCTCTAATTTTTTTAAACAATGACGACAAACAATTCATTATTCCCAAAAGCATTATTAACCTTGGTAGCAGGTTTGATTAGTACTTGTGCGTTTGGACAAGCATTAGTTTCTGGTCAAATAAATGCAGGAAGAATACCTACACCAACCATGTTATTCTTGAATGTTGCTCCAGATGCACGTTCGGCTGGTATGGGAGATGCTGGTGTCGCTATTTCATCGGATGTCAACGCCATTTATTGGAATCCAGCTAAATTAGCTACAGCTGAGAAAGACTTAGGATTCTCTATATCATATACACCTTGGTTAAGAAACTTGGTAAATGATATGGCACTATACAACATAGCTGGATACAAAAAGACTAGTAAAGATCAAGCATTCGGGTTTTCCATCAATTATTTTGATCAAGGTTTATTCCAAGCAACTACTTCAACAGGTCAGAGTGCAGGTAACTTCAATTCGAAAGAATATGCTATTACTGCGTCTCATGCTCGTAAATTATCAAACACTTTATCTTTAGGTGTTAATTTAAAATACATCAATTCGAATTTATTAGGAAACTATACTGGAACGAATGGATCCAATGTAGCAATGAAACCTGCTCAAACAGTAGCTGCTGATGTGGCCTTATATTGGAACAGCGTTTCAGCTAAAGAATGGAAATATACCTACGGTTTAGTTTTGTCTAATATTTCAGGTAAGGTTTCTTACGGTGGTATTGATAAAAACTTCATTCCTACCAACTTGCGTTTTGGAATGGCAACTACTAAAGATATTTCTGAGGGAAATCGTTTAACATTTACCTTAGACTTTAACAAATTAATGGTGCCTACTCCATATTCCATTGACGCTAATGGTGCTAAAGTGGGTAATGATCCAAATGATGCCACTGCCATCGGTGGAATCTTCAGTTCATTGTTTGATGCTCCAGACGGATTTGGTGAAGAGTTAAAAGAAATCACTACTTCAATCGGTGCTGAATACTTATTCAATAATTCATTCGCTTTAAGAACAGGTTATTTCAATGAAAGCGAAATGAAAGGAAATCGTAAATATTTCACTTTCGGAGTTGGTTTTAAATTAGACCAAAAATACGGATTTGATTTTGCTTACTTAGTTCCAACAGGTTCTGGTAGCCCTCTAGCTAACACACTTCGTGTTTCCTTGTTAGCGGCTATTAATAACGGTGCCTCTAAGAAATAAGCCAAAATACATCTTTTGATTTCAAATGACATTCCTAGGAATGTCATTTGTTTTTTACCCGAATATCATGCTAGATCGTTCCACTCCTCCTCCTGCTTATCCCATTGAATTAGTAAAATTCCCAATGGTTGATGTGTTTCATTTAAGTAATGGGATTCCGGTTTATTCCATAAACCTAGGAGAACAACCTGTGTTTAAGTTGGAGATTATCAGCCCGGCGGGCTCAAAATCTGGATCCAAAGCTGGGTTAGCCAATATGGCAGCTAATCTTATGAAAAGAGGGACAAAGGCCCATTCTGCGCAAGCAATACATGAAGCATTTGATTTTTTAGGTGCATTTTGGGATATTCAAGCAAATTTAGATCATGCTAATTTCTCTGTATATGGCCTTAATAAACACTTTGAAGCATTAATTCCCTGGGTGGCTGAATTGCTAAAGGAGGCTACATTTAGCCAAGAAGAATACGAGAAAGAAATTGCCATTGAAATCCAAAAAAATAAATTGAATTGGCAAAAAACATCATTTGCCGCAAGTCAATTATTCCGCGGACAAATTTTTGGTCAACATGCCTATGGCCGATATTCATCCC
The DNA here is from genome assembly GCF_054558475.1 of Aquirufa sp. Wall-65K1. Classification (NCBI taxonomy): domain Bacteria; kingdom Pseudomonadati; phylum Bacteroidota; class Cytophagia; order Cytophagales; family Flectobacillaceae; genus Aquirufa; species Aquirufa sp. Wall-65K1. The sequence goes on along the minus strand of NZ_JBPXKD010000003.1, from coordinate 371,797 downwards.
CTGAAAGTCTTGCGGACTTAAGCCGAATGGATTTATATAACTTTTATACGTCTACTTGGGCCAATGTCAAACCCATTATCTTTCTTTCTGGCAAAATATCCAAGCAAGAAATGCGCTTACTTGATCAGCAATTAGGTCAATTACGTTTCGAGCAATCGTGGCCAACTAATTTACCAGAAGTATTCCCCCAATCCTCCAAAGTAGAACATGAATGTCGGGATGGCGCATTACAAACATCCATTCGAGCAGGTAAATTAGCCATCGGGAGAACGCATCCTGACTATTTTAAATTTAGTATTTTAAATACCATTTTAGGCGGTTACTTCGGCTCAAGACTTCAGAATAATATTCGAGAAGATAAAGGATTTACCTATGGTATTTCATCGTCCATCGTTGCACTAAAAGAGTCTTCCTATTGGGTTACGGGAACGGATGTCAATGGAGAAAATAGCGAGCAAACCTTGGATGAAATCAAAAAAGAGATACGTTTGCTTCAAACTGAATTAGTGCAGAATGAAGAATTAGAATTAGTCAAAAACTACTTGATGGGTAGTTTTACCGGCGAATTAACCCAGGCTTTCGATATAGCAGAAAAAATAAAGGTCATTCAACTAGAAAACCTAGCGCCTGATTTCTATGATCAATTTCAAACGCAAATCGTTCAATGCCAAGCTCAAGAATTGCGCGAAATAGCGAATCAATACTTGAACTTGGATGAATTACATGTGGTGATGGTAGGTGCTTAAAATCTAGCTAATTCCCTAAATTCATTCACTCGGGCTTCCAAATCAGCAGGACTTATTTCAAATAAACGTTCTGTTCCAAATTTCTCCACACAAAAGGAAGCCATTGCTGAACCGTACACGATAGCTTGACGCATACTTTCAAAGGATGTATCATCTTTTTGTGCTAAGTACCCAATAAAGCCCCCAACGAAGGTATCTCCCGCTCCCGTTGGATCGAATACTTCTTCCAAAGGCAAAGCTGGGCAATAAAACATTTTATCGTCTTGGAATAAGAGAGCACCATGCTCTCCCTTTTTAATGATCAATGTTTTAGGTCCCATCGCCATAATCATCTTAGCCGCTATTCTCAAGGAGTATTGCTCAGATAATTGACGAGCCTCCTCATCATTAATGCAAAGGACATCAACCATTTTCAACACACGTTTCAAATCATCCATAGCCACATTCATCCAAAAATTCATCGTATCCATTACGATTAATTTAGGTCGCTTTGTTAAACCCTGAATGGCATCTATTTGAACCTGTGGCGTCAAGTTTCCCAACATTAAATAATCACAATCTTGATAAGATGCAGGAATTGCTGGCTGAAAATCCGCTAATACATTCAAATCAGTTACCAAGGTATCACGGGTATTCATATTATTGTGATACTTACCTGCCCAAAAGAATGTTTTTTCTCCTTCTTTGATCTGTAAGCCAGTCAAATCGATTCCTTTCTCCTCCAAAGTTTCCATATATTCCTTGGGAAAATCATCTCCAACTACTGCCACAACATTTACCTTTGGCAGGAAAAATGCCGCTGATAGGCTAATGTAAGTACAAGATCCACCGATGATTTTATCTGTTTTTCCGTACGGGGTTTCCAGGGCATCAAAAGCCACTGTTCCAATTGATAATAAGCTCATTTTAAATTATTTAGCCTACTTTAGGACAACGACTAAAGGGCTGGTTTGGATTAAATAAATAACGATATGTAATGTATGTTTTATCGATACTGGCTCCCAATTGGGAAACAAATCGAAGCATTTTCGGATTAAAATCACCCACCCAATTCATATCCATGGTTTCATATGGATAAAAAGGATTATCTCGAGCAGCTTGACGGAAACGTAAGGCGATGGCAGACTCCACACCTTTGCCTTGATGTTCGGGAACAACTCCAAAAATCACCCCACAGCAACGAGTTAGCGCTCCCTTCCATTTTAAAAGTAAAAATTTAATCATTCCCCAAACATTCATCTTCCCATTCAGGTGCTTGACAATTTGATTTAAATCAGGAATAACAATAAAAAAGGCAACAGGTTCACCCTCTGATGTATAAGCAAACCATAATAATTGCTCATCAATGATAGGCTTCATTTTCTTTACGAGCTTTTGAGCTTGCTCTGAGCTCATGGCTGTTACACCTGGAAATTTGGCCCAAGCTGCATTGAAAATGATTTTAAAATCTTCCGCATATTTACTCAAATCTGATTTTTCAATGTGCTTGAACACATAATTCGGATTCTGATAAATTCGTTGTGCTTTTTCTTCAATGGACGGGGCTACATTCGCTGCAGATACGGGTGATACAAATACATATTGCTGGAAATAATCCTTGAATCCATATTGTTCAAAATAGGCAATATAATATTCCTTAGTCCAAGGCATTTTATAGGTAGGTTCAAATTCCCAACCTTTCACCATCAATCCCCAAAAGCTATCCCTTTCTCCAAAATTAATAGGGCCATCCATCGCCTCTAGTCCCTTGGATTTTAACCAATCTGCGCAAGCATCAAACAAAATAAAAGCAGCTTTCTGATCTTCGATACATTCAAAAAACCCCATCCCTCCCGCAGCTAATTCTCCATCTTTGGCGGGTTTCCCATCATAAAATGCTGCCACTCGACCAATTACTTGATGATCTTCATTGAATAATAACCAACGAATAGCTTCCCCATGCTTGAACTGTGGATTTTTTTTAGGGTCAAAAATAGACTCTATGTCGGAATCCAATGGACGTATCCAATTAGCATCAGTTGCATAAAGGCTAACAGGAAATGTCAAAAAAGCTTTCTTTAATGAATTATCATCAGCTACTTCTCGTAAATACATGCTGGATTTTAAATGGAATTTCAATATTTAAACAAAGATAATAGAATGAGTCGAGCAATCCTCCCTCCCATAAAACATTCCAAGGCGATAAATCGTTTGGTGGTTTAAAAGAATCAAAGTAATTTTAATTCTTTTATAAATAGCACATCCGAAAAGGAATCGTTCAAACCATGCAAGCCTTAAAATTATATAATACCCTCAGTAGAGAAAAAGAATTATTCACGGCCATTAATGCTCCACATGTAGGTTTATATGTATGTGGTCCAACCGTTTATAATTATGTTCATTTGGGTAATTTAAGGACTTTCACCTCCTTCGACATCCTGCACCGTTACTTACGTCACCTAGGCTATCAAGTACGTTATGTGAGGAATATTACCGATGTAGGTCACTTAGTGGGTGATGGAGACGAAGGAGAGGACAAAATTGGTAAAATGGCCAAGCTGGAAAAGCTAGAGCCAATGGAAATAGTGCACCGGTATACGCAAAATTTCCACCAAGTTTTGGAGCAGTTTAATTTACTTCCCCCGAGTATTGAGCCAACGGCCACGGGACATATCATGGAGCAAATTGAAACTACTAAAACTCTATTAGACAAAGGATTAGCTTATGAGTCCAATGGATCTGTTTATTTTGATATAGAAAGCTATAATAAACAAGGGGGAGATTATGGAAAACTGTCTGGTCGAGTTTTAGAAGATTTATTGACTGAAACACGGGATTTGGACGGGGTTGGTGAAAAAAGAAATCCATTGGATTTTGCCTTGTGGAAAAAAGCTGCTCCAGAGCACCTCATGCATTGGCCATCTCCTTGGGGAGAAGGATTTCCAGGCTGGCATTTGGAGTGTACTTGCATGAGTCACAAGTACTTAGGAGACACCTTTGATATTCATGGCGGTGGAATGGACTTAAAATTCCCACATCATGAATGTGAAATTGCTCAGGCCAAAGCTACCTATGGCAAAGCACCAGTCAGGTATTGGATGCATACCAATATGCTCACCGTTAATGGGCAAAAAATGAGCAAATCACTAGGTAATTCATTTTTACCTTCTGAATTATTTAGTGGAAGTCATCCTCTATTGGAACAAGCCTACAGCCCAATGACGGTGCGCTTTTTTATGTTACAATCTCAATACCGAAGTACCCTGGACTTCTCCAATGAGGCACTAAAAGCAGCCCAAAAAGGCTATAAACGTATCGCTAATGGCCTAAGAATCGTCAAGAACATGTCATTCCCAGAAGTTGCCAATGCGGCAGCTATTGAAAGTAAGCATGCGGAAGAAATTCAAGCTGCCGTTCAGGGATGTTACGATGGAATGAACGATGATTTAAATACGGCTGTTACTATAGCTCATTTGTTTACTTTATTGAAGAAAATAAATCAGATTTATACTGGACAAATTTCATTAGAGTCCATTGGAGAAAAGGCATTTGAATCCTTGAAAACAAATTATATTTCATTCCTAGAAGACATTTTAGGTATTAAAGAAGAACTGCCTGACCAATGGGAAAATATGATTCAAGGATTACTTCAATTGTATACTGAATTCAAGCGGAGTAAGCAATATGACAAAGTGGATGAAATTAGAGCTACTTTCAAATCCATGGGATTGATCATTAAAGACATGAAAACCTCGATAGATTGGGGATACGAAGAATAAAGAAATGCTACAAAACTTAACACCAACTGTTCGTACTTTATTGTTAATCAATGTAGGACTTTACTTGATCAAGGGTTTCGGCTTTCCTCAAGACTTTCTCACTTTGCATTATTTTGGAGCCAGCGATTTCCGCTTTTTCCAGGTAGTAAGCTACATGTTTGTGCATGCTAGCTTCATGCACCTACTGGGAAACATGTTTGGACTTTACATGTTTGGATCCTTACTAGAACGTATTTGGGGGGCTCAACGATTTCTTTTCTTTTACTTTTTTTGTGGTATTGGGGCAGGCCTTTTGTATATGGGGATCCAACACTTCATCGACTTCGCAGAAATTAGGAGAGCCACAGAACTGGTTTTAGCTAATCCCAACTCAGAAAATTTAATTGATTATGCCCAGCATTATGGCATTATTTCAGCACCAGGTGGGCAAATTAACATCAATTGGGTAATTGCTAATTATGAAGCATTAATCAATATGGGAGCACTAGGTGGTGCATCAGGTGCCATTTTCGGAATCATCATGGCATTTGGTTATTTATTCCCCAATTCAGAAATGTTTTTATTTCCCTTTCCCATACCCATTAAGGCGAAATATTTTGTCACCTTTTACGGACTTTATGAGCTCTATGCAGGTATCCAACAAAGCCAGGGAGATAATGTGGCTCATTTCGCTCACATTGGTGGAATGATTTTTGCGGTGATCCTATTAAAGGTTTGGAAAACACAAAGGAATAATTTCTATTGAGATGAAAAGTATTTGGCAGGACATTCGGCTAGTCATTCAAAACCCAGAAAATGGGTTATGGCGCTTGATATTAGCCAATGTGGTAGTCTTTGTTGTCATTTCTTTAACCCATGTATTTTTATCATTAGCGGGTAAAGAAGACTGGTATAATTTACTCCTAGAGCAAATTGCCCTCTCCTCACAACCTAAGGTCGTTTTGTACAAACCTTGGACATTCTTCACTTATTTCTTTGCTCATTTTGAGATTTTCCACCTGATATTCAATATGCTGTTTCTGTATTGGTTTGGACAAATCATCCACACTTTTATAGGGCAAAAGCGCTTGATTCAATTGTATTTTTTAGGAGGATTAGCCGGAGCTATTGCTTATATTTTATTACTGAATAGCTTTTCCTATTTTGTCATGAAGGGCCCCATTTTCTTAAATGGTGCTTCTGCCAGTGTTTTTGCTATCGTGGTGGGTGCAGCCACTTTACAACCCAACTATAAGGTACACCTATTAATCTTTGGAGAAGTAGCCATTAAATATGTCGCGGCATTTTATATTCTTTGGTCCATGATTGAAACAACAGGAACTAATGCCGGAGGAAATATCGCCCATTTAGGCGGAGCCCTTTTAGGCTTTCTGTATGCTTACTCTTACCAAAAAAGACAATCACGCAGACCTGCACCCGAAGAAAAAATATACTCTTATTCCATGACCATCCAACGAAAAATACAAGATTTCGTAGAACAAAATGATGCCGATGAGATTGAAGAGGATGAATTGAACGCCATTTTAGATAAAATTTCTACCTCGGGTTATGAGAGTTTAAGCAAACATGAAAAGAAACGATTGTTTAAAGCAAGTCAAAAAAATGACTAGTCAGCCAAAAACATTTTTACCTTTGTATAGTTAGAAAAGAACCCTTTATAAAAAATACCCCTCCAAGTATGCAATTTCAAGCCGGACCTATCCTAAGCAAAATCCAATCCCCAGCGGATTTGCGGAAGTTGTCCCCTGCAGATTTACCTGCAGTTTGCCATGAATTGCGCCAATTTATTATTGACCATGTATCAGTCAATGGAGGGCATTTTGGTGCTTCATTAGGGGTTACCGAATTGACCGTTGCCTTACATTATGTTTTCAACACGCCAGACGATCAACTCGTTTGGGATGTCGGCCATCAAGCCTACGGACATAAAATACTCACTGGTCGCCAGGATTCATTTCATACAAATCGACTATTAGGAGGAATAAGTGGCTTTCCCAAGCGTTCGGAAAGTGAATATGATGCTTTTGGCGTTGGCCATTCATCCACTTCCATTTCTGCAGCCTTAGGTATGGCTGTCGCCTCTCGGTATAAAAAAGAGTTTCATAAACAGCACATTGCCGTCATTGGTGACGGTTCGATGACAGCCGGTATGGCCTTCGAGGCAATGAATCATGCCGGGGATATTCCTAATAATATGCTCATTATCCTCAACGATAATTGCATGGCCATCGACCCCAATGTTGGTGCCTTAAAGGAATATTTAACCGACATCACCACTTCACATACCTACAATCGAGTAAAAGATGATGTTTGGAATCTATTGGGAAAGATGTCCAAATTTGGAAAATCCGCCCAGGAGATTGTATCTAAAATTGAAAATGGACTGAAAGCCACATTACTTAAGCAAAGTAATCTCTTTGAATCGCTAAATTTAAGGTATTTTGGACCCATTGATGGCCATGATGTACAATATTTAACCACGGTCTTAAATGATTTAAAGGATATTCCTGGACCTAAAATCTTACATTGTATTACTACCAAAGGGAAAGGGTATTCATTAGCAGAAAAAGATCAAACACTTTGGCATGCCCCAGGAAAATTTGATAAAATCACTGGGGAAATCCATAAAAAGACCTTCGATAATCCACAACCTCCTAAATATCAAGAGGTTTTTGGACATACCATATTAGAATTAGCAGAGCAAAATCCTAAAATTATGGGAATTACGCCTGCTATGCCTTCCGGCTCCTCTTTGAATATTATGATGAGAGCTATGCCTGACCGGGCTTTTGACGTGGGGATAGCCGAACAACATGCTGTTACATTTTCAGCTGGTATGGCCACGCAAGGTTTAACCGTATTTTGTAATATCTATAGTTCTTTCATGCAACGAGGCTATGACCAAGTAGTTCATGATGTTTGTCTACAAAAGCTTCCCGTGATATTCTGTTTAGACCGAGCTGGCTTAGCTGGCGCTGATGGTCCTACACATCATGGTTTATATGACCTAGCTTATATGCGTTGTATACCCAACATGATAGTTGCTGCTCCTAGAAACGAGCAAGAACTTAGAAATATCATGTACACTGCGTCTTTAGATACATTTAAAGAACATCAAAAAGCCATTACCATCCGATACCCTCGTGGTGCAGGAGTGATGCCTGTATGGAGGACCTCCTTCGAGGAAATTAAAATTGGAACAGGACAAAAGATATTTGATGGAGAGGATGTTGCCATATTAAGTATTGGCCATATCGGAAATGAGGCTGAATTAGCTTGTCAAAAAGCCAAATCAGCAGGAATGAATCCAGCGCTTTACGACATGAGATTCGTGAAACCATTGGATGAAAAAATACTTCATGAAGTATTTACCAAGTATAATCAAGTAATTACGGTGGAAGATGCCTGCATACAAGGTGGCTTTGGTTCTGCTATCGCCGAGTTTATGCTAGACCATGGCTACAATAAGCCAATTTTACGTTTAGGGGTCCCAGATGATATAATTGAACATGGAGAGCCTCATGAACTTTATCAATTATGTGGTATTGATTCAGAAAGTATCCTGAAAAAAATAGCCCACTTCTATCCAAAGAAGACGAAATCTACTTCTCAGAAAGTTAGTCAAGATTAAGTTTTCGCGATTTCATTCAATACAATTAGTACTTTTCTAAGAAATAATCCCTACCTTTGCACCTTAAATTTCCTCTGGCAGAGAGATTTGATTTCATCAAAGCGCCATTATTTTATGCAAAGCATTCGCAACATTGCCATCATTGCCCACGTTGACCACGGTAAAACTACGCTAGTCGACAAAATCATTCATGCATCTAAGATTTTTAGAGAAAATCAAGAATTCGGTGATCTGATCTTGGATAACAACGACTTAGAAAGAGAGCGTGGAATTACCATCGTTTCCAAAAACGTATCCGTTCGCTATAATGGCGTTAAAATCAACATCATTGATACTCCTGGTCACGCCGACTTTGGAGGAGAAGTGGAACGTGTATTACGTATGGCTGATGGTGTTTTGTTATTAGTGGATGCCTTTGAAGGCCCAATGCCACAAACACGTTTCGTATTATCTAAGGCTATCGCTTTAGGTTTGAAACCAATCGTGGTTGTTAACAAAGTAGATAAAGAAAACTGTCGTCCAGATGAAGTACATGAGTCAGTTTTTGACTTAATGTTTAACTTAAATGCGACTGAAGAGCAATTGGATTTCCCATGCTTATACGGTTCTTCTAAACAAGGCTGGATGAATACAGATTGGAAGACCCCAACTGACAATATCATCCCTTTATTAGATGCCATCATTGAGCACATTCCTGCTTCTAAGGTTCAGGAAGGTACTCCTCAAATGCAAATTACTTCTTTGGACTACTCTTCTTTTGTTGGTCGTATCGCGATCGGACGTTTGGAGCGTGGAACCTTGAAAGAAAATATGCCCATTGCTCTTTGTAAGTCTGATGGTTCAGTGAAGAAAATGCGTATCAAAGAACTACAAGTATTTGAAGGCCTTGGAAAGGTACGCGTTGATACTGTTGAATGTGGTGAGATTTGCGCGGTAACAGGTATTGAAGATTTTGAAATTGGTGATACCTTAGCTGATCCAGAAAATCCAGAAGCATTAGAGCGTATCGCCATTGACGAACCAACGATGAATATGTTGTTTACCATTAACAACTCACCGTTCTTCGGAAGAGAAGGTAAAATGGTAACTTCTCGCCATATCCGTGAGCGTCTATTCAAGGAGACTGAGAAAAACTTAGCTTTAAGAGTAATGACCACGGAAAGTGAGGATAAATTCTTAGTTTTCGGTCGTGGAATTCTTCACTTGTCTGTTTTGATTGAAACCATGCGTCGCGAAGGTTATGAATTACAAGTAGGGCAGCCTCAAGTAATTTATAAAGAAGGTGAAAATGGAGAAAAATTAGAGCCAATCGAATCATTAGTGGTAGATGTACCAGAAGAAGTAGCGGGTAAAGTAATCGAATTAGCAACCCAAGGAAAGGGAGAATTATTGATTATGGAACCTAAAGGTGACTTACAACACTTAGAATTTAATATCCCTTCAAGAGGTTTGATTGGATTACGTTCTAAAGTATTAACTGCTACCTTCGGTGAAGCAATCATGGCCCACCGTTTTATTGGATATGAGCCATTCAAAGGTCCCATTCCAGGTAGAATCAATGGTTCTTTAATTTCAATGAATACGGGTGTTGCTACTCCTTATGCTATTGATAAATTACAAGACAGAGGGGTGTTCTTCATTGATCCAGGTGAGGAGATTTACTCAGGAATGGTAGTCGGTGAGCATAATCGCCAAAACGATATTGAGGTAAACCTGCAAAATGCCAAGCAATTAACCAATATGCGTGCTTCGGGTACGGATACCAATACCAAGATTGCTCCAAAATTAAACTTCTCATTAGAAGAGTGTATGGAATTCATTCAAAAGGATGAATACTTAGAAATCACTCCTAAGTCTTTACGTATGCGTAAGATCTACCTTGATCCAAACGAGCGTAAACGTCAAGAGCAAAAAAATAAATAAATTAGAAAGGCTGTCCGAAACGACAGCCTTTTTTAATATACCTGAGCAGAAACGGAATCCAAGGCTAGCTGATTGTGAGATGAGGTTAAAGGTCTTCGGTAATAAGCCGGTATTGATTGTGTCCAAAGCCATTGACTTTCTATATTATATTTCAATAGCTCATTCCAATGGGCCTTTTTAAGTCGGCCATTCAAAATAAAAACATCTACATGCTTAGGAATTAAACCTTGTTCATTCTTTGCCCAATAGTAATGTTTTCCCTTCCAATACCAAGAAAGATTTCTGGTTGAATCCCAAGTTACCTGAACAGTATCCTGTACATAGTGATTGGCTAAAAGAGGTAAAATATTAGATTGTATCCAAGCGGGGTCTTGGTACATACCTGATGGCCCTACTAGCTTAGCTTTTAATCCTTTGAGATGAATCCAAACAGGGTCTCCCCTATACTGTGCTAGGTAAGCCATAGATTGCTCTTTCATTAACTTCCATTGCTCCCACTGAAAATAGCCAACACTTCCCAGCATCAATATGGGCAATAAGATTAAATAGGTAAGATTACGTGTTTTCCACCAGGATATACTCCATATAAGGATTAAAAAATAAGGAAAGAACATCCATCCGTCCCAATGTAAAAAGGGAATCGTCGGTTCAAATTCACGTTCAAGCCAATACATGAGCGCATGCAACATATGAAGGCTATAATCAAACAATGCTCCTAGAACATCATAGCATGTAATGTAGCCGACCGCTTGAAAAATAGGCGCTGAGATTAGAAAAGCCATCCCCAAGACTAATGAAATGGAAGAAATTAATACCAATATGGGATTAGCCAATAACATAATCCCGATATGAGGGAATTGATGGAAGTAATACAATATCCAAGGAAAGGACAAAATTTGAGCGGCAATTGCCACAGTGGTCAAGGATATCACTTGTTTAATTAGGTAATTAAGTATGGGCCTTTCTACTGTTGGCTGCCAAATAGCATTTAAATAAGGTTGAAACAGAAGAATACCCAAAACCGCCAAAAAAGACAATTGAAATCCTACATCATATAATTGCATAGGATCCCAAATCAATATGATAAATGCAGTAAACGAAAGTAAATTAATGGAATTTACAGGGTAACGGAATGTCTGAGCAAATAGCACAACGGAAAACATCCAGCTGGCTCTTACTACTGGTGCTGAAAAACCTGTGATACCGGCATACAGCCAAATCAGGATTATAGGAAAAGCAAACAAGGCTACTTGCATCAGCCTGGTTCGCTTAGGAATGAATTTTAGGAAAAATTGTAAACACATAAAAAGTATCCCAATGTGCATTCCAGAGACAGATAAAATATGAATAGCCCCTAAGGCGGCATAGCTTTTTTTTGTTTCAAAATCAATCTTTTCATGACTCCCTAATAACATGGCACCCGCCACGGCCTTATTTCTTTCTTCAAGGACAACACGATGTAAATGATGGAGTAGGGTCCGCTGCCAATGGTCAAAAAGGACGAGTAGGGAGAAATTAGAATGTGAAGGTTGTAGTAATTTTACCTGTTTCCTAGATAAATACCCAGTTGTGAATATGCCCTTTCGAGCATAAAATACAGGCCAGTTTTGTCCATAAGGAAATGCTCCTGGCCGGATAGCTTGAAGCTGAGCATGAACTAAATAGGAATCCCCTATTCGAGGAGCAGGGCCTTTTTTCTCCAAATAAAAAAGGCTTTTACTTCGAATTTCTTGCCAGAGGCCTTTGCTAGTTAAATAAGCAGAGATTTCGCCTTCTAAGGCATAAGTCTTTGATTTGGCCACAGGTATACTGGTGGATTGAAATCGAAAAGCTATAAGGTCTTTGGGGGGCTTTTGAAAGCGATAATCCCGTTCGAAACTATGAAAATAAGCGGCTAATAAACAGCATACTGAAAGGAGAAAAGAATAAAAGACGGTTTTATTTGAAATCCATAAAAAGAGAGCCACTAGCAAACAAAGTGGAAATATGAACTTCGCTGAAATAAGAGATCCTCCTGGTTGATTGGGAACCATCATAATGCCCAAAATCCACCAGAAACAAAGCCGTAAAAAAGGAAATGGACTAAAAAATGAAAACAAAATTTAAGCGCTTAGGCCTAAATGTAGAATTTTTTCTGAGCGATTAATTGCTCTACTGTATCAGGAACTAGGTATTTTATCGATTGATTTTTTTGAATGCATTCCCTGATATAGGTCGCGGAAATATGTAAAACAGGTGCTTTAACCTTTTTTACTTTTGGATGACTCCAAAGATCGGAATTTGGTTCTTCCCCTCTAGGGTATACGTAAAGGCCAAAATAATCAAGAATCTTATCGTAATTTTTCCAACTTTTAAATTGCTCCAAATTATCACCCCCCAATATTAATTCGAAAGTATGTTGAGGATATTTTTCCGACAAATGAATAAGGGTATCTATGGTATATGAAGGCTTTTTTAGGCTGAATTCAATATCACAGCTTTTGAATTGGAAATTATCTGCAATGGCTCTTTCGACTAAATCCAATCGATCAAACTCATGCAACAAACTTTTGCTCTTTTTATGGGGATTTTGAGGGGAAACAACAAACCAAATCTGTTGAACATCCGTTTGATTCAAAACCGCTTGTGCAATCATCAAATGACCATGATGAATGGGGTTAAATGAACCAAAAAATAAACCGATTTTCATGGATTATTTAGTAAAATCATCAAAAAGGGCTTGAGCCTCTTCGATGGCATGCTCTAATTTATCATTGACTAAGATGACATCAAATTGACTTTGAAAAGACCATTCAAATTTCATCTTAAAAATACGCTTAGATAATGCTTCTTCGCTCTCAGTACCCCTAGAACGCAACCTTTCTTCCAATATCTCCAAGGTGGGAACTTTAACAAAAATGGCCAATGCACGATCGCCATAATACTTTTTAAGCGCTAGACCACCTTTAACATCCACGTCAAAAATTACGTGTTTTCCGGAAGCCCAAATACGCTCAATTTCAGATTTCAAAGTTCCATAATATGCTCCAGGATACACCTCTTCCCATTCAACAAAGGCATCTTCATTGATTTTTTGTCGAAACTCCTCCGGACTTAAAAAATAATAATCTTTCCCGTTCTCCTCGGATCTCCCACGTTTATCTCGGGTGCATGCTGAAATAGAAAATCCCAAATTGGAATTATTTTTGATGAGTTCTTTAACGATGGTCGTTTTACCTGAACCCGAAGGTGCTGAAAAAATAATTAATTTCCCTTCCAAAAAAATGCTGTTTGATTAAGCTAACAAAATAAGGGAATTAAGATGGAAATAAGGATAATTAATAGAAAAAGTTTCTCTTTGATTCGAGCAAAAAGTTCATCAGGGCATTTTGCCGTACATTTTTCTTTAATGGCCTTCTTTAATGACGTTTCCAATTCATATCCCTCTTGACACGGAATACATTGATCTTTGTTTGCCAAAAAGGCAGCCTCCTCTTCTGGACTTGCCTCTTTATCCAATATTCGCTGGATTAGCTTCATGCAATCTTTCTGATGTTCACAGCTCTTCTTCATGCTCATTAATTAATACATTCTGTTTGGGCTAACACAAGCCTTGATTTAAAAGTTCAATCCAAATCTGACAAAGTGTCAGCGCCATATCCTTTTGATTTAGCATAAGTAGCTAAAGATTCTTTCAATAATGCTCTGGCACGGTGTAAACGCGAACGTACCGTACCAATTGGGATATTTAAAATCTTCGCCATTTCTTCATAGCTAAACTCCTCCAAATCACATAAAATGATAATCATTCGGAAGTCGACAGGCAAGACTTGAATCGCTTTGGTAATTTCATCCCCCAACATTTCATTGACTGTTTCCGCATGTAAATCAGCCTGATGAGCCGGTTCTGGATCATCTTCACCAGAAAAAGATTGCTCTACCCATTCAAATTCAACTTTGGATGGACCACGCGATTTTTTACGGTAATCATTGATGAAATTATTCTTTAGAATGCGAAATAACCAAGCTTTAGCATATGTCCCCGGCTCAAAAGAATGAATAAAACGATAGGCTTTTAGGCAAGTATCTTGTACCAAATCCTGGGCATCATCTTCATCATTCGTCAATCTCAAAGCAAAATTATACATCGCATCTAGATGCGGCATAAATTCTTTTTCAAAAATCAGTCTCGCTTGTGGCGAAGGATCGATTTCATTTTCTACTTGGACGTCCATAGTCATTATATTAAGGCATTATCATTTCCTGATAACGTACAATCCTCCCTACAATTTTATGCCCAAGAAAAAAGTAAGGAAAAATATGACAAAAAGGCTTATTTATTCAGATTGAAAAGCTCCAGAATACCAAAAACCAGGATTCCCAATAGACAGCTAGAAAGTCCTCTTAGTAAGCTAATTCCAACTAAATCAAAATCACTAGCTTCTAAAAGGAATAACACACAATGGTGACTGAATAGCATCAGAAATAAATAAGAAAAAAACCATAAAGGTCTCATCTCTTGTAAACTTACATGGGAACGCTCATCATATCCATTGGCCGGGGTCAATAAGCGAAAAATGGGAGATCGCAAGGATGCCATGAGTACCGTGGCAAAAGCATGCATGCCATGTGTATTATAAAAGACGTCTACAATCCAACCTAAAACAAAGGCTCCCAACATTAAATAGGCAACAGGAGTATCAATGGGAGCTTTAAGTAATGGCCAAACATATAAAAAACAAAAGGCGAAATAAGCGATGGTCAAATCCCTTAAAAAAAGAACTTGAATAAGTAGCGTAAAAACAACCGTCAAAATCCAACGAAAGGTGCTGCTATTTCCCATCTTATTCTGGCTTAGGTTTAGATTGTTCCAATTTGGCTTGTTGCCATGCCAAGCGATTTTTAATCACATAAACATATTGTAACGTAGAAAAATGGGTTAATAACATGATCTTAATATCATGAAAATTACCATCCTTCTTCAAACCTAACTTAGCAACAATTCCGATGGGAACATTGGGCGGAAAGACAGCATTGTAATCGGAAGTAACGACAGTATCCCCTTTGACTACTTTTTTATATTTGGATACATCCATCATTTCTGCTACTTCTGGTTGCCAGCCTGCCCATTTAACATAGCCTAACTCACCACTTGACTTCAATTTAGCGGAAACTGTATTATTAGTGTGCAAAATGGAAATCACCATAGAAAGATTTTCAGTACAAGAAAGAATCTTTCCCACTACCCCAGTGGAAGAAATAACGGCCATGCCTGGGTGAAGCCCATCTTTGGTACCTTTATCAATCGTTAAATAATTTTGAGATTGTTGGGTGGTCAAATCAATCACCTTACATGCAAGCGGTTGATATTGATTCAAAACCGCCTCATTAATATAATAGGGTAGTTTTAAATCAGGCGCCTTTTGTGCTTTCAAGCGAAAAACTTCTTGGCGCAATTGCGCATTTTCGGATGCTAACTCACGGTTGATATCCCTGAGCTTATAATAATTTTGAACTTCTTGTTTTTGAGCCAATAAAGAAGCAACCCACTGGTTAGTCGTATTAAAATACAATGTCCTTTGGTAATCATTGTATTTAAACACCGACCATAAACTGATCAATTCCAATACGAAAAACAAGAGGAAGTTCCTTTGTCGTAAGAGGAATTGAAACAATTGATTCATATCTGAATTGTTGGGTTACTAGGTGATTAAAACAGGCTTATATTTCTCTAGATTTTTCAATATTTCTCCCGTACCACGAACAACCGCTTTCAAAGGATCATCAGCTACATGAACCTTTAATTGAGTTTTCTTTTCAATTCGTTTATCTAATCCGTGCAACATAGCACCACCACCTGCTAGGTGAATTCCGTTATGGAAAATATCACCCGATAGCTCGGCAGGAGCCCGCTGAAGTGTTTCCATAATCGCTACTTCGATCTTCGTGATGGAAGAATCTAAGGCATAAGCAATTTCAGAATAGTTAATGAGGATTTCCTTAGGAATACCTGTCATTTGATCACGTCCACGTATCTCAAAATCAGCTGGAGGATTTTCAAGCTCAGGTAAAGCTGCTCCAACCTGAATTTTAATTTGCTCGGCAGAGCGTTCACCAATGATTAACTTATGTTCTCTTAATAAATAATCCTTGATATCTCGGGTGAATTCATCTCCCGCTACACGAATGGAGTTCTCTACAACTATCCCGCTTAATGAAATAATTGCCACTTCCGTGGTTCCTCCTCCAATATCTACCACCAAAGATCCGTTAGGTTGTTCGATATCTATTCCAATTCCAATCGCCGCAGCTATCGGCTCATGAACCATGTATACTTCACGCGCACCAGCATGTTCTGCTGAATCCTTTACCGCTCTTTTTTCCACCTCTGTGATGCCAGAAGGAATACAAATAACCATGCGCAGGGCAGGAGAGAAAAATGAATTTCCCTTATCCATCATTTTAATCAAACCACGCATCATTAATTCCGCTGCAGTAAAGTCTGCAATTACTCCATCTTTCAATGGACGAATCGTTTTAATGTTATCATTGGTTTTTTCATGCATCATCATGGCTTGTCGACCAACAGCCAAAACCTTGTTGGTTGTTCGATCCAATGCAATAATGGATGGCTCATCTACCACCACTTGATTTTTGTGAATAATCAGAGTATTTGCCGTACCTAAGTCGATGGCAATATCCTTGGTCAGAAAATTAAAAATTCCCATAATTGATTGCTAAAATATACCCCAGTCGCGTGGCTGAACTAAAGCTAAAAAACAAATTTACCAATAAAAAACGAGCTAATTATTTAAATTAAATCAAAAAATGGAATATCCTCGAAATAATTATAAAAGTCAATCTAAACAACGCTTTAAATACTTTCCTCCCTATATACTGCCAATTATAGGTTTATTACAATAATTTATTTGTCATTTTAAGGAAAAAATTGGATTAAATAATTTGGAATTATTATCTGTTTTATTAGTTTTGTCCAAGTTTAATCCTACAAATGTTCTGAATGTTTGTAAACGAGCAAAAAAATGGAAGATTATAACAAAATTATCGAATCCCTTGGTGTTAAATTCATTAAGGCGAGAAACATTAGAATATTACAACCAATCCGCATCAAAAATTATTATGATGTAGAAAACTCGCTCTTGATTTTGTACAAAGGTGAGGTTTCTTTTGGTGAGGAAGATACTCCAGTAGAAGAGGGCGATATGCTCTTTATCCCCGGAGGAAAAATGGTTAGTGTAACCTACGGTAATTCAGAAAAACCGAAAGCTGTCAACAATGAAGAATTCATGACGCACCGTGAATTGTATTTTGATCAAAACATGGATCCAAATACTATCGGCAAGGCAGACAATTCTTTTGGAATGGTAGCGTTTGAAGCGAAAGTTTTTGACTCGGTTAACTTCTTTACTTCGCTGGATATCCCTCCATTTTTGATTAAAAAAGACGACAACCTGGCTCAATCCATTAAGGAAATCTTATTGGAAGATATGTCAGACGAAATTGGAAAAGGACGTATCATCAAAATCAAAACGGAAGAAATCGTAATTGAAGTAATTCGTTACATCATTCGTAATCGCCTTTTTGTTGAGCAATTGGCCACCAATAGTACCTATTTCAAAGACCCTCGTTTGATTGACATATTCGCCTACATCAAAGATAATTTAGGTGGAGATTTATCTAACAAGGTTTTAGCCAATGTAGCTAATGTCTCTGAAGATTATGTAGGTCAATATTTCAAAATGCTGACAGGTATTAATCCTCAAGATTACATTGAATACCAACGCATGGAGGCTGCCGTGGGGCTCTTAAGAACAACAAAGAAGTCCATACGTGCCATTGGTTCTGAGGTAGGCTACAAGGACACCGCTTATTTCTGCCGCCGTTTCAAAATGATGTTTGGTATACCAGCAGGAAAAATGAGAAGAAGAGAATCATTGATGAATATCTAAAACCCTGATTTTAGATTTTTCTATATTCAAATGCAAAAGGCCCATTTTCATGGGCCTTTTGTTTGTTACTACATCAAGTATTTCAACTTAACCAATTCTCTTTCGGAAAGATACCTCCAATTTCCTCGAGGTAAATCTTTCTTATTTAAACCTGCAAAGGTCGTTCTGTCCAACTTAGTTACTTCATAACCTACATGTTCAAAAATACGACGAACAATGCGATTTTTACCAGAGTGGATTTTTACTCCCACCACGTAGCCGTCTGGGGTAACCTTAGCAATATCATCTACTTTGATTTCTCCGTCTTCTAAAGTCAAGCCAGCCTTGATTTTTTCTAAATCTTCATCCGTTAATGGTTTGTCCAATTCGGCTTGATAGATTTTTTCAATTTCATTGGATGGATGAGTTAATTTATCGGCTAATTCACCATCATTGGTTAATAGAATCAATCCCGTCGTATTTCTATCTAATCGCCCTACAGGGTAAATGCGAGCATCTCCTGCATTTTTGACAAGTTCCATCACTGTTTTACGATCATTAGGATCTTCTGTCGTGGTAATGAAATCTTTAGGCTTATTTAGCAACACATATACGGGTTTTTCCCTATTCAGTTTTCGGTTACCATATTTTACGATATCCGTCGGCTGAACTTGATAACCCATTTCGGTAATTACCTTGTTGTTTACTTTAATTTCACCTGCCTCAATCAATTTATCTGCATCTCTACGAGAACAAATACCAGCATTGGCTATGAATCGATTTAATCGAATCGAATCATTTTTACGCTCTTCTTGAATGAATTTCTTTTGTACGCGGGCAGGAGCTTTTTCTCTAAATCGATCTAATTTATATTGAGGCGTAAAGGCGGGTTTTTCCTCATAGCGATTTCTACTTTTGAAAGTATCTCGTTTAGAAAATTTCGCATTTCTACCCTCTGAAAAATCTCTATCTGCTGGAGCATCATCACGTCTTGCAATTGGGCGAGTACGGTCACTGCTATAAGCTCTTGGCTTTACTTCCTCATTTACTGATTCAGTGTTTGATTCTGATCTAAAATCCTCTTTGGGTACAAATGGCTTGTCCTCTGAAAATTCACGCTGGGCATCATAAGGTCTACGATCTGCATCCCCTCTTGGTCCTGAATAAGGTCTTCTTTCTCCATCACCGAATGGGCGACGTGAGTCTCCTGAATCTCTTCTTGGGCCTGAGAATGAACGACGCTCGCCTCCATCCCGATTTCCTTCATAAGGTTTACGGTCTGAATTTCCTCTTGGTCCTGAATAAGGTCTTCTTTCTCCATCACCTGATGGGCGACGTGAATCTCCTGAATCTCTTCTTGGGCCTGAGAATGAACGACGCTCGCCTCCATCCCGATTTCCTTCATAAGGTTTACGGTCTGAATCTCCTCTTGGTCCTGAATAAGGTCTTCTTTCTCCGTCTCCTGATGGGCGACGGGAATCTCCTGAATCTCTTCTTGGACCTGAGAATGAACGACGCTCGCCTCCATCCCGATTTCCTTCATAAGGTTTGCGGTCTGAATCTCCTCTTGGTACTGAATAAGGTCTTCTTTCTCCATCACCTGATGGGCGACGTGAATCTCCTGAATCTCTTCTTGGGCCTGAAAATGAACGACGCTCGCCTCCATCCCGATTTTCTTCATAAGGTTTACGGTCTGAATCTCCTCTTGGTCCTGAATAAGGTCTTCTTTCTCCGTCTCCTGATGGGCGACGTGAATCTCCTGAATCTCTTCTTGGGCCTGAATAACTTCTTGGGCTATCTGAACGCGGTCCTGAATAGGTGCGTCCTTCTGAATTTGCACGAGGACCTGAATAAGGTGCTCTTTCTCCGCCTCTACTTGATCGGCGGTCGTCTGAAGACTTGGGGGTTGAATCTGAACGACGGCCGTCGTTCTTATCAATTCTTTTTCTCATAATACTAAATTTGCAACATCACTGCTGTAAGAAGCAAGACGCTTTTGTCTTGTAATTATTTCGATTTTCGAAATTTATACAAAGGTACGTGAAATAAATGAGCTTAGCTTGTTACATTTGAATTTCTTTTACACTCCATGAAATACGCCAAACCGAAGTCAACATTGAGCTTGATAGTAAATTCCTTCATAGGAATTAGTTTTGCGCTATGCCTATTGGCATGCCAAGGAGATGAATTTAAGCTAAAAAAAGCCTTAAATTCATTTGATAAAGGGGAATATGAACTAGTCATTCAAGAATTAAAACCTTTGGCAGAGAAGGGCTATCAATTAGACCAAACCTCTTATTTTATTGCGGAATCCTATCGACTTTCCAACCGAATTTCTTCGGCCCTGCCTTATTATCAAACGGCCTTAGCCAAAGGAAATACGGATAATACCATCCGTTTCAACTTAGCTTTTGCGGCAAAAGCCACGGGAAATTATGCCTTAGCCCAGAGTACCTTACAGGATTTTCTTCAAAACAAACCAAGTAAGTCTTTAAAGCTTAAAGCAGAAATTGAATTAGAAAATCTGCCTCAGGTAAGTGCATTACAGCAAAAAGCTAGTCCTGTTGGTATTCAAGCTGTGCAAGGGAATAGCCCTATGGCAGAGTTTTCTGCACGAAAACTAGGAGATGAATTAATCATTACCAGCTCCCGAAAACAAAGCATTTATAAAAATAATGGCCTACCCTATTTGGGATTATATAAAGCATCCTTAAAAAGCCCTGTTGAAATAGGCCCATTGAACTTATTTAGTTCAATGATCGACAAAGAGAATGCCAATGAGGGTACTCCTGCCTTTTCAAAAGATGGCAATACCGTGGTTTTCGCCCGGGGTAATACAGGGAAAAACAAAGATTTATCTCCGGATGTCGACTTATACATTAGCAGAAGAAACGGAAATGATTGGTCGGTCCCGGAAAGACTCGCCATTTCAGATTCGATTGCTTGGGATGGAAGTCCTGCCTTTTCATCGGATGGTAAAACCTTATACTTTAGCTCAAATAGAAGAGGAGGCAAAGGTGGATTAGATATTTACCGATCTCCTATGGATAATTCAGGTAGATTCGGCCGGCCAATCAACTTAGGCTCGGCCATTAACACGCCAGGCGATGAGATATTCCCTTTTGTAAGTGAAGATGGAAAATTATATTTCTCTTCAGATGGACATCCTAGCCTAGGAGGACTAGATTTGTTTGTAGCGTCTCGGAATGAAAATGATATTGTCATTGAACACTTGGGGGTTCCCATGAACTCCATTTCGGATGATTTTGGCATTAGCTTAGTAGATTCTGTTTCAGGATATTTCAGTTCAAACCGAGCTGGAGGAAAAGGAGACGATGATCTTTATTATTTTAAATCCCCTTCGCTCAACCCAGATAGATGGTGGACCAATGAAGCTCCGCCGGTATTGGCTGCCACTGAAAATAAGATTGTTCACTACTTTTTACAAACCGAAATTATTGACCCTTCGGGCAAGCCCATTGATTCAGTGAAGGTAAGCTTACGTAGAAATGGCCAAACGATTGATCCAGATTACAGTAACAAAAAAGGCCGCTTGGAAATCTTAGATTTGGAAGAAAATGACCAGATTGATTTTGTTTGTGAAAAAGAAGATTATTTGATCAAGCGATCTAGCTTCTCTATGGAAGGAAGGGAAATACCTCCTAGGCTGCTAAAAAAGGAAATTACAGATACCACCTTTGTTTGGCAGATAGTTATGGACAAAGCCGAAGTAGGAAAAGAGATTACTCAATTATATCAAATCAACCCGATTTACTATAACCTAGATCGTGCAGAAATCAGGAATGATGCCTCTGAAGAATTAGAAAAAATTGTCCAATTCCTACGAGATAACACGCAGGTTTCCATTGAATTAGGGTCGCATACAGACTCTAGAGGAAGTGTTCCCTATAACCAAAAATTATCTCAAAGAAGAGCTGAATCCGCAGTTCGTTACATCGTTCAACGAGGCATAGAGCAAAACCGAATCAAGGCCAAGGGCTATGGAGAAAGTCAATTGGTTAATGAGTGTGCCGATGGGGTTGAATGTAGTGAAGAGATGCACCAGCAAAACAGAAGAACAGAATTTAAAATTACCGAAATCAAAGCGGAATAACATGTCGAACTACCTATTAAAAAATGCCAAAATCGTCAACGAAGGACAGATTATAGAGGGGGAAATACGCATTTCCAATGGCCGAATTGACAAAATTGCTAGCTCCATAAGTCCTCAGGGAAATGAACAAATATTGGATTTAGCCGGCAAACATGTTTTTCCGGGTATGATTGATGATCAAGTGCATTTTAGGGAGCCTGGATTGACCCACAAGGCCCACATAGCTAGTGAAGCAAGAGCTGCGGTAGCAGGTGGAGTGACTAGTTACATGGAAATGCCCAATACAGTCCCTAATGCTTTAACACAAGAGATTTTAGCTGATAAATATGCCATAGCCCAACGTTCCTCTTTGGCGAATTATTCATTTTTTATGGGAGCAGGGAATGACAATTTAGAGGAAGTTTTAAAAACGAATAAACGAGATGTATGTGGGATAAAAATCTTCATGGGTTCGTCCACTGGCAATATGCTTGTAGACAATGTTCATACCTTGGAGCAATTATTTTGTAAGAGTGAGTTATTGATTGCGACACATTGTGAGGATGAACCTACAGTGAGAGCTAGAACTCAATTATTTAAGGAGAAGTATCCTGAGAAGGCACCCGCTTTCATCCATCCATTAATCAGAAATGAAGAAGCTTGTTACTTGTCATCTTCTGTGGCCATTGATTTAGCCAAAAAGTGCAATGCTCGCCTACATATATTACATATTACTACAGAAGAGGAATTAGCATTATTTGAAACAAATAAACCTTCAAAAGATAAGCGTATCAGTTCAGAAGTATGTGTTCACCACCTTTGGTTTGATGCATCTGATTATGAAAGATTAGGAAATCAAATCAAATGTAATCCAGCCATTAAAGATTCCCGACACAAAAATGCGCTAAGAAAAGCTTTGCAAACAGGAAGCTTAGATGTCATTGCCACGGACCATGCCCCTCACACTTGGGAAGAGAAACAACAAGGTTATTGGAAATCGCCAGCTGGTTTGCCCTTAGTACAGCATCCCTTATTGATGTTGTTTGACCTGGAAAAGGAAGGAGTGCTATCTTTAACTCAAATTGCCGAAAAGACCGCTCATACGGTTGCTGAAATTTTCCAAATTCAGGATAGAGGATTTATTCGAGAAGGCTACTGGGCCGATTTAGCCATTGTTGATTTTAATACTCCTCAAAAAGTAGAAAAATCTACACTTCATTATCAATGTCAATGGTCTCCTATGGAGGGACATACCTTTGGAGCTAGTATCGCACACACCTTTGTTTCGGGGCATTTGGCCTACTCTGAAGGAAGATTCAATGAAAGCCAATTAGGCAAGCGCCTACTTTTTCAAAGAGATTAAAACATATCATCAAAAAAGACTCTCAAATAGAATCCCAGTGATTGATTGTACGTTTTTTCAGGAGCAACTGTAATATTTGCAAAGCCTGCTTGATAGGTTAGACCCAAGGAGACAAAACGGTTGGAAACGACCCCAATTCCAACCTTGACCCCAGCATCTATACGACGAAAATCACTAGAAAAACTTTCAGTAGATTTAGTAACCGTAATGTAGCTGTTAGGATTATTGGGATTTACTATTCGATTCTCAATGGTGGTATTGTCCCAAAGCCCTATGCCTAAATACGGACCACCCCAGATAGATAGATTACTTGAAAAATCAGACAATTTGCCTATGGTTAATTCAAAATTGGGATTTAAATCCAAGTAATTCAAAGTGATTGTTCTTTCTGAATAAGTTGAATCAGAATTGGCAATTCTACCATGGTGCCCGCGTTGTGACAAATTAATTTCTGGATTAAAACTCCAATGTTTGTTTATAGGAAATTGTATACCAAATCCCACTTCTAAAGATGGCTTAAATAAAAATGATTCCTTATTGGCAACATTTCCATTGAAGCGTACTGAGCTAAGGGCTAAGTGAAATATTTTTTTATTTTTACCCGATTGAGCCATATTTACGTGACCCACCCAAAAAAACAAAATCGCAGCGAGGCAAATTTTAGAATAAGAGCTAGAACTTGAAGATTTATTCATCAATTTTTTATAATTATTGACCTGAATTAGAGAACACCAACTTAATTTTATAACAAATGTCGAAACTTCTGCCTTATTTATCAAATATAGGATTTGAAGCTGGCCTTGATGAGGCGGGTAGAGGATGCTTGGCTGGCCCGGTAGTAGCAGCGGCAGTCATTTTGCCCATGGATTTTCACCATCCCTATTTAAATGATTCCAAACAATTAAATGCACGGCAAAGGCAGGAATTAAAAAAGGACGTAGAAAGGGATGCCATCGACTATGCTATTGCTGAGGTAGATGCCTCCACGATTGACCAAATCAATATTTACAAAGCTAGCGTTAAAGCAATGCATTTAGCTGTTGATCAGCTCAAACAAAGGCCAGACCATCTTTTGGTCGACGGAAATCGCTTCATTAACTACCCATTAATTCCCCATACTTGTATTGTAAAAGGCGATTCAAAGTTTTTTTCCATCGCCGCTGCCTCTATTTTGGCTAAAACTTATCGAGATGAATTAATGGAAAAACTAGCATTAGAGTATCCTGAATATGGTTGGGAACGAAATGCAGGTTATCCGACAATCGCCCACCGAAAAGCCATTCTTTCTTATGGCCCATGTATTTTTCATAGAAAAACCTTTCGCGTGCAAATCAAATAATTTATAGTATTTTCGATAACGATATCCGCTAACAATTTGAGAGCTATACATTTATTCAAGTTTTTTATTGCATTCAACCTTTTAATGAGTGTATCTCCTTTGATTTTGGGACAAGGTGATTTATACCCCATTGAAAAAAGGAAAGCGATATTAAATTTTGCGGAACAATTTAGTACTCAAAGAGACAGCCTCTACCTTAAAGTTCAAAAATTAGCGGCCGAAAAAGGAATTGCGACTTCCGTAAAAATAGGTAATAGATCCATATACCTACAAAGTATAAACCCCAATGGTAGACCAATTTATAAGGGAGTATTTTCCAATAAAGTAGCCTCCATTGCTACAAAAACAAATCAATTTTATTCAGGAGGGTCCTTAGGGCTGAATCTGACAGGAAAATCTGATAGTTTATTTGGTAAGCTAGCCGTTTGGGACGAACAAACAGTTAGGACCAGCCATCAAGAATTGACTGGAAGGGTCTTAGCCCAAGAAAAAACCATCACCTTTGGCGAACATGCTACGCATGTGGGAGGAACGATGATTGCTTCGGGTAATTTTAACCCAGAAGCTAGAGGAATGGCATACGAGGCAAGTTTAAAATCTTGGGACTTTCAAAATGACGATGCCAAAATAAGTGCCGCATCTCCTAACCTACTGATTAGTAATCACTCCTATGGAGCGGTGGCTGGTTGGAGTTTTGATTCCGATGTGAACAAATACCGATGGTATGGTGATGATAAAATGAGTGTCTCTGAAGATTACGTATTTGGTTTTTATGATGATGACGCCCAATCCAAAGATAAAATTGCCTACAATTCTCCCTATTATTTAATGGCTGCTGCCGCAGGGAACAGCGCAGATGATAATGGACCTCCCGCAGGTCAATATTACCTCATTGGTAACACGAAGGATTCATCCAACATAGCCAGAGCCCCCAACACGGGGTTTAATACCGTAGCAAGCCCAGCAACAGCGAAAAATGTTCTTTCAGTAGGTGCCGCAGAACCCTTATCCTCTCCACCAACTAAACCTAGCGATGTGACAATTGCCAGTTTTTCTAGTCGTGGCCCTACCGACGACGGGCGTATCAAGCCTGAAATCATTGGTATAGGTAAAGACTTATTCTCCACTGGATATTTAAGTAATACGGATTATATGCGTATGAGTGGAACATCCATGGCATCACCTCAGGTTTCTGGTTCCCTATTTTTGCTCCAGCAATTACATCATCAACTTTATAAAAAATTCATGTGGGCCTCCACGCTTCGGGCTTTGGTTACACATACGGCTTTTGATATAGGACAAACTGGCCCCGATTATACAAGTGGTTGGGGGCTATTGGATATGGAAAAAGCAGGTAAAGTGCTGCAAAATACAGATCTTAGCCATCGCATTTCAGAAGAGACATTAGCCAATGGTGGAACTAAAAAAATGGATCTTATTGCCTCTGGAAAAGGACAATTACATGTGACTATTGCTTGGACAGATCCTGCCTATGAGGGTAGTAATGGAAAAGTTTTACCCATCATTCCTTCCAGTGTAAATTCCCGCATACCCATGTTAGTAAACGACCTTGATATTCGTTTACAAGCAGAGGATGGCCAATTATTGCCCTTTATACTAGATCCAGATAATCCAACAAAAGCAGCTATCGCTGGTGACAACATCCGTGATAATATTGAACAAATATTGGTCAAAAATGTAGTTCCAGGAAAAAGCTATAGTCTTACCATTTCACACAAAGGAACTTTAAAGAATTCCAAACAGGATTATGCCCTACTTATCTCAGGAATGGGAGGAAAAGCCTATTGTGCGGTATCGGTAAAAAATAAAATCAATACCTTGACTAAGTTTAGTTTTGGAAGCTACAGCAACATAGTTTCTTCCAGTCAGGATTTTACGCAAAATGCCATTCCAGTAGAAATTGGGTCTACAATCCCTATTGATCTAACTTTTAACACCACCCAAGCCAAGCAATGTAAAGTATTTGTTGATTGGAACCAAGATAGTGATTTTGAAGATGCTAGCGAGCTTATTTTAGATAGTGGTATATTAAACACAACTTCATTTTCCGGTGTTGTATCCAAGCTCCCGGCCACCGAAACAGGACAATACTACCGAATGAGGGTAGTAACCGAATTAGGAAACAGCGTTGGATTAGCTGCATCTTGTAGCAATGTCAATGATGGTGAGGTAGAAGAATATGTAATTCAAACTGCCAACGCCTCCAATGACATCAGTGCCTTATCTATCAATTCTCCTACCGGCAGCTACTGTGCTAGTTCCACCAACAGTTTACAAATTGTGGTAAAAAACCAAGGTCTAAAAGATCAAGTTAATGTGCCGTATGAATTAAAAATTCTACAAAATGGCGTTCAAAAGGGTAAATTTTCAGGTTTCATTGCAGAAATTCTTTCTGGGAAAGAGACTGAAGAAACGGTCACTGGGAATTTCAATTTACTAGCTGGTGAGACCTATACTTTTGAACTAAGTACATTATTAACAAACGATCAAAACAACGCGAATAATAATTTCTCCATTAACAAAACCATCGAAAACCCCAGTCCTCCGATAGTGAGTGGAATTCAATGTGCTGGACTTACCGAAATATCACTATCAGCCAATTCGGGTACGCCGCTTTGGTATAACAGTGACAATTCATTGGTGGGATCCGGACTAAACATAAAAGTTCCAAGCAATAGTAAATACTCAGCTTCCTACAATGATTTCAGTGGTGGACTTGGCCCTAAGACAAAATCAGAATTTGGTGGTGGTACTTATTATGGCGTGTTTGGCCCTACCGTCATTGTGGAGGCCAAGGTTCCTATTATTTTAGAGAGTGCCCGAATATATGTAGGTACAGCTGGCAGAATTACATTTGAAGTAATCAATAAAGAAACTGGGAATGTTGTTTCAAGCGTCACTAAAACAGTAAAAGCAACTAGGACGCTCAGTAGCGCTGGTGTCACTGGTCAGCTGGTTGATGATAAAAAAGATGAGGGGGTTGTCATTGGCCTCAATCTGCAAATTCCCACAGCAGGTACTTATTATTTAAGCCAAACTTGTTTGGATGGGGCTTCCATATATCGAAGCAATCGGAGCAAATCTGATACCGCCAATGCCACAACTAATATTGGTTTTCCATATACCATTCCCAACATCCTCAATATACCAGGAGCACTATTTAATAATGGCGTAATTACCTCGGGATATTACTATTTCTATGATATGAAATTTAAATCTTTGGGTTGCCCTAGCCCAAGAGCCAATGTCACTGTGAGTGTTAAGGATTCCCCAACCGCCTCCATCAATCCAGTTGGCGATTTGATTGTTTGTCAGGGTGCTACGGTATCCATTCAAGGAAAAGCATCTGAGAACACGATCATTCAATGGTTTTTGAATGGAAAAGAAATAACTGGGGCGAATAGCTTGAATTATAAAGCCACCACAAAAGGAAAATTTGAAATGGTCGCAAGTTATGACGGTACTTGTCCGGTTAGCAGCAAAGCCCTCAATATAAACATTGGCAACGTCCCAACACCAGCTGTCACCTATAATACGGGTATTTTGCAAGCACCGAGTAATGCTAGTACATACCAATGGTATTTTGGTATAACTGCCGTTCAGGGTGCTAATCAAGCAAGCTATATACCGGTTCAATCTGGGGCCTATCAAGTCAAAATAACTGATACCAACGGGTGCTTGGCCGTTTCTGATTACATCAATGTCGTAATCCTGACAACAAAAAAAGAAAATCCATATCAACAATTAACCCTATACCCTAATCCAACAAAAGATTTTATCCAATTAGGTATTCCGGATCAGCTTATTCCTGAGGAATACCATATTGAAATTTTGGATTTACAGGGTAAAATAGTTTTGGAAAAAACAATTAGTTCTTCTTCGGTCTCAAACAATAGTTTTAGGATGGATATCCAAAGTTTACCGAGTGGATCTTATTTGCTTAGGCTAGCTGATAACCCAAGTTCATCTCCAGTAAAATTCATCAAATACTAAGTATTGATTTGAACGACAGTCCTCCCCGTATGATTTCCTTCGCGGATTTTTGTCAAATAAGTTGGGGCTTCTTTGAGGGGGATTGTTCGACAAATAGCATCCAAGGGAATGCTCCAAGCATTGGCAAGTTTATCCCAAATTTCTTGTTTCTTTTCCAAAGGAGAATCGGCCGAATAAATGCCTAATAAGTTAACTCCGCGAAGTATAAAAGGATAAATCTGTAAAGGCAATTCCACGCTAGAAGCCATTCCACAAGCAGCTACTGCACCTCCAAAATGTAGGCTTTTGATGATTTTAATCAAAACATCTCCCCCCAGTACATCAATAGCCCCAGCAAATTGCATGGGATATAAGGCACGGGGTTTTTCAGATAAAAACTCGTCTCGGTCTAATATTCTATCTGCTCCTAATTTTTTCAATGTGGAATACTGGTCCAATTTCCCAGTTATTGCAGCCACTTGAAATCCTAAGTGCTTTAATAATACAAGGGCGATCATAGACACGCCACCTGTGGCTCCTGTAAGTACTATTTCACCTTGATTAGGTCGGATTCCATGATGCCAAAGCGAACTAACCGCCATACCCGCGGTTAATCCGGCTGTTCCCCATTGCATCGCCTTACAAGTAGACATGCCATGCGGCAATGGTATGATCCATTGGGGAGGAACAGAAATATATTCAGCCAAACCACCATGGGTATTCATGCCCAAATCAAATCCTGTTACAATGACCTCTTGGCCTACCTCAAAGGTATGGCTAGGGTCTAGAACAACTTTGCCAGCCGCATCAATGCCTGGAATATGTGGAAAATCCCGGGTGATTCCTTTATGGCCATTTGCCGAAAGTGCATCCTTATAATTTAGCGATGAATAAGCGACCTGGATAAGAACTTTATCCTTGGACAAGGTAGCAAAGGGGACGGATTGCAATCTAGTTTCAAAATGTCCTTCTGAAATTTCTGAGGTCCATAAAGCATTAAAATAATCCATAGGACTTATTTTTTTACCCAAATAAAAATCATCCGTGTAGAGTTCTTTTCATCAAAAGAACCTAATTTATAATCACCAAGCAAATCCACCAAATGCAATCCCGCTTTGGCTGCATAGGCAATAAAGTCATTCTTTGAAATCAACTCTACCCGTTCTTCAAAATGATGTGATTTTCCCAGATCTACGAAATCGATGGATTTGTACAAATATCCCTCCGATTCCCAGCGTTTAATTTGAAATTGAATTCCTCCTCTGACTAGACTCTCTTCTTCAATCAAATGAGCCATAACAAAACTTGGATTGAAAAAATCCAAGACAAAAACCCCTTGAGGCTTCAATGCTTGACTTAGCACTTGAAATGCTTGCTCGTTTTCTTCCTTGGAATCAAAATATCCAAAACTGGTGAAGAAATTAAAGATCGCATCAAACTCTAGGTGTTTAGGTAGATTTTTCCTTAAATCATGAACAAAAAATGATAGTTTGTCGCTTGTAAATTTTTGAGCTTGCTGAATATTGGAAGGCGAAAGATCAAACGCTTTTACATCCAAACCCAAATCATGCAAGGTGATGGCATGCCGACCTTTACCACACGCTACATCCAAGACATGGGCGCCAGTTTGAAGCCTTAATTTGGTTTGAAGGGAACTAATAAAGGCAGCAGCTTCCGCCTCATCTCGCTGGGCATAAAGCACATGATAATATGGGGAATCAAACCAGGTACTAAACCACTCCTTCACTTGCATCCTACCTATTTCCTCGTATTGGGGTTTTGTAAAAAATCTTGATAAGCTAAACGAATACCTTCCTCTAGTTCAATTTCATGTTTCCAGCCCAATGCATGTAATTTAGAAACATCCATCAGTTTTCTAGGTGTGCCATCGGGTCTAGACGTATCCCAATGTATGCTTCCTTCAAAGCCTATTACCTTTTTAACCATTTCCGCTAATTCCAAAATGCTAACATCTTCGCCAGTACCAATATTGATAAATTCCGATTGATTATAATGCTCCATTAAATACAAACAAGCCTTGGCTAAATCATCAGCATAAAGAAATTCTCTTTTAGGAGATCCTGTGCCCCAAAGGCTAATGGAAAGATCGCCCCTGAGTTTGGCTTCATGAAATTTCCGAATCATAGCGGGCAGTACGTGGGAATTCTCTAAATCGTAATTATCATTAATACCATACAAATTGGTTGGCATCACCGAAATAAACTGACAACCATATTGGGCACGATATGCCTCGCACATCTTTATTCCTGCGATTTTGGCTATGGCATATGGTTCATTGGTAGGTTCTAAAAAACCGCTCAACAAATACGATTCTTCCAAAGGTTGTGGAGCTAATTTGGGATATATACAAGAAGATCCTAAAAACATTAATTTTTTAACCTTATGAACAAAAGAAGCATGAATCACATGATTTTGAATCGCTAAATTCTCATATAAAAAATCAGCTCGATAGGTGTTATTGGCCACAATGCCCCCTACTTTTGCAGCAGCTAAAAAGACATAATCTGGCTTTTCTTGTGCAAAAAAATCATTGACGGCTGCTTGATTTTTTAAATCTAACTCGGAAGAAGTCCGTTGTATAGTATTCGTAAATCCTTGTGCGTGTAGCTGTCTTACAATGGATGAACCCACCATTCCCCTATGTCCAGCTACATATATTTTTGCTTCTTTTTCCAATGAAATCAATATTTAATTAAGAAAGGCAGTTTAAGGATGCAAAAATACACAAAAGCAGGTTCTAATTATTTAAATTCTTAATTTGCGAAATATTTTTATGGTACTAACGTTGCACTTTACATGAATAAACCATATTTATTTCTGGGCATGAGTTTGTTGCTACTTGGGCAAATTCCAAGTTGGGCACAAAATAGCGCCTTGAAAACGACTAAAAAACCGGCCATTGATAGTACTCAAAGAAATAAGAGTACCCTACAAAATATTTCGGAGTTGGTGGGCAAAAGTAAAGAGGAAAGTGCCGATTGGAAAAAAGAGAGCAAGGCCATTTTATCTGAACTAGGCATACAAAACATCGGTTCAAAAGCAAAAAATAGCCCCAAAAAGAAAAAAATTGAGCTTAAAGACGAATATGAAGGCGTAAAAACCGAACGCCGAATAGGTTCATACGGCAGTGGAAATAGGGCCACAGTGGAAGAACTAAATGTCGTAAAATATGTGGAGGATGAGGCTGTAAGCCCATATAGCCAAGAAATTTGGTGGTATGACCCAGCTCAATCGAGGGTAGTAAATTCTCCGATTAAGGACAGTAAAAATGCACAAATTTGCCATGGACCCTACCGGAAATTTGTGCACGAAAATTTAGTGGAAGAAGGGCATTTTTACATGGGTGTCAAAGATGGTCGATGGGAAAATTATGGTCCAGAATTTGAACTCGAGAACAAGCAATACTTTAAAAAAGGATTTCCATCTGAATCCGTAATATCCTACTTTGATAAGGAAAAAAAGAAGATACAACAGGTAATTCCTAAAGTTTATGGTAAATTTTCGGGGCAATATTTGTCTTTTTATCCCAATGGGCTATTGAAAGAGGAAGGCAAATTGGATGATAGTGTTAAGGTAGGCCGTTGGAGAGAGTACCATGAAAAAGGGAGCGGAGGAAGATTAAAAAAAGAATGGCGCTATGGAAAGGATAAATTTGATAACTTTACCCCTGTTCTAGTGCAAGAGCGAGATAATCAAGCAAAAATTATCTTTCAAAACACCCAGAAATTTGACTAATGAAACAACTAGGTTTTTTTTTATTGGCATTTGCCTTCTTGATGGTAGCGACCGTTTACTCGCAGCTCAATTCCATCACGGCAGCTTCCAATATACCTGTTTCAAAAACTACGCTAAAAACAGACAATTTAGCATCTAAAATGTACATGGCTCCATGGGTAGAACTTTGCGAAGAAGAAGAGGAGGAAGAGGACGAAGGTAAAACACATCATGGCTTGTCGATATTTACCAAACACGAAATCTCTAAATTTTCATTTTATTCTGAATCCATAAAGGATTCCCAAATTTTTCAACCATTCAGGTTGGCATATCCTCATTTACAAAGTTTTTCCCCTCCTCCAGACATTTGTGGTTAATCCCAATTTACATTTTTAGTAGATTTTAATTAAACCACATGAATATGTCATTCAAAAGTTATCTTCAATCCTTCGTAGAAGGGGATTGGAAATCGGGAATCGCGGTCTTTCTGGTCGCCTTACCCCTATGCCTAGGAATTGCCTTGGCCTCAGGTGCTCCATTACTTGCCGGATTGATTGCCGGTATCATAGGCGGAACCATCGTTTCTTGGGCTTCTGGTTCAGAGTTATCCGTTAGTGGACCTGCCGCAGGCCTCACGATCATCGTGGCCAATGCGATTTTAGATATTGGCTCATTCTCTGGATTTTTAGTAGTCGTTATTCTTGCCGGTATCATTCAAGTAATCTTAGGACTAGCAAAAATGGGTAAACTAGGCAGTTTTTTCCCATCCTCTGTTATCAGAGGAATGCTCGTAGCTATTGGTATTGTTATCATTTTAAAACAAATCCCACATGCCATTGGAGATGATTTAGATTTCATTGGGGAGTTTGAATTTAATCAAAGCGCTGATGGCCAGAATACTTTTAGTGAGTTATTAGCTTCTTTATTAAGCATCAACCCAGGGGCATTAATCATTGCGGCAAGTGGATTAATCATCTTGTTTTCGTGGACTCCTCTAAGTAAAAAAGTACCCGTACTATCTCAGCTACCTGCATCTTTATTTGTGGTAATTCTTGGCGTACTAATCAATATGGGGTTTGGAATTTGGATACCAGAATGGTATTTGGGAAATTCCAAAGATCATATGGTAGGATTACCTCTATTTTCTAACCTGGCTGGAATTGGCCAGGCCATGGTTTTTCCTGATTGGGAAATCATCAGTAATCCTAAAGTTTATAGCTTGGCCATTACTTTGGCATTAGTTGCCAGCTTAGAATCCTTATTGTCCCTAGAAGCAACTGATTCACTTGACCCTGCCAAAAGAATATCCTCTGCCGACAGAGAATTACTTGCTCAGGGCGTAGGTAATATTTTTTCCGGGTTTTTAGGTGGTTTACCCATTACCTCGGTGATTGTGCGTTCCTCCACCAATGTTTATGCTGGAGGAAAAAGTAAAATGTCCGGATTTTTCCATGGAATTTTATTGCTGTTGGCAGTATTATTATTACCTCAATATTTAAACAAAATCCCTTTAGCTTGTTTAGCTAGTATACTCCTATACACAGGATATAAATTAGCACATCCTTCACAGTTCCGAAAAGTAATTGCTGAAGGCTGGAAACAATGGATTCCTTTTTTAATTACAATCATAATCGTGGTGATGGTTGACCTACTTTGGGGTATTTTTATAGGTACAATAGTGGGAATTGGATTCGTTATCGTAACCAATTATTCTTCTGTTTTCTCCATATTCAACAGTGGAAACGAAATTTTAATCAAATTTCAAAAAGACGTGACCTTTTTACATAAAATGGCTTTAAAGGAAACTTTTCGCAAAATTCCAGCAGGGTCTGAAGTATTAATAGATACTTCAAAAGTGCATTTCATGGACCATGACATTCAATTATTAATTCAAGAATTTATTAATACCGCTCACGAAAGAGGCATTGATGCCGAAATAAAAAAGTAAAAACATGAAAGAATATAAAAAACTACTTCTCAGTAATAAGGCTTGGGCTTCAGAAAGATTAGCCGTAGACGAACATTATTTTGACGATCTTTCCAAAGACCAAAAGCCTCTTTTCCTCTGGATTGGCTGTGCAGATAGTCGAGTTCCTGCAGAAGAAATTACACACGCCAACCCTGGCGATATATTTGTTCACAGAAATGTGGCGAATATGGTGGTGCACACCGACATGAATTTACTTTCAGTTTTACAATATGCCGTAGAAGTGCTCGAAGTGAAACACGTGATTGTTTGTGGACACTACAATTGTGGAGGTGTTCGTGCTGCGATGACCAATAAAGATTATGGTTTAATCAATAAATGGCTAAGAAATATCAAGGAGGTTTATGAAAAGAATTTTGATGAAATCCGTGTACTTCCTACTGAAAAGGACCAATTTGATCGATTAGTCGAATTAAACGTAAAAGAACAAGTATTGAATTTGGCCAAGACAACCATTGTTCAGAAAGCTTGGAAGAAAAACGAATACCCATTCCTTCATGGATGGGTATTCGATATGCATCACGGTGAGATCAAAGAGATTTTGAACATTGACCCTAATGAGTGGCATAGTTCGGTTTTCTCTTTCGATTTTGACGAATAATTATAAATCCGTCTTAATTTTTAATTCCTTTAATTGTGCAGGAGCAAGGGGTGATGGTGAGTCAATCATCACATCCCTTCCTGCATTATTTTTAGGGAAGGCGATGTAATCACGTATAGACTCAGACCCTCCAAATAAGGAACACAGACGGTCAAATCCGAAGGCTAAACCACCATGTGGAGGAGCCCCATATTCAAAGGCATCCAATAAAAATCCAAATTGGGCTTTCGCTTCTTCTTCTGTAAATCCTAGCACTTCAAACATGGTGGATTGAAGCTCTTTTTGGAAGATACGAATAGAACCGCCGCCAACTTCCACTCCATTCACTACTAAATCGTAGGCATTAGCTCTCACCTTACCTAAATCACCTGCCATCATCAAAGGAATATCCTCTGGTTTGGGGCTGGTAAAAGGATGGTGCATGGCAAACCAACGATTTTCCTCTTCACTAAATTCCAAAAGAGGGAAATCTACCACCCAGTGTACTTTATAATTATTTGGATCACGCAATCCCATGCGAGTACCCATTTCTAATCTCAATTCATTCAATTGTTTACGCACCTTGTCTCCTTCGCCGCTTAAAATCAACATCAAATCCCCTGGTTCCGATTGGAAGGCTTCTGACCATTTTTTCAAATCTTCTTCCCCATAAAATTTATCCACCGAAGATTTTAAGCCGTCAGCTTGATGACGAACATAAATCAATCCTTTGGCACCAATTTGTGGACGACGAACGAAGTCGGTTAACTCATCCACTTGCTTGCGTGTATATTCGGCAGCTCCCTTAACACAAATTCCAATCACATGAGAAGCCGTATCGAAAACTTGAAAATCTTTACCAGAAGTTAAGTCATTATCCTCCCCTTTCAATTCCACGAAATGCATATCAAAACGAATATCAGGTTTATCAGAACCATAATATTTCATGGCATCTGCATAGGTCATCCGAGATACTTCTCCTATATCTAATCCTTTCACTTGTAAAAACAAATGACGAATTAAACCCTCAAACATGTTTAAAATATCTTCCTGCTCGACAAATGACATCTCACAGTCGATTTGTGTAAATTCCGGTTGTCTGTCCGCACGCAAATCCTCATCTCTGAAACACTTAACCAATTGATAGTAACGATCAAACCCTGAAACCATTAACAATTGCTTAAACGTTTGTGGCGACTGAGGTAAAGCATAAAACTCACCTGGGTTCATGCGAGAAGGCACCACAAAATCACGTGCTCCTTCGGGGGTCGATTTAATCAAAACAGGGGTTTCTACTTCAATAAAATCGGCATCATCTAAATATCGACGAACCTCTTTGGCTACGGTATGACGTAAACGTAAGCTTTCACGAATGGGAGTACGGCGAAGATCAAGGTAACGGTATTTCATACGTACATCTTCTCCTCCATCTGTTTCATCTTCAATTAAAAAAGGTGGCAATTTTGCAGGGTTCAGCACCTTTATTTCTTTCACCTTTATCTCAACATCTCCAGTGGCTAGTTTATCATTTTTAGCCAAACGCTCTACTACGATTCCTTTAGCCTCCACCACAAACTCTCTACCTAAACTACGTGCCAAAGACAAGGCCTCTGGACTAGATTTCCCCTCCTCCAACATCAATTGAGTAATGCCATAACGATCACGTAAGTCAACCCAAATCATTCCCCCTTTATCTCTTGTTCGCTGTATCCAACCACATAAGGTTACTTCTTGCCCTACATGATCCAATCGTAATTCGCCATTCGTATGAGTGCGTAGCATAGTTTATTCTCAGATTAAAAAAATTTGTGCAAAATTACGTAAAATATCTGTTTTAAACATTTTGTCCTTTTAATAAGTTAAAACCGTTTGAGAAATATCATGCCTATGAAACAAGTTGGGGTTGTTGGATCGGGAATAGGAGGAATTGCTTTTGCGATTCGTATGGCTTGTTTAGGACATCAAGTTCAAGTATTTGAGGCCAATTCTTTTCCGGGTGGCAAATTATCTGAGTTTCAAATCAATGGTTTTCGTTTTGATGCAGGACCATCCCTGTTTACCCTGCCCCACTTAGTGGATGAGCTTTTTACCTTAGCTAAAAAAAATCCGAGAGACTATTTTAATTATGTTCGTTTACCTGAGGTTTGTCGATATTTTTGGGAAGACCATACCCGACTCGTAACTCTGGAAAATCCGGCGGATACGGCGCATGAAATAGCCAAAAATTTAGGTGAAAATGAGAAAAATGTACATGATTTCATTTTGGGTTTGCAAGATAAATACCAAATCATTTCAGAATTATTTCTCGAAAATTCTTTGCACCAGGCAAGCACTTGGTTGAGTAAAAAAGCTTGGAATGGCTACCTAAATATACCCCGATTGGGTATGTTTTCCACCATGCACCAGGCACATAAAAATCGATTTAAAAACCCTAAAACGGTTCAATTATTCGATCGTTATGCCACCTATAATGGCTCAGATCCTTATCAAACCCCTGCTACTTTGTCGATTATCCCCCATTTGGAATATAACATCGGCGCATTTTTTCCCAAAGGGGGCATGATTGCGATAACTCAATCCTTGGTTCAATTAGCTAAAGATTTGGGCGTACAATTCCATTTCAATGAAAAGGTAAATCAAATAGTTTGCGAAAATAACCATGCCGTAGGCCTTGAAACGGCAAAGGGCTATTACCCTTTTGACATCCTAGCGAGCAATATGGATATTCGCCCATCCTACCAACAATTACTCAAGGATCAAATTCAGCCTAAAAGGCTCTTACAACAAGAAAAATCAAGTTCAGGAATCATATTTTATTGGGGTATGAATAAAAAATGGTCCGAATTAGGCGTTCATAACATTTTCTTTTCAGACCAATATCAAGAAGAATTTAAAGCTCTGTTTGTAGACAAAACCTTGTCGGATGACCCCACTGTTTATCTCCATATTTCATCCAAGGTAGCCCCCGAAGACGCCCCAGAAGGTGGAGAAAATTGGTTTCTTTTAATCAATGCTCCAGCTAATCAAGGTCAAAATTGGGATGAATTACTGCGCTTAACTCGAGAACGAGTGATTCAAAAAATCAGTCGGGCATTAGGTGAAGACATACGTCCTTACCTCGTAGTTGAGGATTATTTAGACCCCAGAAGGATTGAAGAACGCACCTCCTCTTCTGGTGGGGCGCTATACGGTAATGCGTCTAATAATCGATTTGCCGCTTTTTTACGTCACCCAAATTATCGAAGTGCCATTAAAAACTTATATTGGATTGGAGGAAGCGTACACCCAGGAGGAGGAATTCCCCTTTGCTTATCATCTGCCAAAATTGCTTCCAAGCTTTTTCAAGAAAATGCTTAATTTCGCATAAAATTGACATATCATGATTCAAAGACCCCAATCTATTTTTTTACTAATTGTTATCATTGCAGAAATACTGGTAATAGCTGGCTGGCCATTGTGGACCAAAACAGGTATTTCTGGTGAGACGGCCCAGGTATTTATTTCTGAATGGACTTCACAAATTCAAGGCAAATCCCAAGTGGAAGCGAATTATATTCCTCTGGTTTTGGTATTGATTTCTATTGCTTTAACGGCATTTATTTTGTTCCAATTTAAGAACAGAATGCGTCAAATGGCCTTGGGATTAGTCAATTCCATGTTGATAGCAGGAACCATGGGATATAGTTTCTATACGATTTACAAAAAAACCATTCCATTGTTTAACCCAGAAATGCAAGGCGCTTACGACCTAGGTTTTTATGCCCTCATAGTGGCTTTATTAGCCAATATGATTGCCAACAGATTAATTAGAAAGGATGAAATGTTAGTTCAATCTTCCAATCGAATGCGTTAAAATTAAACGATTCCCTCACGTAAAAGGTCGTGGAGATGTATGAATCCCACGGCCTTTTCCTTTTCTAGGACTACAAGCTGGGTAATATTTTTTTCTTGCATCAAAGCCAATGCTTCCGTGGCAAAAGCCTCGGATGAAATGGTTTTTGGATGGGAATTCATCATCTGAACAATCTGAATATTGGCCCAATCTTGCTGTTTTTCTAACATTCTACGAACATCACCATCCGTTATAATTCCCAGTAAATCCCCCTTTTCATTCATAACGGTAGTGGCCCCTAAGCGCTTGGAGCTTATTTCATGAATGGCTTCTTGAATAGAGGACTGAGGTAAAATGCTAGGAAACTCATGTTGAGGATAAATATCTGCGACTTTTAAATACAAACGCTTACCCAAGGCACCTCCAGGGTGATATTTAGCAAAATCTTGGGAAGTAAAGCCTTTACATTCTAACAAACAAACAGCCAAGGCGTCTCCTAAAGCTAGGGCTACCGTAGTAGAAGTAGTGGGAGCCAAATTCAATAAATCTGCTTCTGATTCGGCTAGTGCGTGAAGAACAAAATCAGATTGTTGGCCTAGATAAGATTGTTTATTGGAAACCATGGCAATCAAGGGAACCCCCAATCGCTTAATTAAAGGCACTAAAACTTTTATTTCAGGGGTATCTCCAGATTTAGATATACAAATCACCGAATCTCCTCGTTGTATCATTCCCAAATCCCCATGGATAGCATCTGCTGCATGCATAAACAAGGCAGGGCTACCCGTGGAGTTTAATGTAGCAACAATTTTCTGAGCGATTAAGGCTGATTTACCAATGCCCGTAAAGACTATTCTTCCTTGGCTAGCCAGTAAATGTTCCACGCAAGCTTCAAATTCAGAATTTATGGCAGCACTAACTTGTAAAATAGCTTCTGCTTCTTGGGTTAAAACTTTTTTTGCTGTGGATTGAATATTTTTGTTTAATTTCAATTTTAGTAGAATTTGAGTACACAAAGTTAATTAACTATGTACGATTATTTCTGCTACATTGTGAAACATACCAGTAGTTCCTAAAATTATGCCCATTCAAATTTCCAACGATACGTTAAAGGAGCATCTCAAGAAGACCTTTGGATTTAGCCAATTTCGTGGAGAGCAGGAAGCTATCATCCAAAATACGCTTCAAGGGAATAATAGCTTTGTGCTTATGCCTACTGGAGCAGGGAAATCCCTATGCTACCAACTTCCGGCCATTGTCATGCCCGGAACAGCCATTGTTATTTCTCCTCTAATTGCATTGATGAAAAATCAAGTTGATCAAATGATCGCATTTGGTGTCAATGCTCAATTTTTAAATTCGTCACTTACCCGTGCAGAAATGAATCGGGTGAAAAACGAAGTATTGAGTGGGGAGGTGAAGTTATTATACATCGCTCCAGAATCTTTAAATAAGCAGGAGAATCTCAGCTTCTTACAACAGGCCAATATTTCATTTGTAGCCATCGACGAAGCACATTGTATTTCCGAGTGGGGGCACGACTTTAGGCCTGAATATAGAAAAATACGTGCCATCATTGAATCAGTCGACGAAAAATTACCCATCATCGCGCTGACAGCCACTGCTACGCCCAAGGTACAGCTGGATATTCAAAAAACATTAAATTTAGAGGATGCCAAGGTGTTTAAATCATCTTTTAACAGAAAGAATCTCTACTATGAAATTCGCTCTAAAAAGGACATAGACAAACAGC
The DNA here is from genome assembly GCF_054558475.1 of Aquirufa sp. Wall-65K1. Lineage (NCBI taxonomy): Bacteria > Pseudomonadati > Bacteroidota > Cytophagia > Cytophagales > Flectobacillaceae > Aquirufa > Aquirufa sp. Wall-65K1. The sequence continues at coordinate 331,136 of NZ_JBPXKD010000003.1, read as the reverse complement.
TGATTCGTTATATCAAAAGTCATTCTGGAAAAGCAGGCATCATTTACTGTTTGAGCAGAAAACGCGTGGAGGAGATTGCCGATTTATTACATGTCAATGGCATAAAAGCTCTTCCTTATCATGCTGGACTAGATCCCGCGGTTAGAATGGCGAATCAAGAGTCATTTCTTAATGAGGAAGTTGAAGTGATGGTGGCAACCATTGCCTTTGGCATGGGTATCGACAAACCTGATGTGCGTTTTGTCATACATTATGATGCCCCTAAATCTTTAGAAGGATATTATCAAGAAACGGGTAGAGCAGGAAGAGATGGTCTAGATGGTACTTGTATCTTGTTTTATACCTACGATGATATCCTAAAGCTCGACAAGTTCAACAAAGACAAAGCTGTTTCTGAAAAGGAAAATGCCAAATTATTATTGGCTGAAATGGTTTATTATGCCAATTTAGGTGTCTGCCGAAGAAAACAATTACTTAATTATTTTGGGGAATATATGGCGGAGAATTGTGGCTTTTGCGACAATTGCCTCCACCAAACTCCAACCTTCAAAGCCGAAAGCGAAGTTGTATTAGTATTACAAGCCGTTCAAGCAACAGAAGAGAAGTTTGATGCCGAACACATAGCCGACGTTTTAGAAGGCAAAGTGAACCAATACGTACAAAGTTATGATCACGATAAATTACCTGTTTTTGGAGCAGGTAAGACCGTTTCTTGGAATGCGAAAGCAGTAGACGAAGATGATGATGACGACAATGAGGAAGAGGATGAGGAAAACCCAAGCCCTAAAAAGCCGAAACTGAAAAAGAAATCCCAAAAGGAAAATCATTCAGACGACGAGAAATCACCTTGGATTTCTTTCATCAAACAAATCACCATTCATGGCTACTTGGTCAAAGACATTGAGAACTATGGTGTTTTAAAATTAAGTGAAAAGGGTCTCAACTTCATTCAAGATTCTTATCCAGTAACTTTCTCTAGAGACCATGACTATGAGAAAGAAGCTGAGCCTGATGAAAATGATGAAATGAATGCAGGAGTAGGTGCCAAAGCCTATGATGATGCCTTATTTGAACTACTAAAAAACTTACGTAAGAAATTAGCCAAGGAGAAAAACTTACCTCCTTACGTGATTTTCCAAGATCCATCTTTGGAAGAGATGGCGACAACTTATCCTAGTACCCAAGAAGAAATGGCTCAGATCAACGGAGTCGGGATGGGAAAAGTAATCAAATTTGGAAAGCCTTTCTTGGATGTCATCAATCGTTATGTAGATGAAAATGAGATTGAAACGGCCCGTGAAGTGGTCGTTAAATCCACTGTCAATAAATCTAAAATTAAGATATACATCATTCAACAAGTAGATCGTAAAATAGATTTGGATGATATCGCCTATCAAAAAGAATTAAGTATGGCGGAATTAATCGAGGAGATTGAAGCCATCTGTTATTCTGGAACAAAACTGAATTTAGATTATTACATCAATCAGGTAATAGAACCCGATAAGCAGGAAGAGATTTATGATTACTTCTTAAGCTCTGATACCGATAACATTACGGAAGCCTTAGACAATTGCAATATTGACGACGTCAGTGAGGAAGAGTTGCGTTTAATGCGAATCAAATTTTTAAGTGAACTAGCCAATTAACGAATATTATGAATGTATTACTTTTGGGATCCGGAGGACGAGAACATGCATTTGCCTGGAAAATATCCCAAAGTCCTTTATTAAGTCAATTATACATAGCTCCAGGAAATCCTGGAACAGCCCAATTAGGCATTAATTTGCCATTTGGTTATGCTGATTTTTCAGCGATTGTGGATGCCATTAGAACTTATCAAATTGAATTAGTTATTGTGGGTCCAGAAGAACCCCTAGTTAAAGGAGTTCGTGATTTTATTGAATCTCAAGAAGATTTACAACATGTGGGAATCGTTGGGCCAGGGGCTTTAGGTGCCCAATTGGAGGGAAGTAAGGATTTCTCAAAGAACTTCATGAAGGCTCATGGTGTTCCTACAGCCGCATCCAAAACATTTACCAAAGATAATGGAGAAGAAGGCCTTGCCTATTTAGCCACACAGTCGCTTCCTATCGTATTAAAAGCAGATGGTCTTGCGGCAGGTAAAGGAGTAATCATTGCTCAAAGTCATGCAGAAGCAGAAAAAGCTTTCAAAGAAATGATCTATGATGCCAAGTTCGGAGAAGCCAGCTCTAAAGTTGTTATTGAACAGTTTTTGAGAGGGATTGAGCTATCCGTTTTTGTATTAACTGATGGTGAAAACTACGTGGTATTACCTGAGGCTAAAGATTATAAGCGAATTGGAGAAAATGATGAAGGCTTGAATACTGGCGGTATGGGAGCCGTTTCACCTGTCCCCTTCGCTACGGAAAGGTTCATGGAATTAGTTAAGCAAAAAGTCATTGAACCAACCATACAAGGACTTAAATCAGATAACATACCCTATCAAGGTTTCATCTTCATTGGTTTAATGAATCATGAAGGAGAACCTTATGTGATTGAATACAATGCCCGTATGGGAGACCCTGAAACAGAAGTAGTATTGCCAAGAATCGAATCAGATTTCTTATCTTTGCTTCTTGCGGCTGCTCAAGGGAAATTAAAAGACGAAAGTTTACAAATTTCTAACCAATATGCTGTGACTACCATGGTGGTAGCGGGTGGTTATCCTGAAGATTATCGAAAAGGAGACATCATGACCGGCATAGAGAAAGTAGAAGAAGCCCTAGTATTTCATGCTGGGACCCGTGAGCAAGACGGACAAATTGTTACCTCGGGAGGCCGGGTAATGGCCTTAACCGGCACTTCAAATACCTTGGAAAGAGCCATCCAAAAATCTCAAAAGGCGGCTCAAACCATCCAATTTGAAGGTAAAAACTTTAGACGAGATATTGGTCTCGATGTATTACGATATAAGTCGTAAGGAGACCGATTGACACATATACTTATGGCATGTAAATCGTGTTCAACTGGATCATGTGGATCCAAGGCATCAGCAGAAGGAGCAGTTTCTGGCTGCCAAAGCAATGGAAGTTGTGGTACTGGTGCTTGCAATAAAATGAACGTTTTTGACTGGCTGTCCGACTTGGATGTGCCTCAATTTCAGCGTTATCATGTAGTTGAAGTAAAATTCAAAGCAGGAAGAAAAGAATATTTTCGCAATCCCAATCAATTAGCTTTACATACCGGAGACTCTGTCATGGTAGATTCATCTAGCGGTGTACAGCTGGGTGTAGTTTCCCTACAAGGTGAACTAGTACGCTTGCAATTATTAAAAAAGGGGATTAAAGACGACGATAAACTCAAAGACATCCTTCGCATAGCTACTGAAAAAGATGAAGAAAAACATCGTAATTCTTTAGAAAGAGATTTACCTACCCTATATCGTACCCGACAAATCATTGGTGATTTGAAGTTGAACATGAAACTTTCAGATGTTGAGTTTCTTTCTGATGGTACTAAAGCCGTATTTTATTACTCTTCTGACGACCGTGTTGATTTTAGAGAGTTAATCAAATTATTGGCGAACGAATTCAAAATCAGGGTGGAAATGAAACAGATTTCCCTTCGTCAAGAGGCCGGCAGATTAGGTGGAATTGGCGTTTGTGGTAGAGAATTATGCTGCTCTACTTGGTTGACTGACTTTAAAAATGTTACCACTTCGGCGGCTAGATATCAAAACCTTTCCTTGAATCCTGTGAAGCTAAGTGGCCAGTGTGGTCGCTTAAAATGCTGTCTTAATTATGAATTAGAGACCTACATGGATGCCTTGAAGGAAATCCCGACCATAGAAGGCCGCTTAAAAACCAAGCGTGGAGATGCTATTTTACAAAAAACAGACATCTTTAAACGAATGATGTGGTTTGGCTTCGCTGGGGAGGAATCCATTTGGATACCTGTGACCTGTGATCGTGTTAAGGAAATCATTGACCTAAATAAAAAAGGCATAATTCCTGATTCATTTGAAAATCTGGACCCAGATGTACCAGAGGTAGAAAAGCCTAAATTGTCTGAATTAAATTCCGATTTGGAAAGAATGGACAAAAAATATGGCAAAGGGAAACCAAGCGGACCTCGTTCAGAAAATCAGCGAAGAAATAATGGAGAGCAAAAAGCCCGAAATAATTTCCAAAAAGGAAATAAAGGACCGGGAAATAACAATCCAAATAAACCACAAAATAAACAGGAAGGCCCTAAAGTTCGCCCAGAAAACAGCGTAAAACCTCCAGTGGTCAATACCCCTGAGGGAGGAGAAAATACAGGTGAGGCTACTCCAAAGCCATTTAAAAAGAAATTCAAAAAGAAATTTAAACCCAGACCACCTAGAAATGGCCCTGAGACGCCCACTGCTTAAATTCTTTCTGTTACTTTTTCCCTTGAGCATTTTAATCGCATGTCAGGGAGATCAAGTATTTGACCAAACTAGCAAAATGGGAGAGCAAGGCTGGTCACAAAAAAATCAGGTTGTTTACCCATTTGAAATTAAAAACTTGGATCAAACGTATAACTTGTATATGGCTTTACGTCAATCGAATGATTATCCTTTCAACAATTTTTATTTTGTTCCCAAGCTAATAAGCTCCGACGGCAAAGTAATTAAACAAGCATTGGCTGAGGCCATTTTATATGATCCAAAATCAGGAAAAGCCAAAGGGGAAGGCCTTGGGGATATCTACAGCCATAAATTTTTGATTTTTAAGCAATTAAAATTCCCTAAAAAGGGGAAATACAACTTGTCCTTATCGCATGACATGCGAACAGATACCTTAGCTGGTATTATTTCTATCGGTGCATCCTTAGTCCCTAATCCATAGTCACATGTCTAAGATTGATGATATTGATAAACAAATTCTAGCCTTTTTACATGAAGATGCCTACATGTCCAATAAAGACATGGCACAGCGACTAGGCATGAGCCCTACTCCTATCCACGAGCGTATCAAGCGCATGGAAAAAGATGGAGTGATCACAGGATATAAAGCCACCATCAATCCCAATAAATTAGGTAAATCATTAACCGTATTTTGTGATATTTCTTTAAAAGAACATGCAGCAGAATATCTAAAACAATTTGAAGAGGATGTGATGAATCTATTAGAGGTGCAAGAATGTTACTGCGTTTCAGGGCATAGCGACTTTCTACTTAAAATTGTGGTGGCAGACATGGATGAATACCGTGATTTTATCTTGCATAAACTGGCGAGCATCAAAAATATTGGTAACGCCCAAAGCCACTTTGTGATGAATCAAATACAAAATGAAAGCATTTTACCTTGGTTAAATCAAGAAAAAACTAGATAAACCTATAAATTGGGGTAGATGCACCAATAAAATTACCTAACTTGAATAATTAACATCGTTTGAATTGACCTTATGAACAAGATTACAAAAACAATCGTCAGCCTATTAGTAATCGTTTTGATATTAGGCATCGCCTTTTACCCCAAGGTAAAAAAGACTTTTTTTGCTGAAAAGAAGGAAGAAGGTAAAGAAAAAGGTAAAGGTGGCCCTGGAGGTGGTAAAGGTGGTAAAACTACCGTTGTGGTTATGGTCGTTAAAGCAACTCGACTAGACGACATGATCAATTCCACAGGTAGTATTCTTCCCAATGAAGAGGTTGAAATCCGTTCAGAGATTGCAGGAAGAATTAATCAGTTAAATATCAAAGAAGGAGATGTGGTTCAAAAAGGAATTATTCTTTTACATATCAATGATGATGATTTACAAGCACGTTTGAAAAAACTAGGCTACAATAAAAAATTAGCTGAAGATAATGAGGCTCGCCAAAAGGTCTTACTTCAAAAAGAAGCGATCTCACAAAGGGAATATGATATTGCCGTAAACTCGGTTAATACCATTTCGGCTGACATTGAAGATTTAAAAGCACAGATTTTAAAGACAACCATCCGTGCTCCTTTCTCTGGAACCATTGGTTTTCGCTATGTAAGTATGGGAAGTTATATTTCCCCAACCACTAGAATTGCTACATTAACTAATACGAATCCAGCTAAAATTGAATTTTCAATTCCAGCCAAATATGCTTCTCAAATTCGTAAAGGAAATACCATTGAATTTATCACGGAAAATGAATCAAAAACCTATGCTGGTAAAGTATATGCGATTGACCCTAAAATAGACCCTTTGACGCGTACACTTCAAATTAGAGCCTTATCACCAAACCCTGGTGGTGTTTTAGTTCCAGGTGCATTTGCGAAGGTTAACCTAATTTTAAAAACCAAAGGTTCAGCTATTTTAGTACCCACTGAAGCCGTTGTTCCTGAATCAAAGGGGAGCAAAGTTTATGTGGTAAAAAATGGCAAGGCCGTTTCTACCAAAGTAGAATTGGGTACACGTGGAGAGAGAAACGTGGAAATTTTATCGGGACTTTCTATTGGAGACACCTTAATTACCAATGGTATCATCCAAGTTAAACCAGACGGTGAAGTGGATATTAAAGAAGTCGTTCAATAAGACAAAAGATGCCCAGCATTTACCTAAGTACAGCTCTTTGGCAATATAAATTTCGCAAAATGGGATACTTATTTGCGGGTTTAAAGGCCTATATACAGCTATGTACTTGGGTCATGTTCCAGCGCATCCTACATCCTTCAAGACCCATACTAGGCGTTTTATTGGCTCAGCACTTGGGTGATATTGTCGCATCTGAACCTATCATTCCCGCTTTGTTAAAGAAATATCCTCAAGCCAAACTTGTGTGGATTATTCAAAAGCATTTTAGACCTCTGTTAGAACAGCATCCGGATATATTCCGCTTGGTGTCGGAAGAAAATATGCTGAGTAGCTACTTCTTAACGAAGTGGAATCCTTTCCATCATTTTTTTAATCTTCACTTAAACGAATTACGAAAAGATCCTTTCTTTCATATTCCTTTAGAGAATGACACGGCAACTAAGCTGGGTATTAACATTCATAATTATTATTCCAAGCATAATTTATTAGAGAATTTCTCCCAGCTAGCCAGATTAGGTTTAATAAAAGGCCAGCCCACCATTTATTTGCCCAACAAAAAATTCAATCTCCCATTTGAAGGAAAATATTGGCTTATTCATCGCATTTCCAATGACCCATGTCGGGAGTGGACTGATCAAAATTGGTTAAAACTCATTCAAGCAGCTATTCAGGAATGGGATGTTAATATAGTAGAAATTGGGACAAGTCAGGGCCTTGATTTTGAACATCCAAAATTCCTTTCCTTGGTTGGGAAAACCAGTGTAGAGGATAGTTTATTTTTAATTAAATCTGCGAGCTTTTTTATTGGTATTGACTCTGGTCCAACCCACTGTGCCAACGCATTCCAAATTCCTGCCTTGGTTATGTTGGGAGAGTTTGCCGACTTTAAGAAATACATGTCCTATTCAGGGGCATATCAGCAAAATACCTTGGCTAATCTGGTATACAATGAACAAGGACCAGCAAAGCAATTAAGTTTTGAGGAAGTTTGGAATAGGCTTCAGCAGAGCATAGAATTACATCATATCACTCAAGAAATACCAAATCATAACTAATATAAATTATGGCCTCTCTATCAGAAACCAGCATTAAACGACCGGTATTATCCATTGTAATGTCCATCACCATCATTGTGTTTGGAATCATTGGATATACATATTTAGGTGTTCGTGAGTTCCCTTCTGTGGACCCTCCGGTGGTAACTGTTCAGACTTCCTACACGGGAGCCAATGCAGACATTATTGAATCTCAGATTACTGAACCTCTAGAAGAATCCATCAATGGTATTGCTGGGGTTAGAACCTTAGCCAGCTCAAGTCGCGATGGGCGCTCCAGCATAACGGTAGAATTTGATTTGGCCGTAAATATTGAAGATGCCGCCAATGACGTTCGTGACCGTGTATCGAGAGCCATGTCTCTTTTGCCAAAAGATGTGGACCCTCCAGTAGTAGCCAAAGCGGATGCCGATGCGAACCCAATCTATAACATTAATATCTTCTCCAAAACGAGAGGTTTATTGGAATTGAATGAATTAGCCACCAGAAATGTAAAAGAAAAGTTTCAAACTATTCCAGGCGTTAGTTCGGTACAAATGTGGGGTGAGAAGAAATATGCCATGCGTATGCATATTGACCCTGAACGTTTGGCTTCCTTCCGCTTAACAGCCCCTGATATCGTTTCAGCTTTAAGTAAACAAAATATCGAGTTGCCTTCAGGAAGTATTGAAGGTGCGAATACTGAATTAACAGTAAGAACTCAAGGAAGAATGACTACGGTGGAAGACTTTAACAATTTGATTATTAAAGAACAAGATGGCCGTTCCGTTAAATTTTCTGATGTAGGCTTTGCCGAATTATCCCCTGAAAATGATAAGACATTCTTCAAACGTGATATGACACCTATGATTTCAATTGCGGTAATTCCTCAACCTGGATCAAATCAAATTGAAATTGTGGATGCCATCAATAGAAAACTACCTCAAATTCGTCAAACATTACCACCAGACGTTGAATTAAAAGAAGGATTCGATAATACGAAATACGTACGTAAATCATTGGTAGAGGTAGAGGAGACTATCTTAACAGCCATTTTATTGGTAACCATCATTATCTTCTTATTCCTGCGCGATTGGCGATCAACCTTGATTCCACTTACGGCCATTCCTGTCAGTTTAATTGGTGTATTTTTCTTTATGTACCTAGTCGGGTTCTCGGTCAATGTATTAACCTTATTGGGAATTGTATTATCCATTGGACTAGTAGTAGATGATGCCATTGTTGTATTAGAAAATATTTATTCCAAGATAGAAGATGGCATGACGCCTTGGAAAGCAGCCCTAGAAGGCTCCAAAGAGATTTATTTCGCTGTTATTTCCACGACCATCACCTTAGCTGCTGTATTCCTACCCGTTATTTTCTTACAAGGTATTACTGGTCGTTTATTCCGTGAATTTGGTATTGTGGTAGCAGGATCTGTTATTATTTCAGCCTTTGTATCCCTGACACTAACCCCGATGTTAAGTTCTAAATTATTGAAAGGCGGACATCATAAACCTTGGTTTTACCGAGTTACAGAGCCATTTTTTGTTTGGTTAACTGCCGCTTACCAAGGATCCTTAGAATCTTTCTTGAAAATCCGCTGGATTGCATGGGTGATTATGTTCTCTTTGTTTGGTATCATTTATACCCTATTTAAATACGAAGCCATTCCTTCAGAATTAGCCCCATTGGAAGATCGCGGCGCTCTGAGAATTAGTTCTACCGCCCCAGAAGGAGCCACTTTTGACTATATGTTAAACTATACCGACAAAATGGCTAAGTTTTTAATGGAGACTATCCCTGCTAAAGAACGTTATGCTATTTATGCCATTACCTCGCCACCTTTTGGAAATGGAGCAGCCAATACGGGTAGTTTCCGTATACTTTTAGGTGATCCAGAAAAGAGAAGAACGCAACAAGAAATTGCGGATGAATTATCACCTAAAATCAAGAAATTTACTGGCGCTAGGTCTAACCTGATTCAAGAGCCTACCCTTTCTACTGGACAACGTGGTGGTGGAGGCTTACCCATTGCCTTCGTAGTTCAAGCACCTAATTTTGAGAGTTTGAAAAAAATCATGCCTCAATTCTTGGCGAAAGTACGTGATAATCCAAAATTCGAAACATCTGACGTCAATTTGAAATTCACGAAACCGGAGTTACGTATTGAAATAGATCGTGCTAAGGCTCAAAACCTAGGTATTGCCATTCAAGACATTGCTCAAACCTTACAGCTTGGACTTTCAGGTCGTAGATTTGGCTATTTCATCATGGATGGAAAGCAGTATCAGGTAATTGGTCAAATTGATAGACCTCAACGAAATGACGTAAGCGATCTAAAATCACTGTATGTAAAAAATAACCGAGGAGATTTGATTCAATTAGATAACTTAGTCAAAATCACCGAACAAAGTACACCACCGCAGCTATACCGTTATAACCGATATGTAGCAGCTACCGTACAGGCCCAAATGGCCAAAGGAGTAACTTTAGGAGAAGCCTTAAATGAAATGGATAAAATAGCAAAAGAGACATTGGATGTATCTTTCTCAACGGCTTATGATGGACAAAGTAAAGAGTTTAAAGAGTCTAGTTCTTCTTTATTATTTGCTTTTGCCCTTGCGATTTTATTGATATATCTAATTCTTTCGGCGCAGTTTGAAAGCTTTGTGGATCCTCTTATTATCTTGTTTACCGTGCCATTGGCAGTAGCAGGAGCATTATTGACCTTATGGGATTTTAGCCAAACTCTGAATATTTTCTCTCAAATTGGTATCATTGTTCTCATCGGTTTGGTTACCAAAAATGGTATTTTGATTGTGGAGTTTGCCAACCAAAGAAAAGAAGCTGGCTCAAATAAAATGCTAGCCGTTCAAGAGGCTGCCATAGCACGTTTCAGACCTATTTTAATGACCTCACTTTGTACCATTTTAGGTATTTTACCTATTGCCCTTGCCTTAGGATCTGGTTCTCAAAGCCGTGTTTCTATGGGTATTGCCGTAGTAGGTGGTATGTTATTTTCTACTACCTTAACCTTGTACATTATTCCAGCTATTTATAGCTACATGTCTAGTAATCTAAAACACCAAGGAGAAAAAGAAGAAAGCCCTTCTTTGGTAGGCCATGAATAAACACGAGGTTTGGATGCAACGTGCCCTGGATTTATCCCTTTTGGGAGCAGGGCGTGTTGCTCCAAATCCTTTAGTGGGTTGTGTCATTATTAAAAATGACCAAATCATAGGAGAAGGATGGCATCAGGCATACGGTCAAGCGCATGCAGAAGTTAATGCCATACAATCCTTGGCACATCAAGAAGATGCGCAAGGTGCATCGGTGTACGTTAGCTTAGAGCCATGCTCTCATACAGGTAAAACTCCTCCATGTGCAGATTTATTAATCAAGTCAAAAGTCAAGGAGGTTTTCATTTGTAATTTAGACCCCAACCCGCTAGTTGCAGGAAAAGGAATCGAAAAATTAAAAGCAGCCGGAATTCAAGTTGAACAAGGTATTTTAGAAGAAAAAGGTGGAATTATCAATCGTCACTTTTTTACTTTTCACCAAAAAAAACGGCCTTATATCACCTTAAAATGGGCGTCCTCTTTAGACGGGTTTATTGCCCAGGAAAATGGAAAACCTGTTACTTTTTCAAATAAGCCAAGCCAGACCTTAGTACATCAAATGCGTACTCAACACCAAGGTATATTGGTTGGAGTAAATACCATCATTCAAGATAATCCCCAATTAAATGTCCGCTTATGGACAGGCAATAATCCCATTCGCATCGTTTTAGATCCCCATAATCGTATTCCTAAAAATAGTCAAGTCTTACAAGATGGTCAGCCAACTTGGATTTTTACACAAGATGTTCAAGTAGATGATGGACCTTATCAATGGTTTGCTCTAGGAGAAAACTATCAAATAAAGGATATATTAAACATAGCTTATGCAAAAGGGTTAATTTCTATTTTAGTAGAAGGGGGCACAAAGACCTTAATGGCTTTTCTGCAAAGTGGCTTGGTAGATGAAGTTTGGAAGCAAGAGAAAAATATCTTACTTGGGAAAGGTATTCCAGCACCAAATTATAAGCTAACATGGGGGAATGGCAGAAAAATAGGAGAAGATAATGTGTGGTATCAAGCTGATTTAGGCTAGACCAAATATTTGCAACAATAAATAGGCATTCAGGCCTAAAATCACTGCACTAATTAACCAAGAAAGTATCGTTAACCACTTAGGATTTACAAATTTCCCCATTTTTGCTTTATCACTGGTGAACCAAACCAGAGGTATTACCGCAAAACTTAGCTGCATCGAAAGGACTACTTGAGAAAAGACCAATAATTCACCAATCTTGCTATCTCCCCAAATCCACGTGATAAAAAAGGCAGGTAATATAGCCAACATGCGGGTGATTAATCGCCGCAGCCAAGGTGCTAACTTTAAATCGATAAAACCTTCCATGACAATTTGACCAGCTAATGTACCCGTCAAGGTTGCATTTTGACCTGATGCTAATAAAGCTATGGCAAATAAGGCAGATGCCCATTGACTTCCCAGTACCGGATCAAGTAATTGATAAGCATCCCGTATATCAGCGACATGCGGCATACCATTGATATGAAAAGCTGATGCCGCTAAAATTAAAATTCCTGCATTAATAAAAAAGGCCAAGCCCAATGAAAGGGTAGAATCAATCGTAGCGAATTTGATTGCCTTGGTCTTATCTGATTCTGTATGTGCAAAGGCCCTTGTCTGTACAATACTGGAATGTAAGTAAAGATTATGCGGCATTACGGTTGCCCCTAAAATACCAATGGCCACATATAGCTGACTAGAATCCTGAAATATAGAAGCTTGCGGAATAAGCCCTTTCATTACACTCGATATATCTGGCTGTGAAAGTAGCAATTCATATCCAAAACAAAGAGAAATCACGGCTAATAAAGACATGACAATAGATTCCAGCACCCTGAAGCCACGGTGCTGGAAGTATAGAATTAAGAACACATCTAATATGGTAATGAGTATACCATACAGAATTGGAATGTCAAAAAGCAAATTTAACGCAAGAGCTGACCCAATTACTTCAGCTAAATCGCAAGCTACAATCGCTAATTCGCAGAGTACCCATAGAAATATGGCTACAGGCTTTGAAAAAGCTTCTCCACAAGCCTGAGCTAAATCACGACCTGTAGACACTCCTAGTTTTAAAGCCAAATGCTGTAATACAATGGCGAATAGACTAGAAATAAAAATAACCGACAATAGCGTATAACCGAATTGAGAACCTCCCGCTAAATCAGTAGCCCAGTTCCCCGGATCCATATATCCTACTGCCACCATAAATCCAGGGCCAATAAATGCTCGCAAATTTTTCCAGAAGCCGGGGCCAGAGTGAATGGGAATACTTCCGTATACCTCACTTAATGACCGCGTCTTACCTTCTGACCGCCAAGCGTTTGACATAGATGAATAGTTTGATTACGAACAAATATAGATAAGAATTACGAGCAAACAAAAATATTTTTTAGTCAAGACTAAAAATTTATTTTATGTTTCATTTTGTGTACTTTTATATTGGCTTAAATCAAAAAAATGGCAACATCATTCGCGGAAGAAAATTACCTAAAGATTATTTATCGATTGTCAGAATCGACTTTAGAAGACATTTCGACCAATGCTGTGGCTGAATTAACCCAAACCAAGGCTGCCTCTGTGACCGATATGCTAAGAAAATTAGCTGAAAAAGGTTGGGTAAACTATCAAAAATACCAAGGTGTGAGACTCACGGAGGAAGGAGAAAAAATAGCCTTATCCATCGTTAGGAAACATCGTTTATGGGAGGTTTTTTTGGTAGAAAAAATGGGATTCAATTGGGATGAGGTACATGAAATCGCAGAGCAATTAGAGCATATTGAATCAGAGGCATTAATCAATAAATTAGACGAGTTTTTAGATTTTCCAAAGACTGACCCACATGGTGACCCGATACCTAATAAGGAAGGTATTCTTCCCGAATTAGGTTACATGCATCTTTCAGATTTAAAGGAAAACAAAGCTTGTGTTTTGATGGGTGTTGCCAAGGATTCCGCTGTTTTTCTTCAATTATTAACGCGCCTGCATTTAAGCCTGGGAGCCAAGCTCATCGTCAAAGAAATCAATCCATTTGATAGGTCAATATCCGTATCAATCAATGAATCGGGGCCCGTTTTCATTAGCCACGAAGTTGCCAAAAATATTTTGATTAAAATGGCTTAGCCAAAATTGAGCACGGATTTTTAACTCAATAAATCCAAAACCTCATCTTCGCTTAGATTGCGAAGTATACCTTCATCAGAAGTCACCAAATCATTGGCCAGGTCTAATTTTCGTTGTTGGAGCGCAAGAATCTTTTCCTCTACGGTTTGTTTTGAGATAAACTTATACGTAAATACCGTCTTAACCTGCCCAATTCGATGGGCACGGTCGATGGCTTGGGCCTCGGCTGCAGGATTCCACCAAGGATCAAGTAAGAAGACATAATCAGCTGCCGTTAAATTTAATCCTACTCCACCTGCTTTTAAAGAAATCAAGAATACGGATTGTCCGTCTACTTTTTGAAAGCTCTCTACTTGCCCCTTTCTATCCGAAGTACTTCCATCAAGGTAGGCATATTTTATATTTCTCTCATCCAAGGCTTTTTTGATCAATGCCAAATGCTGAACAAATTGACTGAAAATCAATACCTTATGATGCTGCTCTAATACAGTTTCTAATTTCTCCAAAACGGCTTCCATTTTTCCTGAATCACCTTGATAGCCTTCCTCGCATAGGGATGGGTGATTGGCCAATTGACGTAATTTTGTCAATCCTTGTAAAACAGAAAATCTTGATTTTTGTAAACCTTCATCTTTGATTTGTTTCAATAACACGTCACGATAAAAGGACTTAGTTTTATCGTATAAGCGTTCCTGCTCTTCGGACATCACACAATAGGTAACCGATTCCATTTTAGCAGGTAAATCCGCCGCAACTTGTCGTTTTTCCCTTCGTAATAAATAAGGCTTAATTAAAAAATAAAGGCGTTTTTTCTTTTCAGCATCCGCTTTCTTTTCAATCGGCACTTGAAATAAGTCCTTAAAATATCGTTGCGTTCCCAAAAGGCCAGGATTCACAAAATTCATTTGTGACCATAAGTCCATGGTTGAATTTTCCAATGGAGTCCCCGTCATCACCAGACGGTATTTAGCTGAAAGTTTCTGAACCGCTTTGGTGATATTGGCCAATGGGTTTTTGATGGCCTGTGATTCATCCAAAATCACATAACTGAAGGATTGCTTCTCGAACCAATCAATATCAGAGCGAACCATACCAAAAGAACAAAGTATCAAATCCACCTTGCCTAATTGGGCTTGCAGCTTTTCTCTTTGAGGACCGCTGTAAACCAACACCCTCAGTTGAGGCGTAAATTTCTTAGCCTCCATTTCCCAGTTGTATAGCAAGGAAGTAGGCATGACTAATAAACTAGGAAGCGTTTCTCCTTGCTCTTTTAAGCTCTGCAATAAACACAAGGTCTGCACAGTCTTACCTAGACCCATATCGTCTGCTAGGCAGGCTCCGAGGCCCGCTGCTTGGCGCGTCCGCATCCAACGGTAACCATCCATCTGGTAAGGTCGTAGGGTACCTTTAAATTGTTTGGGAACTGGAAATTCTTTGGTCTCTAATGCCAAATCCGTTATGGTCTTACTGCGCAAAGCCGTTTTGACCAAATCTTGATTTTCCCATTCTTGTACCAACTGAAAATGTTGCCTTTTCAAATAAACCCCATCTTCCCCAGGTCGAGTCTCCGAAAAGTAGAAAAGGTCTTGGTAGTCGTGGAACCAATTATCTGGTATAATGGCAATGGATCCATCCGGTAAATGAAATTCTTTCTTTTTCTGTAATATCAATTGACGAATCTTCAAAAAGGGTATTTGGAATTCCCCAAATGAAATTATCGCTTGAATATCAAACCAATCTAGTTTTTCTCCGATTCTAATCTTTATTTCTGGCTTGCCTAAGAAATAGCGAGGTGCTTGGCCATCGCCTTTAAACTGAACACTAAATCCTGCCTGATCCAGAGCGGCCTTATTTAAGGTCAACCATTGAACAGCCTCTCCCCTAGAAAGCATGGCTTTCCCATCTACTTCAATTTGCAAGCCCAAAGACTTCAATTGTTGATACGCTCTTTTTTCTTTCGTTAAAGAGCGCATGATTTTTTGAAATGCGTAACTATCTCCCTTTTTCTCAAACAGGACATTAGCTTCCGAACCTAATCCGTCCCATGGAAAACGATTATTTCCATATTGAAATGACAAAACAAAATTCCAGCGATCAGCAGCTTCCAAGGCAGCAGATTTTTTACTTGGGACCTTTTCCTCTTCTACTTTATTAACCACTGGCCCATAAGAGAGCAAATACTGACAATTTTTCTCGGTATTAAATATCTCAAACCCTTTAGCGTGTACGGGATACCTGGCTACCATCGCTTTTACAAACTTTCGGAAGTAATCTTCCTCCATGTTTTTAGGAATCACGACAAACTTCTTATTCAAGAATGGGCGTAGCTTTTTACCTTCTAATGCAGGTTTAAAATGGTATAACTTTTGATTCAATAGCATCCATGCTGGCTCATCACAAAGCACCATGGCGTCTTTATATTGAAATTCTAATTTATTGCCAGCATATTTTAAGGTTGGGAAATAGTGTGTGTTTTCCTCATTCCTCATAAAATGGAATAAAACTTCTACCGGCTCTGGCTGAATCTGAACATGCTGACGCATGGGATTACCATCATTGCCCATAATGAATAAGGTTTTATCTGGGCAAATCAGTTCGAAAACCTGACCTCGTTTTTTCTCAACCACACTCAATACCGCTTCCTGAATTTCCTTCTCCCCCTTTTCTGCATCAAACGTTTTTAAATAAAATTCTTCCATCGTTTTACGTTTGGAAGTATTAAATTTTTCAAAAATAGCAGCGGGCTTCATCCCCTCGATTAACTTCACAGCTTGCTCATCACGCTCATCTAAGCCATGAGCAAATTCATGAAAGTTACGGGTAGTTAAGGTTTGATATTCCCAGGTTAATTGAGATTTCTCATTTAACTGCACCACAAAGACCTCGAACAAATAGCCGAGGCATTCATGGGATAATAAGGAATACATTACCTGAAAAGGCTTACTGGGTGAAATCTTCATGTACTAGTAAAGCACTCGAATGCACGAGTTCTTAGAGTAAAACCTTCAAAAATAAGGTTTTTAAACGAAATACCGAAAAAATATAGGCTAATATTAGAAAACTACAAAATTAAAGCTTTCTCAAGTGCAAGCAGGTCCAGCGATTCTTCTCCCTTTCAGAGATAAAGGAAAGCCCTGCTTCAGAAGCCTCCTGTAATAATAAAAGAACATCCTCTTGGTAGAAACCGCTTAAAAGTAAATGACCTCCCGATTTAATTCTCAAGGCATATTCTGACATTTCATCCAGGAGAATATTACGATTAATATTTGCTAAAAGAACATCATAGGGCTCGGGAGATTGGTCACGAATTGTTCCCAAATCAAAGCGAATATCATTCAATCCGTTCAAGGAAGCATTTTCAATGGAATTTTCAACAGACCATTCATCCACATCAAATCCATTAACTGGCTCAGCTCCTAATTTCCTAGCCACAAAAGCCAATATCCCTGTTCCCGTTCCTGCATCTAAAACAGATTTACCCTCCAAATCCAGCGTAAATAAAGCCTCCACCATTAAACTCGTGGTTTCATGATGACCCGTTCCAAACGACATCTTGGGATTAATCACAAGTTCCATTTGATAGCCTGGCTCTGATTCATGGAAACTAGCCCGAATGAAAAGTAAATTAGAAATTCGAATGGGATCATAATTACTTTCCCATACATGATTCCAATTTTGCTTTTCAATGCGTCCCATTTCCACCTCTATGGGCCCGATGGCTTGATAGCGAGAAATTAATTCTTGAAATTCTTCTTCATGAAATAGTG
Organism: Aquirufa sp. Wall-65K1; assembly: GCF_054558475.1. NCBI lineage: Bacteria > Pseudomonadati > Bacteroidota > Cytophagia > Cytophagales > Flectobacillaceae > Aquirufa > Aquirufa sp. Wall-65K1. The sequence continues at coordinate 313,585 of NZ_JBPXKD010000003.1, read as the reverse complement.
CTTCAGGACAATAGGCAAAAAAACCTTCTTCTGTATCTTCAAATATATCAAATCCTATTTCACCTAATTCGGCCAATAAGATATCCCTCAATTCAGCAGATGCTGAAATTCGCGCTTGAATGGTTGCCATATTATTAATTACTTGGAGGGGTATCTTTCTTTCCAAAAACGGAAATATTGACATAACGCTTAGGTTTCAAGCGAAAGTCAATCAATAATTTATCTAAATCCAATAAAGTCTTGTTTAGACCTACATACAGACTATCATTCTTTAAAAACTTCCCAGCAGTACCTTGGCCCTTTTCCAAGCCAGAAACGATACGCTGTATAGATGCTACAGCTAAATTAGCCTCATGTAGTGTTCTTCCCACTTGTAAGGCTTGAAGTGAATCTGCCACGGTATTGAATTTGACTAAAATAGGTTTTAGCTGTTTTTCCGTTTCGATGAGACTTTGAGATAAAATCTTCATGTTCGCAGAAATCTGTGCAACATTATTCCGATTTTCCTCTACCATCCCGTTGACAGAACCATTGATACCCTTAACGGTGCTGTTAGAGCTTTTAATTAATTCATTTAAATAAGAGCCCGTATGTTCAAATTTCTTACTGATTTGTCGGAAAGAAATCAACAAGGAGTCGGCATTTTCAATTACAGGAATAGCCCTTTCCTTCAAAAGTGAGGTAACTCCTTTCTCCAAAGATCCCGGAATGAATGATTCCTCCGCTAGGGCCCCTTTACCTGCAAATTCCAAACGAATGATTTTACCCCCCAAGAGGGCTCCATCCATTAAAATAGCTTCTGTTTTATCGGGAATGACTAAATCTTTGGCTAAACGAAGCGTTACTAAAATTTTATTCCCTTTTTCGGGCTGCAAAGTGACGGATTTGACCTTTCCAACTTCAATACCGTTCACCATTACTTGATTGGAAACCATTAATCCATCTACATTGTCATATTCTATATAATAGATCCTAGACGAAGAAAAAACATCATTTCCCTTCAGAAAATTAAAGCCAAAATACAGGATTAAAAAGGCTATTAAGGCCAAAAACCCAACTTTTAATTCATTACTTTGAAACATGTCAGAATCTATTTTTCGATTTCTTCCTTATACTTTTTAAATGCGCCTACTATGGCATCTGCTACTTCTGATTGTCCCTTTTCCGAATTCAAATAACCTTCTTCTTCCGGGTTAGTTAAAAATCCTGTTTCAATCAAAACACTGGGCATGGCTGTTCTCCAAATAACTAAAAAGCCAGCTTGCTTCACACCAAAGCTCTTTCTATTGTAAACTTTGGCAAATTGCTCTTCTACTTTGGAGGCAAATTTAACGGAAGATGCCATAAAGGCACTTTGGTAATTGGCCATCATAATATGAGCAAGTGGAGAATTAGGATCAAAGCCATTATAGGTTGTTTGATAATCTTTCTCTTGCAAAATAACGGAGTTTTCTCGCTTGGCTACGTTCAAGTTACCATCCGTTTTATGTAATCCCATGGTATAGGTTTCGGTTCCATAAGCAGCTTTATTGGGTGCCGCATTACAATGAACAGAAATAAATAAATCAGAGCGATTTCGATTGGCAATGTTTGCCCGTTCATTCAATTCAACAAAATCATCAGTGTCGCGGGTATAAACCACTTTCAGATCGGGAAATTCAGTCTTTAATTTTTTCCCCACTTCTAAAATAATTTTCAAGGTCACTTTACCCTCTTGTGCTCCTTTCGGGCCTAAACAACCTGGGTCTTTTCCCCCATGACCAGCATCAAGACAAATCGTTTTAGCCAAGTTACGCTTAGCAGAACGAGTAGGCTCAGGTAATCTTGGTATGGCAGCAATTAACAAGCATGTTAAGGCAAAACCAACAAAAGCTCTAAGAACTGTAAACATTATTTTAATGAATTAGACGTAGGTAAGTCGCAAAGATGTAATTTTGTATGCTTATACAAAGACAAATATAATTTTTAAATTCCATCCTTCGTTCATTAACATGCGAATTTATCAGCAATCCCATGATGATAACCGTATTTTGAACGATGAACCAGCGCAGATTTGATAAAGAATTGCATCTATTTTCTTTTCGTTTTTTCGATTTTATCCGGCATAGGTCTTCCCAAGGTTTATGCACAACGAATCGTTCGCGCTGATACTATTCAAAAAAGTATCCCAAAAGATACCGCCAGCAAGAGTCAAGATTTACAAACAACGGTATTTTATTCTGCTGTGGATTCAACGGTATTAGATGCTGACCAACAAATTGTGAATTTGTATGGAGGTGCTAAAGTCAAATACGGCAATATCAGTTTAGAGGCCGAGTATATTCGATTGGATTGGGCTAAAAATGAGGTGTATGCCAAGGGTAGCTATGACTCCACAGCTAAAAAAATGATGGGCCTTCCTGTCTTTACTCAAGGCAGCGATAAATATGACTCCGATGAAATTCGCTATAATTTCAAATCCAAAAGAGCCGTTATCAAAGGAATCGTTACCCAACAAGGAGAAGGCTTTGTTCAAGGAAAAAATGTCAAAAAAGACGAGGAGGAAAATCTTTATATCCGAAATGCCATTTATACTACCTGCAACTTAAGTCATCCCCATTTCAACATTAGGGCGAGTAAAATTAAGGTTGTAGGCAAAAAAGAAATCATCTCAGGGCCCTTTCACTTCGAACTTAACGATATTCCTTTACCCATTGGTTTACCCTTTGGATTTTTTCCCTATTCTCAGCCAAAAGAAGCAGGTAAATCAGGCATTCTGATTCCGACTTATGGTGAAGAGCCTTCTGGAAGAGGTTTTTACCTGCGTGACGGGGGCTATTACTGGGCGGCAAGTGAGAATATTGGAGTCCGTTTCACAGGGCAAATTTATTCCAAAGGAGGATGGGGTTTAGGAGCAAACTCCCAATACAATAAACGCTATCGATATACTGGTTCATTTAATTTAGCCTTAAATCGAAATAATTCTGGCTCAGAGTTTAACCCTACCACACGGACGGACTTTGCCTTACAGTGGTCTCATAGTCCAAGAAGTTTAGGTAATTCTAGCTTCTCTGCCTCTGTGAACATAGCATCCAATTCATACAATCAATTCAACACCTTTAATACCCAGCAATACCTTTCTAATACCATCGGCTCATCTGTGCAATACACCAAATCCATTGGTCAAAATTTTAGAAGTGGCATTAGTTTACGTATCAACCAAAACACGACTACCCGCGTATTTGATGCAGGGACAGATTTCAATTTAGGTCTTAACCAATTTCAACCTTTTAAGAAAAAGAATGCCATTGCCGATCGCTTCATCGATCAGTTTAGAATTGGTATGGACTTTTCTGGAACAGTAAGTTTAACGAACCAAGTTTCTGATTTATATACTCGTTACGAATTTGATGTATATCCCCGTGAGTCCAATAGCCAACGTGGTATAATTCAAAAGCCATTTATACCCAAAAATGCAGACGATTTGCCTCCTGGGGTGATTCCTTTGAATGGAAGCACTTTACCATTGTTGTTGGAAAAAGCACAAACTAAATTCAATTATAGCATTCCTTTGTCTTTACCCAACATTAAAATCAATCCTTACATTAACCTAACACCAGGTATTTCTTGGTCTGGGAACATGTACACGCGTTCGTATAAATACACGTATATGCCAACAGATTCTACCGTAAGAATCGATACGGTGGGTGGTTTGCCGAAATTTAGCTCACAAATATCCTTTTCAGCTAGCATGAATACCCGTGTTTACGGAACCATGCGCTTTTCCAAAGGTCGACTGCAAGCTATTCGCCACACCATGGCACCTAGTGTAAGTTTGAGTTATACGCCAGATTATTCCGATCCTACCTATGGATATTTTCAAGATGTTCGAATCAACAATAGAAAGTTTATTAATACGAATGGTGAAGAACAGGTTGGAGATATTAGAAGAATTAGCACCTTTGACCCAAGGCAACTTAGTTATGGAGGAGCCTCAGGAAGTATCAGTTTTGGTATACAAAACACCTTGGAAGGTAAACTAAAAACGAAATCTGACACAGCTACAAAAGAGTCCGAGAAAATCAATATACTGGACAATTTTGGCATTAATGGAAGCTATAATCTACTAGCCAAAGAATTTAATTTATCTAATTTGACCTTTAATGCTAACTCGAGAATCAAGCAATTTGACATCAATATTGCTGGAAATTTAGACCCCTATTTATACGTTCCAGATCAGTCTTTTGCCGTGGTTGGTAGAAGAACTCCGGATTTAATGGTGGCCAAAGGAGAGGGCTTTGCCCGTTTACAATCCTTTAATCTTTCGATTGGAAAGAGGTTTGCACCTGCCAAAGGCCAAGGAGAAAAAGTAAGTAAAAATGCCACGGAGGCACAGCTAAAACAAATCAATCGAAACCGAGATGATTATGTGGATTGGAATATTCCTTGGTCCTTTTCATTTAGTTATCAGTTTAGCATGAACCGAGCAGGATTGGCACCATCACAAAATATCAGTGGTCTAACTTTCCAAGGAGATTTAAGCTTGAGTGAAAAATGGAAGTTCTCCTTTAGCTCTGGTTATGACTTTAAATACAATGGTCTAACTTATACCAACGTATCCGTACACCGTGATTTACACTGCTGGGAACTCAATTTCAACTGGACGCCCATTGCTAGCCCCTTCTACGGAAGAGCAAGTAACTATTCATTTGATTTGCGCGTAAAATCAAGTTTACTTCAAGAATTAAAAATCTCTAGAAGAAGAAGTTTTTACGATAAAGGAGGATTTTAATTTAATTTATCTTTAAAAGCCTTAAGGAATTTGTCCATTTTAGGCTTTATGACAATTTTACAATAAGGCTCCTCGCCATTCTGATTAAAATAATCTTGGTGGTAATCCTCAGCAGGATAAAAAGTACTTTCTGCTACAATCTCTGTTACAATTGGATTGGGAAATACCTTTTTGGCATTCAAATTTTGCTTCCATTGTTCAGCTGCCGCTTTTTGTTCAGGAGTATGGTAAAAAATCGCAGAACGATACTGAGTCCCGACATCCGCTCCTTGTCTATTTAAGGTCGTAGGATCATGGGTTTGCCAAAATATTTCAAGTAAAGTTTCAAAAGAAACAATCTTTGGATCATAGCTTAGCTGGCAAACTTCGGCATGACCAGTTAACCCTGTACAAACATCACGGTAGCTTGGGTTTTTCATTTTACCTCCCATGTATCCAGAAACAACCTTCTGTACACCTTTAACCCGTTGATACACCGCTTCTACACACCAAAAACAACCGGCCCCAAAGGTAATCGTTTCTAATTGCGCATTACTTGTTTCTACTTTTGTCATTTTTGTATTTAATTTATCTTTTGTAGCGTTTCCACATGAAAAATGAGAAAAGCTTATTACTATTCCGAGAATCACCCAGGCATTTTTCATCAATTTCTCCATTATTTTAATTTTTAACGTAGTTTTGCGGACTTAAATTATAGATAGAACCAAAGATAAGCATGAAAAGTTATATTCAATCTGTTCGAGTAAACTGGTCTAAGGCTTGGGAAGAAAGTGCTTTTCGTTGGAAATTCATTGGGGCACTGCTTGTTTTCCTAATTTTTCCTTGGAAGGCAGATGATTATTTTCAATGGATTCAGCTCCGAGAAGGCATGTTAATACAAGACGTTATCTTAGCTAATATTCCGCCTATTAATGTTTCCTACCCTATTTTTGGCATTATTTATTGCAGTGTCGTCTATCTTTTATTTCAGCTTTTCCCTAGTCCTAAAACCTTTTTATGGTTTGCTTGGGGCTTCAATCTTGAAACACTAATACGGCTCACTTGCATCTACCTGATTCCACTTAATCCACCGATAAATTTAGTGGATTTACATGACCCCTTAGCTGAAATTTTTATCTATGGGGAGAATTTAGCCATTACCAAAGATTTATTCTTTTCTGGCCATACAGCTACCATGGTTTTCGTTTGTTTTTTTTTACCGAAAGAGCGAGATAAAAAGTGGGCCTATGGCTTAACCTTGGTATTAATGGGGCTTTTGCTAATACAGCATGTGCATTATACCATGGATGTAGTAGCGGCACCGATAGTGACGATTGGAGCAATATACCTGGTGAAAAGGTGGTTGAAGTATTAACCTTTAGAGCGAATCGAGACTTTGTCTAATTGCTCAAAAACAGAGTTATTTGATTTGTACTCTGGTATAATATCCTTGATTTTAGCTACCAATTGATTACTTGTGCCATGGTCCAATATATGTTCCAATTCATTGCATTGGATTTCCATGTAAGAGTAACTAGGTGTATTTACTTTGGCAATTAAAATCTTAGGGTGATGTGTGGGTAATGTATTTTCATTGTTATTCAACAATTCTTCGAAAAGCTTCTCTCCTGGACGCAAACCCGTATATTTTATCTCAATATCTCGGTCAATGCGTAATCCACTTAAAGTAATCATCTTTTTGGCTAGGTCGATGATTTTCACCGAATCTCCCATGTCAAAAACGAATACCTCCCCTCCATTTCCCATGGTAGCCGCCTCCAGTACCAATTCACAGGCCTCCGGGATGGTCATAAAATAGCGGGTAATATCGGGATGAGTGACGGTTACTGGACCTCCCCTTTCGATTTGCTTTTTGAATAAAGGAATCACAGATCCACTGGAACCTAAAACATTACCAAATCGAGTAGCAATGAACTTGGTAGATACGCCTTCCAAATGATTCATGGACTGGGTATACATTTCAGCTAAACGTTTTGTCGCTCCCATCACATTGGTAGGATTCACTGCTTTGTCGGTAGATACCATCACAAAGCGCTCCACATGATACTCCGCTGCTAGCTCTGATAAAATTTTTGTACCCAAAACATTTATTCTAACGGCCTCATAGGGATTACTTTCCATAAGCGGAACATGCTTGTAAGCAGCTGCATGGAAAATAAAATTTGGTTTATGGGCAGAAATAATGCGAGACATTCGTTTTTGATCCGTCACATCTGCTACATAAACAGACATTTTGGTATTGGTAGGAATACTCGTCGATAATTCAAATTCTAAATCAAACAAGCCAGATTCTGCTTGATCAACCAATACAATGGAAGCGGGTAAATAGGCTACTAATTGCCTTACGATTTCACTTCCAATAGATCCTGCGGCACCTGTAACCAGAATAGTTTTACTAAATAATTGTTCTCCGACCTGTTTGTTATTCATTTGGATAACATCTCGGCCCAATAAATCTTCAATTTTAACATTATGAATTTGATTTACGGCAAACTCTCCTCCTACCCACTTCTCCATTGGAGGAAGTATTTTAACCACCACCCCACGATCCAAAAATACATCCGTAATCCTCTTTTTAACCTTTAGCGATATTTTATTAATCGCCATAATAACTTCTAGCCCATCGGTTTTATCCACAAACTTGTCCATGGCCTCCGACAAACTATAGACACGAATACCCTCAATGGTCTTCCCTATTTTTGAATCATTATCATCAATAAAACCTAAAATAGAATAATTGATACTTCGGTCATTCTGAATGACATTTTTAGTCAGCATTCCTGTATATCCAGCTCCGTAAATCAAGATTCCAACAGATGGCCTAAATTCGCGAATAAACGATTCATAGAAGGATTTTACCCAAAATCTCAATGAAACCATTAAGAATAAACAGATAAAGAAATCGATCAATAATATCGACAATGGCACATAATACTGCGTGTCTAAATTGAAGTAATACCTCACCACCAAAGAAAGCATGGTAGCCAAGAAAGTACCCGTAAAGACCGCTTTCAAAATAATAACGGCATCCTCTATACTAGTATGCCGGATAATACCCGTGTAAGATTGGAAATACAAAAAGGACAGTGCTCTAAAGGCAAAAAGGAAAAGAAAATGGTATTTGAAAGCATTGAAATCGATATCCGTTAAACGGAAATTCATGCGAAGTAAGGTTGCTACTGAAAAGGAGAAAATGACAATCCCCAAATCAAAAGCAAATACTAACCATCTGGATAGAAAGGTGTTGGAATATTTACTAAGGAGTAAAGATTGTGTCATAGAACCCTGTTACTTTCACCTTGCACTTTTAAAGAGCTTGGTAACAAAGTTACAAATTCTTGAAACAAAATATAAGTAAATTTATCTAACGGAAATTCATTTTTTAAATCAATGAATAGGCAGAGAGCATCTCTTTAATCTCACTTGGTGTATTCCACATGAGAACATCTAGCATGGATAATCCGGGGATAAACTCACTTGAATTTCCTTGGGAATAAGACGGTAATGCTTGTTTTAGGAAATTTAATTGAAATCCTAATGCCGCAAAATGCTCTTTTTGATATAATTCCTGACCATTTTGAGCATTGATATATTGTTTACTTCCCAAACAATCTGTAATGGCCATAAGCCTTTCTGCTCGTTCTAAATCTTTAGAAACAGCCATTTGAGAACTAAAATGAAATCTTTTTTCTAAACCTAAATACTCCCAAGTTTTAATTACACTTGAAGCCGCTAAATCAGCAATACTTTGGGGCTTTTCGTGTAGTACGGATTCTACCAAATCCATTACAGGCACAAATTGAGGTGCTTTTTTATAGGCTGATTGCAACTGTTGAATCCATTTGTTGGGGAATTCGGCCCCCCAAGCAATACTAGATTCTCTTATACTCTTATTTTGACTTTGTTTTTCTAAAGGAATGGTAAATAAGAAAGCATGTTGCTGCATTAAAATTTGATTCCGATTTATCCAACCTTTTTTGATGAACATCACGTCATCATAAAAGACGAAGTCATCTACCGCTTGGACTAATTGGAAATAGCCCAAATACGGAAAAAAATATGGCTGCATGATGGCTACTGACATATTATTGAGGGCCAAATCCAGGAGCTGTCAGCGCTACTACTTGTTCCGATTTCATAACTAAAACTCGCTCACCAGGAATATCAGTCATATATCCTATGGCCGTTACGTCAGTAATTTTACTTACTTTATCAAAATCTGATTGGGAGATTGTAAACACTAATTCATAGTCTTCCCCACCATTTAATGCGGCGGTTAAAGGACTTAAACTAAATTCGGTTGCCACTAAATAAGTCTCATCATCAATTGGTATATTTTTCTCAAATATCCTTGCTCCAGTTCCTGAAGCATTACATAGGTGAATGATTTCTGAAGCCAAACCATCCGAACAATCAATCATGGAAGTGGGTACAACCCCCAATTCTTTCAAATCATGGATTATATCAAAACGTGCCATGGGCTTAAGTTGGCGCATAACCACATAATTCTTTTCATTCAGCTCAGGTTGCATATCAGGATTGGCCAAATATACTTGCTTCTCTCGCTCTAATGATTGTAGGCCCATCAAGGCTCCCCCTAAATCCCCGGTCACACAAATAACATCGTTGGGTTTAGCCCCACTTCGCTTTACGATTTGATCTTCTGCTACTAAGCCTAAGGCACTTACTGAAATGATTAAGCCTTGTGGTGAGGATGTGGTATCACCTCCTACCAAATCAATTTTATATTCTTCGCATGCTAGCTTTAAGCCTTCGTACAGTTCTTCTACCGCCTCCACGGAAAAGCGATTGCTGAGACCAATTCCAACAGAAAGCTGGGCAGGAATCCCGTTCATAGCTGCTATATCAGAAAGGGCAATGCTGGCTACTTTAAAACCTAAATGTTTAAGTGGAGTGTAAGATAAATCAAAATGGACTCCTTCAATTAATAGTTCAGTCGTAGAAACGACCTTAAAGCCATTGGCATCTAAGCTCGCTGCATCATCCCCGATCCCTATGCTTGTCCATGGTTGAAGCGATTTAAACCCTGAGGCTAATCGTTGAATGAGACCAAATTCTCCTAAAGTTCCTATTTCTGTTCTTTTCTCCATAAACTAGAAAAGCCGCCCAATGAGGCGGCCTCATGATTAATTTGCGATTAGGGATTAACTAAACTTAACCTAATCTTTTTATTACTTGCTTTGACATAAGCCGTGGTAGACTCCATCACTAAGGTACTAGCTGTTGGCACGCCTGAAATAGTAAATGTCAAGGTTCCACCCGTGCCGGTAGGCTCTGTTCCATCACTCGTTTTAAGGCTTGATAAGGTCAGCGTCTTGTTATCAGATGACAAGCTGTAGGTACCTGAGAATTTATTTCCATCATATTCTGTAAGAGAAACAGCAGGTGCACTAGATAAGTCCAATTTAAATTGAGCATATCCTGCTACTAAATTGGATGTGGCGGTTTTATCGTATTGTACATTCCCATCCCATTGAATATTGGAAGCCGACCAAACTTTTTTGATTAGGTCAGAAACGGAAGGGGCGGGAGGGGTTGGTGTGGGTGCAGGATCACTACTTTTACTACAAGCTGCTAAAAATGCCAAGCATAAGACGGAAATGAATACCCGAAATGTATTTTTCATAAATCCTGTAACATTAAATATCAAGTAAAATTAAAAATCTTTGCTGATAAAACGGCTTTTCATGCTTTTTATTTAGTTTCGTGCTAATTATTAACACTTTGGACTCCATACTTCCACACTACACCAAGGCACAATTGGCTTTAAGGAACGGTCAAGATCGTCCTGAAGTCTGGGTGGCATATTTAGGTAAAATATACGACATGAGCCATTCCCGTCTTTGGAAAAATGGTAAACATTACGAACATTGGGCAGGACAAGACTTAAGTGATGAATTAAAAGATGCCCCTCATACCGCCCAAGTATTTGAAAAATATCAAGCGATTGGCCTATTAATCTAATACCATGATTCTACTTATTGAAAGCGGCTCAAGCAAAACAGAATGGAGGTATATTTCTTCCCCTAACGAGGCTTATCAACGTTTTTATTCCTTAGGAATTAATCCCTATTATCAATCCCCCGAGAATATTGAAGCATCTCAAAAAGACGTTCTAGCTCAAATCAGTCAACTTAGCATAGAGGAGGTTTATTATTATGGAACTGGAATAACAGATGAAACCAAAAAAGAAATCATTCGAAATTTGCTGAGCTCTTACCTTCCTAGTGCGAAAGTAATTCAAGTGGAAAACGATTTAATCGCTGCAGCTAGATCTCTATGTGGAGATGATTCGGGAATTGCTTGTATTTTAGGAACTGGTTCAAATTCTGGTTTTTTCAATGGTGAAATGATTACAGAGCAAGTCCCTCCATTAGGTTTTTGGTTGGGAGATGAAGGCAGTGGGGGTTATTTAGGCAAAACACTTCTATTGGCCTATTTACACCATGAAATGCCCCTAGACCTTCGTGAACTTTTTATAAAGCGCTATGGTGAATTGAATCGTTTAGAAATACTATCCAAAGCTTATCAAGGGGAATTTCCTAATAGATGGTTTGCAGGCTTTTCTAAATTCTTATTTGATCACAGAAAGCATCCTTTTTGTTATCAATTGATTGAACATGCCTTTCAAGAATTTATTCGCTTATATGTTAGCAAATATGCTGAAGTGGCCACACAAAAAATCCATTTCACGGGGTCTGTAGCCTTTTATTATTCCGACATTTTGAAACAAGTCATAAGAAAAAATCGTTATCACCTTGGAAACATCAGTGAGGCTCCTATGGCGGGTTTAACGCTATATCATAAATCCAAAAGATGGCCAGCATAAGTTAGGATGTTTTCAAGAAAATCATGCAAATAGCCTGATAATTATATAACTTTGCTAAGTAGAAGCCTTTGTAATCAATAAACTATTCGTATATGACTGCCAAATTAAAATCCATAGGGACCAAACAAAAGGCCCTTCAGATCAATCTAGATCGCAGTATATATGGTTCATTTGCAGAAATTGGAGCAGGACAGGATGTTGCTGCCAATTTTTTCAAAGCAGGTGGAGCCTCAGGTACAATAGCCAAAACCATTTCAGCCTACGATATGGCTTTTTCGGATGCCATCTATGGGGAAGAAGAATCAGGCAAATATGTTTGTGAGCCTCGGTTAATGAAAATGCTGAATCGAGAGTTCAAGTTATTGAAAGTACGATTAACCGAATCCGCTGACGAGAAACGATTTTTCTCTTTTGCCGATACGGTTTCAGCTTTAAATTATCAAAAAGATAATGATGCTCACGGTTGGGTGGGATTACGTTTTCAATTAAGTCCTAACGGCCCAGTGAATGATGTGGTCATTCACATCAACATGTTAGATAATGACAATATCCTGCAGCAGCAAGCTTTGGGGATTATTGGAGTGAATTTAATTTATGGTTGTTATCACTATCATGCAGACCCAGAAAAAATACTTGTTTCCTTATTGGACGACTTGTCTCCTGACCGCATAGAAATTGATATGATTCGTTTTGAAGGCCCTGATTTTAAGGACGTAGATAACCGATTGATGTCATTATACTTGGTTAAGCATGGCTTTACGCAAGCAGCTTTATTTGGTCCAGATGGAAAAGTAATGCAACCTTATGATGCTCTTTCTAAGAAACATATTGTTGCCATCCGTGGACGTTTTAGACCCGTAACAAATATCTTTTCAGATATGGTCAAAAAGGGAATTAAACAGTTTGAGAATGAGGCTGACATCGATGATGATAAAATTTGTGTAGTATCTGAATTGACCCTTCGTAACCTAGAAAATGAAGGAAACCATATTAATGAAAAAGACTTTTTAGATCGTGTTGATATTTTATGTTCTTTAGGACAAACCGTATTGATCTCGAACTTCCATGAATACTTCAAGTTAGTGGCCTATCTAAGTAAATTTAGTCGACTAAAAATGGCCTTGATCATGGGTATGCCAAATTTGGAATACATCTTCGAAGAAAAGCATTATACGCAATATCCGGGTGGTATTTTAACTGCTTTCGCTAGTCTATTTGGTTTAAAAATAAAGCTTTATTTATACCCAACTTTGGATGAAAACGGGCAATTGATCAATTTGAAATCTTTTCAACCGGAAGCTCATTTGACAGGTTTATTCCAATATTTATTGGATAATGAAAAATTAGCGGATATACATTCCTATGATGAAAACTTGATGAAAATCCGTACCGATCGCGTATTAGATTTAATTCAACAAGGTTCAGGAGAATGGGAGAATTTGGTACCTAGTTCCGTGGTTAAGCTGATTAAAGAAAAAGCATTGTTTGGCTTTCCTGAGAAGACCTTGGTATAAATGATGTTAAATAAGTTCAATAAAAAAGGCAACATCACTGTTGCCTTTTTTTATTATTATTTCATCAAACCAATAAACTGGTCAAACAAATAGCGAGAATCGTGTGGGCCAGGACTAGCTTCTGGGTGATGTTGCACAGAGAAGGCTTTTTTACCATTTACACGTAAACCCTCAACGGTTTGATCATTTAGATTGATATGAGTTAAAGTTGCTTGAGAACTTGTACTCAATTCCTCCATACGAACGGCAAAACCATGGTTTTGCGAGGTGATTTCAGATAGACCCGTCTCCAAGTTTTTCACGGGATGGTTTAAACCACGATGACCATTATGCATTTTATAGGTCGACAAACCGCAAACTTGAGCTAAAATTTGATGGCCTAAACAAATTCCAAATACTGGCTTGTCACTAGCTAAAAATTGGCTTACGGTTTCTACGGCATAAGGCATTACGGCTGGGTCACCTGGGCCATTGGATACAAAATAGCCATCAGGTTGCCAAGCTGCAATCTCCTCGAAGGATGTTTTGGCAGGAAATACTTTTAAATAACAGCCACGGTCGCTTAGGTTAGTAAGAATACTTTTCTTCACTCCTAAATCAAGTACTGCCACTTTAAATTCCGCATTTTCCTCCCCTAGAAAGTAGGTCTCTTGGGTACAAACTTGGGAGGATAGTTCAAGTCCTTCCATATCAGGAACTTTAGCTAATTCTTTTTGCAATGAATCGATATCAAAAATTTCAGAGGAAATTAAGCAATTCATTACGCCTTTAGTACGAATATGACGAACCAAAGCACGGGTATCTATTCCTGATATTCCTACGATACCTGCATTTTCTAAATAATCTTGAAGAGAACCTGTGGCCGTAAAACGAGAGTTGACACTTGAAAACTCATTGCATACCATTCCAGCAATTTGTACTCGATTGGATTCCGCCTCTTGAGCATCCATGACACCATAATTACCGATATGGGCAGTGGTATTAATAATTACTTGTCCAGCATAGGAAGGGTCAGTATAAATCTCCTGATAACCCGTCATTCCTGTATTAAAACAAATCTCCCCTCCATGCGTACCTATCTTGCCTAATGCCTTCCCATGAAAGAGTGTACCATCTTGCAACAATAAAACCGCCGGAGTCGATTCTGTAATTTTCATAATGTATCTATGTTTGAATAATATTTTATCTAAAAAAAGGGCTTCAACTAATTAAAGTTAAAGCCCTTCAAAATTAAAAGAGAAAAAAATTATGCATCTTCTCCTTTTTCTTCTTTAGGCTCATCTGTTGATTCTTCTGCAGCAGGCTCTTCAGCGGCAGCTACTTCTTCAACAACCTCAGCTGCTGGAGCTTCTGCTACTTCTTCAGCGGCAGCTACTTCCTCAACAACTTCAGCCGATGGTGCTTCTGCTACAGGAGCAGCAGCCTCAACGCCTTCTTTCTTTGCACCAGAACGACGACTTCTACGAGTTTTACCAGCTTTTTCAGCAGAAGCAGCTAACATAGTTTCGTTGAAATCAACCAATTCGATGAAACAAACCTCAGCGTTGTCACCAAGACGATTTCCTAATTTGATAATACGTGTATAACCACCTGGACGGTTAGCTACTTTTTCAGAAACGATTCCAAATAATTCTTTAACAGAATCTTTATTTTGAAGGTAAGAGAAAACAACACGACGATTGTTCGTGCTATCTGTCTTAGACTTAGTAATTAAAGGCTCTACATATTTACGCAATTCTTTTGCTTTCGCAACTGTTGTTTCGATACGCTTGTGTAGAATTAAAGAGGATGCCATATTGGATAATAAGGCCGCTCTGTGGGAAGCTGTTCTTCCTAAGTGATTGAATTTTTTTCCGTGTCTCATTGTGTTAATTCGTAAGTTAAAAGCCCTTTCGGACTGCGGTTAGTGGGTTTTTCATTACCACCACCTATTACTTATTTAAAAATTGAATAATTAATCTTCGTCTAAACGATATTTCGCAACATCCATTCCGAAGGTTAAGCCTTTTTCTTCAACTAGTTGCTCTAGCTCAGTTAATGACTTCTTACCAAAGTTACGGAACTTCATCATATCAGAAATCTCTAATTTCACTAATTCACCTAAAGTACGAACGTCAGCTGATTTAAGGCAGTTGTAGGCACGTACCGATAAATCTAGATCGGCTAAAGAAGTCTTCAATAGTTTGCGCATGTGTAACATCTCCTCATCTACTACATTGTCTTCTTCAGCTTTTGGCGTTTCGAAGGTCATAGTTTGGTCAGAGAATAACATGAAGTGTTGAATCAAAATGTAAGCCGCACCTTTCAATGCATCTTCTGGGTGGATAGAACCATCCGTTTCGATATCTAACACTAATTTTTCGTAGTCAGTTTTTTGCTCTACACGGGTATTCTCAATGCTAAATTTAACATTTTTGATAGGTGTGTAGATGGCATCAATGGCAATGTGACCAAAAGCTAATTCATTAGCACGAGGCTCATCAGCTGGTACATAACCACGACCTTTTTCGATGATTAACTCAACTTCTAATTCTTTAGAAGAATCTAAGTTGCAAATCACTAAATCAGGATTTAAAACGGTAAAGTAAGGCGTGAATTTAGCAATATCACCAGCAGTAAAGGCTGTTTGGCCTTTAACTTTGATACTAACTTTATTCTCCAAAATCTCTTGCGCCTTTTTAAGACGGATCTTCTTCAAGTTAAGGATGATTTCAGAAACATCTTCATGAACTCCTTCAATTGCTGAAAACTCGTGTAAAACACCAGAAATCTTAACGCTTGTAATCGCATAACCTTCCAAAGAGGAAAGTAAAATTCTACGAAGTGCGTTACCAATGGTAACACCGTAGCCTTTTTCGAGTGGCTTGAACTCAAATGTCCCGTGGAAGTCATCGGCTTTCTCCATCACAACTTTCTCGGGCATTTGGAATGCTAATATTGACATATTTCGTAGCTTAAAATGATCTTGAAAAAACGTTATTGATACTCTATTAAATTGTATTATTAAGCAGCTTATTACTTCGAATACAATTCGACGATAGCTTGCTCGTTAAAGTTTTCAGGGATCTGATCTCTTTCAGGATAAGCGGTAAATTTACCTACTAATTCCACTCCATCCCACTCTAACCAGTTGAAACGCTTTGGTGAACGGCTCGCAAGCGAATCAGAAACAACCTCAAGAGATTTAGATTTTTCACGTACACCTACCAATTGGCCTGGGCGTAATGAGTAAGAGGGCACATTTACTACATCACCATCCACAATGATATGTTTGTGGATAACCAATTGACGAGCAGCACGACGCGTAGGAGCAATTCCTAAACGATATACTGTGTTGTCCAATCTTGCTTCACACATCTTTAACAAGTTCTCACCTGTAATACCTTCTTTAACAGCGGCTTTGTGAAACAAATTCTCGAACTGACGTTCTAAAATACCATAGGTATATTTTACCTTTTGTTTTTCCTTTAATTGGATGGCATATTCAGAAACTTTTGAACGTTTCCCTTTACCATGCATACCAGGAGCATAATTTTTACGAGCTAATGCTTTACTCGGACCTAAGATTGCCTCGCCGAAACGACGTGCAATTTTGGATTTTGGACCAGTGTATCTTGCCATTTTTTTTAAAAGTCAATGCCCCTCTTATGGGCAATGAAGTAATTAATTAAGTGAATAAATGATGTTGGAGAAAATAATTACTAATTACCCAACACGAATAATATTAAACGCGACGACGTTTTGGAGGACGACATCCATTGTGAGGCATTGGAGTAATATCCTTAATTAAGGAAACTTCGATACCTGAGTTTTGGATAGTACGGATAGCTGACTCACGTCCTGCTCCCGGTCCTTTTACAAAAACCTCTGCTTTTTTCATTCCCGCCTCAACAGCTACTGCTGCACAGTTAGACGCTGCCATCTGGGCTGCATAAGGAGTGTTTTTCTTAGATCCACGGAAACCCATCTTTCCTGCAGATGCCCAAGAAATTACCTGTCCTGCTGAATTGGTAATTGAAATAATGATGTTGTTAAAGGAAGCTTTGATGTGTACCTGGCCTACCGACTCAACTACCACCACTCTTTTCTTCGCTTTATCTTTTCTTTTTGCTTGTGCCATTGGATAAAATCAATAAAAATTGTGTAGGGGATTAGCCCCTGTTATTATTTAGTTACTTTTTTCTTGTTAGCAACTGTCTTTCTACGACCTTTTCTCGTACGAGAATTGTTCTTAGTTCTTTGGCCACGTACAGGAAGTCCTTTACGGTGACGCAAACCACGGTAGCATCCAATGTCCATCAAACGCTTGATGTTCAATTGAACCTCAGACTTAAGCTGTCCCTCCGTTTTGAATTCGGCAGCAATAATAGCACGGATGGCGCTAGCCTCCGTATCATTCCACTCACCAGCTTTCTTATCAAACGAAATTTCTGCTTTCGTCAAAATCTTTTGAGCAGTGCTACGACCAATACCGAAGATATAAGTCAACGCAATTTCTCCTCTTTTTTTGTCGGGAATATCAACCCCTGCAATACGAGCCATATAGGTAATTAATTGTTGTTATTAATCATTTAATACTTTCGAATTATCCTTGACGTTGCTTGAACTTAGGATTCTTCTTGTTGATGACATAAAGCTTTCCGTGACGACGAATGACTTTGCATTCTGCACTACGCTTTTTGATCGATGCTTTAACTTTCATATTTGTTTAATTTATGGGTCAAACCTTATTATTTATAACGATAAACTATTCTTGCCTTACTCAAATCATAAGGAGACATTTCTAACTTCACTTTATCTCCAGGTAGAATCTTGATGTAATTCATTCGCATTTTACCTGAGATATGCGCAATCACTTGATGCGTATTCTCTAATTCCACCCGAAACATCGCGTTCGAAAGGGCTTCCAAAATGATGCCGTCTACTTCGATCGAGGATTGTTTGGCCATAATTTTATGTTAAATATTCAACAAAACTGTTGATGTTTTTAATACTTCTTCAATGTAGCTAAAGGTAGTCAAGGCTACAGCCTCGTTTTTCCCTACCGCTACGGTATGCTCAAAATGGGCAGATGCTTTACGATCAACCGTGCGAATGGTCCAACCATCCTTATCTACGGTAATCTGTCGCTTTCCTAAATTAATCATCGGCTCAATGGCTATCACCATTCCCTCTTTCAATTTAGGTCCATCACCACGACGGCCATAATTGGGAACTTCAGGACTTTCATGTAAGTTTTTTCCTACACCATGCCCTACAAGTTCTCTAACCACGCCATACCCAAAACCTTCCGAATAAGTCTGAACAGCGGAACCAATATCACCGATACGTTTTCCAGCTACTGCCTGATTCATTCCTTGGTACAAAGACGCTTTTGTCCTTGTTAATAAATTTGCCACGTCCTCCCCAACTTCACCTATCGCATAGGTATAAGCACTATCAGCGTGGAAACCATGCTTGTAAACTCCTGCATCAATGGAGATAATATCTCCCTCTTTCAGTGCTAAACTTCCGGGTAATCCATGAACTACCACGTCATTTACTGAGATACAAAGTGAATAAGCATACTTTTTATCTCCTACTTGATAATTTAAAAAGGAAGGATGAGCCTCATTATCCTTGATAAATTCATAGGCGATTTTATCTAAAGCTAAAGTTGTTACACCCGGTTTAATGGCTTTGGCAACTTCTGCATGACACTTTCCTAAAATTGCACCATTCGCTTGAATGATGGCTAACTCTTGGGGTGTCTTTAAATAAATCATTATCTGCTAATCATTTCGGAACGCCCTTTTACACGTCCTGATTGCATCAAACCTTCATATTTACGCATCAACAAATAACTTTCAATTTGTTGCAATGTATCTAAAACTACACCCACCAAAATCAATAAGGATGTTCCTCCAAAGAAAGAAGCAAAACCTCTAGTGACCCCAAATAAATTAGCAATGGCTGGCAAAATAGCAATGATAGACAACATCAATGCTCCTGGCAAGGTAATGCGATCTAATATACTAGCAATAAAATTAGAAGTTTCCTCTCCTGGCTTAACACCAGGCACAAAACCTCCTCCACGTTTCATATCATCCGAGATTTGTGTCGGGTTGATGGAAATCGCGGTGTAGAAAAAAGTAAATATCACGATTAAAAAAGCAAACAAAGCATTGTACTGCCAAGTGGTGAAATCACCAAATGCTTGAGCAACCGACTGAGCAAATTCACTTTTCTCTGCAAAAGATTGAGCAACTAAGCCTGGAATAAACATCAAAGCCTGAGCAAAAATGATGGGCATAACTCCTGAAGCATTTAGCTTTAAAGGAATATATTGACGCTCACCTCCTACTGACATCTTACTTCCAACCACTTGCTTAGCGTATTGAACAGGAATACGACGAACCGCTTGGGTTACCATTACAGCTCCCATCACAACAAAGAATAAAGCAATGACTTCCAATATAAACAATAAGGCACCCGCCATACCACGTGAACCAGCTTCTTGTAATAAAGAGGCAGGAAAACGGGAAACGATACCAATCATAATCAACATGGAAATTCCATTACCAATACCTTTATCCGTAATTTTCTCCCCTAACCACATACACAACATTGTTCCACCAATCAAGATAGCTACACCATAAAGACGGAAAAACCAAGGATCAACCAAGATGGCTTCCGCAGGAATGGTGACTTGTAAATAGGTGAAACCTTGCGCTGCTGTAACAAAAATGGTTAAGATACGCGTGATTTGATTTAGTTTTTTACGACCAGATTCTCCATCCTTTTGCATCTTTTGGAAGTAAGGAAGAGCAATGGTCAACAACTGAATGGCGATAGATGCTGAAATGTAAGGCATGATACCTAAAGCGAATACCGAGGCATTACTTAGGGCACCACCTGAAAACATATTCAACAAACCAAAGAGACCACCATCACCGGCTTGTGTTAATTTAGTCGCATCTACACCTGGTAGAACGATATAAGAACCCAGACGGAAAAAGGCGATAAAAAGTAACGTATTAAAAATACGACCTCTTAATTCCTCAATCGCGAAGATATGCTTAAACGTTGTTATTAGCTTGTTCATTCGTTTAGAATAGAGGATTAACCAACAATAGCTTGACCACCTGCTGCTTCGATAGCAGCTTTAGCAGCACCAGAGAAACCTTTAACTGTAACTTCTAAAGCAGAAGTAACACTTCCACGACTTAAGATTTTCACTAAGTCAGACTTAGATACTAATCCGTGGCTGTAAAGTGTCTCAAAATTGATTTGCTTCAAACCAGTCGCATCAGCTAAAGCTTGTAAGGTATCTAAATTGATTGCTTTGTATTCTACACGATTGATGTTTTTGAAACCAAACTTAGGTACACGACGTTGGATAGGCATCTGACCTCCTTCAAATCCACGCTTACGTGAATAACCTGAACGAGACTGAGCTCCTTTGTGACCACGAGCGGAAGTTCCACCAAGACCTGAACCTTGACCACGACCTACTCTTTTTCTTGTTTTTACCGAGCCTTCTGCTGGCTTTAATGAAGATAATTTCATGTGTATTGGGCTTAACGCTACCCTTAAGGGCAACTCGCAATTAAATTATATATTCTCTACTACAATTAAGTGATTGACTGCACGAATCATTCCTGCGATAGCTGGATTTAATTCTACTTCAACACTTTTACGGATCTTACCTAATCCTAGCGCTTGAATCGTACGTTTCTGAACTTCAGGACGCTTGATAGCACTTTTTACTTGGGTAATTTTAACTTTAGACATCGTATGTTCTATTTTAGAGGCACTAAGGCACTCGATTATCCATTAAATACTTTAGCTACAGAAATTCCTCTTTGGAAAGCCACGGTATGCGGAGCTCTCATTTTCACTAAAGCATCAATAGTTGCTTTAACTACGTTGTGAGGATTTGAAGAACCTTTAGACTTCGCTAATACGTCGTGAACACCTGCTGATTCTAACACAGCACGCATCGCACCACCGGCGATCAATCCTGTACCTGGAGCGGCAGGCTTCACTAATACGAAACCACCAGAGAATTTACCTAATTGCTCATGAGGAACTGTGTTCTTCAATAAAGGAATTTGGAATAAATTTTTCTTAGCGTCTTCGATACCTTTTGTGATAGCATCTGTTACTTCATTAGCTTTTCCTAAACCGAATCCTACGATTCCGTGACCATCACCTACTACAACGATAGCAGAAAAACTGAAACGACGACCTCCTTTTACCACTTTGGCAACACGGTTGATGGCTACTACTTTCTCCTTCAACTCACCCTCATTAACCTTAATTGGTTTTGCTTGTAAATGCGACATATCTTTTATTAAAATTGTAAGCCACCCTCGCGAGCGCCTTCAGCTAATGATTTAATTCTTCCGTGATACAAATAACCGTTACGATCAAAAACCACTTTCGTGATTCCAGCAGCCTTAGCTTTATCGGCGATAGCTGTTCCAACTAATTTGGCAGCTTCGACATTGTTATTCACTTTTCCTTTTTTGTAAGAGGTAGCAGACATAATCGTCTTACCACTCAAATCATCCACCAACTGCGCGTACATCGCTGTGTTGGAACGGAAAACAGTTAAACGAGGACGTTCTGCTGTTCCTTTTATTTTCGCACGTATCGCACGTTTAATGCGAAGTCTACGTAAATCTTTTGTTGTTGCCATATTGCTTTAACTTGTTTGTGTGGATTTCCGGCCCACGCTTTCTATTTATTTCTTACCACCTGCTTTACCTGCCTTGCGACGAACCTGCTCACCCACAAAACGAACACCTTTACCTTTGTAAGGCTCCACTGGACGAAGTGATTTGATTTTAGCTGCCACTTGACCGATCAATTGCTTGTCGATACCTTCTAAATTAACCATTGGGTTCTTTCCTTTTTCCATCGCAGTCGTAACTTTGATTTCCGCTGGAATCGCCATGAAAATAGCGTGAGAGTAACCAAGGCTTAATTCCAAGATATTACCTTGGTTTGCTGCTTTGTAACCCACACCAATGATTTCTAAATTTTTAACGAAACCTTCACTGACACCAACAACCATATTGTTGATCAATGAACGGTATAAACCGTGCATAGCTTTGTGACGCTTCTGCTCTGTTGGACGCTTCACGGTCAACACGTT
Source organism: Aquirufa sp. Wall-65K1 (assembly GCF_054558475.1). Lineage (NCBI taxonomy): Bacteria > Pseudomonadati > Bacteroidota > Cytophagia > Cytophagales > Flectobacillaceae > Aquirufa > Aquirufa sp. Wall-65K1. Next base: position 291,308 of record NZ_JBPXKD010000003.1, on the reverse strand, counting down.
TCCTTCGATTTCAATAATAATATCTTGGTCTACTTGTTGAGATAAAGTTCCTTTAGGGCCTTTAACTGTTACCAAATTACCAGCGTTAACATCTACTGTTACACCTGCAGGTAGGTTGATAATTTTATTTCCTATTCTTGACATGAAAATGTAGTTTTTGCTTAGATTTCGAGCTTAGCTCCTTTCAGCGTTAAACAATTAATTATTAATATACGTAGCAAAGTACCTCACCACCTACGTGTAGCGTACGCGCTTCTTTATCTGTAATTACTCCTTTCGAAGTAGACAAGATAGCGATACCCAATCCGTTTAATACGCGTGGTAACTCTTCAGCTCCGTTGTACTTACGTAAACCTGGCTTAGAAATACGAGTCAAATTAATGATCGCAGGTTGCTTAGTAACTGCATTGTATTTCAAAGCAATCTTGATGGTTCCTTGAACTGTAGTATCATCAAATTTATAATTTGAAATATACCCCTTGTCAAAAAGCACCTTCGTGATTTCCTTTTTAATGTTGGAAGCAGGAATTTCAACTACCCTATGGCGTGCCTTCAAGGCATTTCTCAATCGGGTTAAATAGTCTGCTATAGGATCTGTCATTGTTTTTAAATTTGCCGCAAGCCATTAAAAAGGCCTGCAAAATTACAAAAATGAATTTAATTAATCAAATTTTATATTACCAGCTTGATTTGGTCACTCCTGGAATCAATCCATTGGATGCCATTTCACGGAAAGTAACACGGCTAATGCCGAATTTACGCATATAACCACGAGGACGACCAGTCAACTTACAACGGTTATGAAGACGTACTGGAGAAGCATTTTTAGGTAACTTATCCAATCCTAGGTAATCACCAGCTGCTTTCAATGCCGCTCTTTTCACTGCATATTTAGCAACTGCTGCTTCGCGTTTTCTTTCTCTAGCTTTTACTGACTCTTTAGCCATGATGTAAAAATTTTAAATGTGTTAGTAGCCGGTGGCTAATTATTTTTTAATATTGGAAAAAGGCATTCCTACCGAAGCCAATAAAGCATATGCTTCTTCATCTGTATTAGCAGTAGTCACAAATGTGATGTCCATACCAGATATTTTAGCTACTTTATCAATGGAAATTTCAGGGAAAATGATTTGCTCTTTCACACCTAAAGTATAGTTTCCACGACCGTCAAATCCCTTTTCTGAGATTCCTTTAAAGTCACGCACACGAGCTAAAGAAACCGTAGTTAAACGATCTAAAAACTCATACATACGATCTCCACGCAACGTTACTTTCACACCGATAGGCATATTTTCACGTAATTTAAAGTTAGAGATCGCCTTTTTAGAAATCGTTGCTACTGCCTTTTGACCAGCAATTTGCGTAATTTCTTCTACAGCTACATCTACTAGCTTTTTGTCCGCTACAGCGGCTCCTACACCTTTGTTGATTACGATTTTAGTAATCTTAGGCACTTGCATCACAGACTTGTACTGAAACTTTTCTTTCAAGCTAGGTACAACCTCTTCTACAAAACGTTTTTTTAATCTAGGTACTGCCATTTTTGTATATGTTGTGGATTTCCGACCCACGCGTTAAATTCTATTTATGCAATAAATTTTCCTGTTACTTTAGAGTAGCGCTGTAACTTACCCTGCTCGTTAACTTTACGACCAGTACGTACAGGCTTTCCGTTTTCAACCACCATCAAATTTGAGATGTGGATTGAACCCTCACGCTTTTCAATACCTCCTTGAGGATTGCTTGCTGAAGGCTTAACGTGCTTCGTTTGCAAATTAGCTCCTTCTACAATTGCACGAGATTTCTCAACGATCACTTGCTTGATAACACCCGTTTTACCTTTGGCATTACCTGCAATCACCATCACAGTATCTCCTTTTTTTACGTGCAATTTTGTTTGCTTGCTTGTATTATTTTCCATGGTATGATTTTTTCTATTGGATACCCAATATATCTATCTATTTATAAAACTTCTGGGGCTAAAGAAACGATCTTCATAAAACCAGCCTCACGTAATTCACGTGCCACAGGTCCAAAAATACGTGTTCCTCTTGGCTCATCGTTCGCATTTAATAAAACGGCTGCATTATCTTCAAAACGAATATAAGTACCATCTTTACGACGAATTTCTTTTTTCGTACGAACAACTACTGCTCTTGAAACTGTTCCTTTCTTCATGCTTGAAGAGGAAAGAGCCGACTTAACTGAAACTACAATTTTATCGCCTACAGAAGCATATCTTTTTCCAGTACCTCCCAAAACGCGAATCACTAAAACTTCTTTCGCTCCAGAATTATCCGCTACACCCAATCTTGATTCTTGCTGTAACATTATCTTTGATCTTTAAATTTTAAATTTTGAATAACAAGAGTGTGAATTATTTCGCTTTTGCGATTACTTCTACTAATCTCCAACGCTTATTTTTAGAAAGAGGACGGGTTTCCATCACTTTCACTGTATCACCAATTCCGCACTCATTATTCTCATCATGAGCCATCAATTTAGTGGTCTTCTGTACGAATTTTCCGTACAAGGGGTGCTTAACCTTACGGTCTACTGTAATAGTGATTGATTTATCCATCTTATCACTAACCACTTTCCCAATCCTTACTTTTCTTAGGTTTCTTTCTTCCATGGTTGTTGGACTTGTTAAACAATTGACCATTAGCAATTCCGAAATGGTCTATTAAAAATTAATAATTAATTAAGCTTTTGCTTGCGCCGATAAAGCTGTCTCTAAGCGGGCAATCAATTTACGAGTTTCACGAATGCGCATTGGATTCTCAATCGGAGAAATGGCATGTGCCAATTTCAAACGAGATAAGTTCTCCTGCTCTACAGCGATTTGCTGTGTCAATTCCGCTACTCCTAATTTGTTTATTTCTGCGTTTTTCATAACGATGCTATTTAAATTTTAAACCTGGGGCTTAAAACTCTATTCTGAATAATCTCTACGTACTACGAATTTTGTACGCATCGGTAATTTCTGAGCTGCTAAACGCAAAGCTTCTTGCGCTAAAGCTAAAGGAACACCTGCTGATTCGAACAAAATAGTACCTGGACGAACGTTGGCTACCCAATACTCAGGAGCTCCCTTTCCCTTACCCATACGAACCTCTGCAGGTTTCTTAGTGATAGGTTTGTCAGGGAAAATACGAATCCAAACTTGACCTTCACGTTTCATGGCACGAGTAACCGAAATACGAGCTGCTTCAATTTGGCGAGCTGTAATACGACCTGGCTCCAAAGATTTAATAGCGAATGATCCAAAATCAATTTCGTGGCCACGGGTAGCAACCCCTCTTACGCGACCTTTTTGCTGCTTACGAAATTTCGTTCTTTTTGGTTGTAACATCTTCTTATAAGTCTAATATCTAATACAAAATAATTATGGATGCTTAGCGCTTTCCTCCACGGCCACGGTTTGCACCGCCAGCACCTGGTTTGTTGCGATCACCACCTTGATCTGCTCCTTCTGGACGACGAGAACGTCCTCCACCGCGACGGTCATCATCACGACCACGTGGGCCACGATCACCAGGACGAGAATCTGCCGAAGTAGATTGCAAGCCCATGTTCGCATTTGGAGATAAATCACGCTTTCCAAAAACCTCTCCACGGAATACCCATACTTTGATACCGATTTTACCGTAAACAGTTAATGCTTCAGAGATAGCATAGTCCACATCAGCACGCAATGTGTGCAATGGGATACGTCCCTCCTTATATCCTTCAGAACGTGCCATTTCAGCACCACCTAAACGACCTGATAATTTCAATTTAATACCCTGAGCACCTACACGCATCGCTGAAGCAATAGCTTGTTTCATCGCACGACGGAAAGAGATACGAGCTTGTAATTGTTGAGCAATCGCTTCTCCAATTAATTTAGCATCGATTTCTGGGCGTTTAATTTCAAAAATATTGATTTGAACGTCTTTTCCAGTGATCTTTTTCAACTCCTCTTTTACCTTATCGACTTCGGCACCTTGCTTACCAATTACGACACCAGCACGCGCTGTGTTGATCGTTAATGTGATACGCTTTAAAGTACGTTCAATAATAACTTTAGAGATAGATCCCTTTGGAATACGAGCAGCCACATACTTTCTGATCTTCTCGTCCTCAACCAATTTATCCGCGAAAGTCTTACCACCGTACCAGTTAGAATCCCAACCTCTTACGATACCTAATCTTAATCCAACGGGGTTAATTTTTTGTCCCATTTCTTGTTATATCTAATAGTTAATTATTCAGCTGAATTTGTTTCCTCTAAAGCAGGTGCTGCCGAAGAAGCCACTACTAAAGTGATGTGATTGGATCTTTTCAAAATCCGGTGACCTCTTCCCTGAGGAGCAGGACGTAAACGCTTGATAGATGAACCTCCATCTACGAAGATAGTCTTGATGTATAAATCAGCTTCTTCGATTTTAGCGTCCTCATGTTTGTTCTGCCAGTTAGAGACTGCTGATAATAACAATTTTTCAATTGCTTTAGCACCCACTTTAGGCTCAAACTTTAAAATACCTAAAGCTTTAGATACTTTTTGTCCGCGTACCATATCCGCTACCAAACGCATCTTTTGAGGCGAAGTAGGAACATTTCTTAATTTAGCAATAGCTTCCATTTTTCAATTTCTGATTATAAGACCCGTAGGTCAATATCTTTACTTTTTACCCTTGTCTTTTTTCGCTATGTGACCACGGAAGTTACGGGTCGGCGAGAACTCACCTAATTTGTGACCTACCATGTTTTCAGTTACATAAACTGGAATAAATTTATTCCCGTTGTGAACCGCAAACGTGTGGCCTACGAAATCTGGAGAAATCATTGAACGTCTTGACCATGTTTTGATCACCGACTTTTTGCCGGATTCGTTCATCACCTGTACCTTGTTGTCAAGGCGGTAATCAATGTAAGGACCTTTTTTTAGTGAACGTGCCATCTACTATTTTTTTCTTCTACTGATGATAAGACGATTAGTGTGTTTCTTTGGATTACGAGTTTTCTTACCCTTAGCCAATAAACCGGTACGAGAACGTGGGTGACCTCCTGAAGCGCGGCCCTCACCACCACCCATCGGGTGATCTACTGGGTTCATCACCACACCACGAACACGTGGACGGCGACCTAACCAACGATGACGACCTGCTTTACCCAAGTTCACGTTCATGTGATCTGCATTGGATACAGTACCGACAGTTGCTAAACAACGAGCCAATACCATACGCATCTCACCTGAAGGCAACTTAAGCGTGGCGTATTTACCATCACGTGCTAATAATTGAGCATAAGTTCCTGCCGAACGAGCCATTTCAGCTCCACGACCTGGTTGCAACTCAATTGCGTGTACCAAAGTACCCAATGGGATGTTTGCCAAAGGCAATGTATTTCCAATCTCGGGAGCCACTGACTCACCAGAGATAACTGTTTGACCTACTTGAATTCCTTGTGGAGCCAAGATATAAGCCTTCTCTCCATCTGTATACTCAACAAGAGCAATACGTGAAGTACGGTTTGGATCGTATTCTACTGTTAACACAGTAGCCGAAACATCAAATTTAGAGCGAGTAAAATCAATTACACGGTAACGACGCTTGTGACCCCCTCCGATGTAACGCATCGAACGACGACCATCTGCATTTCTACCACCTGTGCGCTTGATAGGCTCCAAAAGGGGCTTATACGGCTTGTCCGTAGTAATCTCCTCAAACGTTGGCGCGATGCGCTGACGTTGGCCTGGAGTTGTTGGTTTTAATTTTTTAATAGCTGCCATTTATTTTAGTTCAAATTATCGGGATGAACCCCCTTAATACATTCTAATTAAATTCCTTGGTAGAAGTCAATAACTTCTCCAGTTCCTACTGTAACGATTGCCTTCTTAATCGTAGAAGTACGTCCAGAAGTAATCTTAGTACGAGTGCTCTTGGATTTTTTCTTTCCAATTTGACGCATGGTTTTTACATCCAATACCTCTACTCCGTACATTTTCTTAACCTCCTTGGCAATCTCAATCTTGTTTGCAGTTAATTCAACCACAAATACATACTTGCCTTTTTCTTGCATGGCTTGCGACTTTTCAGTCAAGGCCGGACGTTTAATAATGCCCATGGTATATTTCGTTTATAACAGAACTAGGTTCTGAAAATTATTTACTAAAAGATGATTCAATTTTTTGGATCGCTGCTTCTGTGATCAACAATTTAGTTGCGTTAACTAAATCATATGTATTCACATCTGATGCTGTCGAAACCTTAGCTTTTGGAACATTACGTCCAGACAATACAACATTCTTATCTACTTCTGGAGTGATTAATAATGTTTTGGTATTATCTAAAGAGAAAGCTTTCAACATAGTCAAATACGCTTTAGTTTTTGGAGTGTCAAATGCCACTGAATCCAAAATCGCGATATCTCCACTCTGTGCTTTAGCAGCTAGAGCTGACTGGCGCGCCAAAGACTTCACCTTTTTGTTCAATTTGAAATGGTAATCACGCGGACGTGGACCGAAGATACGACCACCACCTTTCATCAAAGGAGATTTCATCGAACCGGCACGTGCACCACCTGTACCTTTTTGTTTTTTAATCTTACGAGTAGAACGTGATACTTCTGCACGCTCTTTCGCCTTGTGTGTTCCTTGACGTTGATTCGCCAAATATTGCTTCACATCCAAGTAAACCACATGCTCGTTTGGAACAATGCCAAAGATCTCGTCAGAAAGGGTTACTTTCTTTCCGGTATCTTTACCTGCTATGTTATATACTGCTAATTCCATAATCAGAATGTCTATTGTTAAAGGCTTGCACCTTTATGGGTTTTAATTTTCAATAATTACGTATGAGTTCTTCGCTCCAGGAATTGATCCTGATACCACCAAAAGGTTTTTGTCTGGATAGATTCTCAAAACCTCTAAGTTTTGAACCTTAACACGATTTCCTCCTGTGCGTCCAGCCATACGTAAGCCTTTGAATACACGTGATGGGAATGAACAAGCTCCAATAGAACCTGGGTGACGACCACGATTGTGCTGACCGTGAGTTTGACCACCCACACCACCAAATCCGTGACGCTTTACAACACCTTGAAAACCTTTACCCTTAGAAGTTCCTACCGCATCAATGAAGGTTCCAACTTCTAACATTTCTACTGTTAATACATCTCCTAAGTTCAATGGTTGTTCGAACGTGCGAAACTCTACCAATTTCTTCTTTGGAGTTGTGTTAGCTTTCTTAAAGTGACCCAACAAAGATTTTGTTGTGTGCTTCTCTTTCTTTTCACCGAAACCGATCTGAACAGCGTTGTAGCCTTCGTTCTCAACAGTTTTCACTTGCGTTACTACACAAGGGCCGGCCTCAATCAGCGTACATGCAACGGATCTACCGTCTTCCATGTATAGGCTGGTCATTCCGATTTTTTTACCAATAATTCCAGACATATAATATTTTGTTTAAAAAAATTATGCTCACAAGGCTAACTATGGCTTGTTGTGAGACTTTTATTCATAAATCATTGTTACCAATGACGAAGAATCAATAAAAATTGCAGATTGGCGTAAAGCGACAAGATGGAGGCGCTGTGGATAACAGCGAGAAACACCTTGTGTAGCTTAATATTCAATCAATGGGTTGGGCATTCAACATTCATTAATCAATACCAGTTCTAACACAAAAATCGAGCTTACCTCAATTTAAAACCATTTCGACTCGCATTTTTGATGTTTTAAATAAATTCGAGAAGTTCTGCCAACCTCTTTCTGAATAAAAAACTGCGTTTGTCGAACGGGAGTGCAAAGGTAGGAAAAATATTAATACATCCAATAGCTCAAATAAAAATATTTTTTAGCTAATCCCCTGAGTCTGTGTATTAATCGGAATTTAGCCTTAGAATTTGTGCATTTTTACTAAATTTGTGGCCTACTCACCTGTTAATCAGGTAGTTTTTATTTATTTCCCAAGAAAAAAAATCATTATGTCAAGTTTAACCAACCAAAAAGGTGTTTTGCACGGAGATGCCGTACAGGAATTATTTGAAATTGCTAAAAAGCATCAATTTGCATTACCTGCGGTAAACGTTACAGGAACTGACACTGTTAACGGAGTATTAGAAGCTGCTAAGGCAGTTAATTCTCCTGTCATTATTCAATTCTCTAATGGCGGTGCTCAATTTTATGCTGGAAAATCTCTTCCTAATGGAAACCAAGAAGCATCCATCGCTGGAGCTATCTCAGGTGCTTACCACGTCCACCAATTAGCTAAAGTTTATGGTGTTCAAGTAATTCTTCATACTGATCACTGTGCTAAAAAATTACTTCCTTGGTTGGATGGACTTTTGGATGCAGGTGAAAAATTTTATGCTGAAACAGGACAACCTTTGTTCTCTTCTCATATGATCGACTTATCTGAAGAGCCTTTAGAAGAAAATTTAGAAATCTGTGCCAAGTACCTAACTCGCATGGCCAAGATTGGCATGACGCTTGAAATTGAATTAGGTGTAACGGGTGGTGAAGAAGATGGAGTTGATAATTCAGATGTTGATTCTTCCAAATTATATACGCAGCCAGAAGAAGTAGCTTATGCCTATGAAGTATTAAATGCCATCTCGCATCGCTTCACTATTGCTGCAGCTTTTGGAAACGTTCATGGAGTTTATAAGCCAGGAAATGTGAAGTTGCAACCTGTTATTTTGAAAAACTCTCAAGATTTCATTCGTAATAAATATGCTTTAGCAGCTGAAAAACCGATCAACTTCGTATTCCATGGTGGTTCTGGTTCTTCTCGTGAAGAAATTCGTGAGGCTATTTCTTATGGAGCTATCAAAATGAATATCGATACCGATTTGCAATGGGCATTCTGGGAAGGTATTTTAAATTTCTACAAGGAGAAAGAAGCCTATTTACAAGGTCAAATCGGCAATCCAACAGGCGACGATGCTCCAAACAAGAAATATTATGACCCTCGTGTTTGGTTACGCAAAGGAGAAGATACGTTTGTAGCCCGTTTAAAATCTGCCTTTGAAGATTTGAATGCCAACAACGCAAATCAATATTTATAATAAGTTAGGGCATATATTATGTTTAAAAAGGGAGCTCCAACGAGCTCCCTTTTTTATTTCTTAAAGTTTGTTGCCATTGTAGCACAGCACTGATTTTAAAGTAAAAGAGGTTAGAACTAAGGAATTGAGACTGAAGTATGATCGTGTAATGTTTGGTGCTTGGCTGCTAGATTTTAGCAGGTGGTTATTTGGTATTGGTTCAGAGATTTTAGTTTTTAGTTCGGAATTCATAGGTCACAATTTATTGTTCTCCGTTCTTCGTTCTCTGTTCCCTGTTAGATTTGACAACTTTTAAAAAGTTGTCAAATCTAACAGGGAATAAAATAATTAAATCTTGATTCAAAGATGATGGATTTTAAAGTCATTATTCGTCTGTCAACAAAAGAATATCAGTTTCCTTGAATTCTCTGAAATGAAAATCAATAAACTGTTTTCTTCCCCCAAACCACTCTAGGACAAAATCTCTTTTCACAAAACTTTTTTTGAATTGTAATATTCTGCCAAATGAGCTCCATTCCCATTGCCTAAAATTATCAATTAATCCATGTTTCTGAGGATTTACATGGATATAACTTATTAATGTAGATAAATCCTCTGGCTTAGCAATACAAACTCTTTTGAATGGAGTTTGGAATAAAGTGCCAACCCGACCATGTTGTTTATTAAATGCCATGGTGTAGGATTGAAAGAATTTTTTAAGCCGATTTGAGATTAATTGATGTACAGTTTTACCCTCCAATTCCTCTTCAGTAAAATGATTCACTTGGACTAAAAAATGAAAATGATTATCATTTAAACTGTAAGCAATTACATCTAAATATCCATCCAAATATTTATTCCATTGTCTTAAAAAATAGGCATAATTTGACCTGGACTTGAAAATTGATTTCTTATCAATCCCTCTATTATAAATATGAAAGAAATCTCCAGCAGTAAATTGAGTGTAATAATGTTCAACAAAGGCCATCTTGTAAAAGCTTAAAAACGAAGCTAACCATCACGACCTTCAAATAACTTCCGTGGCATCAAATTATCAATTACTTGATTATTTCCGACCGAAATGAAAATGGATTGAATTTGCGACTACATTTGACAAAGAAATTCCAAGATAGATTCGTCAAGAGAGTACTTAGATTTGACAACTTTTAAAAAGTTGTCAAATCTTAAAAACTTAAAAAATTGTCAAATCTTAAAAAAATTACCCCCCCCCAAACCCCCAATCATTTCTTAAAAATCAACCCTTTCGTTAATTCATTTAGAGCTTTAATCTTGGATTCAAAATCTCCTTTTAGGTCTTTTCGCAAAGTTTCTAAACTATCCAGTGATGTCTGAATATCTTCTGGAATTACTTCTTCTAAAAAGGCCCTTATACGCTTAGCTAAGGTAGGGGATTTACCATTGGTCGATATCGCAATTTTAAGATCTCCCTTTTGAACGATGGAGCCTAAATAAAAATCACATAATAATGGCGTATCTGCCACATTACACAATAAATGTCTTTTCTGAGCTAAGGCTTTGATTTCTACATGCAATTCATATTGATCCGTGGTACAAATGACCAAATCCCTATTCTCCAAATCCGCTTCTTCAAATGCCCGATGGATTAATTTTACATGTGGATATGCCTTCAAATAAGCCAAAATCTCGTCACGAAAAAACGGCGCCACTATACTTATTCTAGCTTCAGGGGAATTTTTCAACATGGCTGAAACCTTTTCTAAAGCTACATTCCCTCCCCCAACCACCAATACGTCTAGTTGTTCCAATTTTAGAAAAACAGGGAATAACTTATTTTGCCCTTCCATCGATTAATTTTAAGCAGTTTTCTTACCCGCCAATTGTCCACAAGCCGCATCTATATCTTTCCCCCTAGAACGGCGAACATTAACAATCATCTTCTTACTTTCTAAAAAGGCGGTAAACTTGGCCAAAGCATCTGCTTCTGCATTCACAAATGTCGCCTGAGCAATCGGATTGTATTCGATGATATTAATCTTGCAAGGTAATTTTCTTGCAAACTCCCACAATTCCTTAGCATCTTCTACCGAATCATTAAACTTATTGAACATGATATACTCTAACGTAATTTCATTTTCAGTCTTATCATAAAAATACCGTAAGGCCTCCGCAAGAGCGACCAACGTGTTTGTCTCATTGATGGGCATTATTTGATTCCTTTTGGTATCGTTCGCCGCATGAAGAGATAATGCCAAATTAAATTTAACTTGATCATCACCCAACTTCTTAATCATTTTTGCTATCCCCGCCGTAGAAACCGTGATGCGTTTAGGAGACATTCCCAATCCATCCGGAGAAGTGATTTCATCAATTGATTTCAACACATTGGCATAATTCAATAAAGGCTCCCCCATTCCCATATAGACAATGTTGGTCAAAGGAATACCATATTTTTCTTGTGCCTGATCTCGAATCAAAACAACTTGATCATAAATTTCAAATGATTCTAGGTTGCGCTTTCGATCCATATAACCCGTAGCACAAAAACTGCAAGTCAAAGAACAACCTACTTGAGATGAAACACAGGCTGTCATTCGCTCCCGGGTGGGAATTAATACCCCTTCTACTAAATGACCATCATGCAATTTAAAACTCGACTTAATGGTTCGATCAGAGCTAACCTGCATGTCTGCAACTTGCACACATTGTAAAGAAAAATGCTGATTTAACCACTCCCTGGTAGTTTTAGGAATATTTCCCATTGCATCAAAACTGCGGGCAGATTTTTTCCATATCCACTCATGAACTTGCTTTGCTCGAAACGCAGGATCTCCATGCTGAATCATTAGCTGCTTCAACTCATCCAAACTGAGCTTTCTAATGGCCCCTAATTCATCTTTCTTGGTTAATTCCGACACATTATTTCTTTAAAAGTTCCCCTACCTTAGTTGAAATGGCTTTCCCATCAGCCAATCCGGCCAATTGCTTACTCGCCACTCCCATAACCTTTCCCATATCTGCTGGACTAATAGCTCCCACTTGACTGATAATGGCTTGTATCTTTTCTGTCAATTCTGAATCACTCAATTGTTTGGGCAAAAACTCCTCAATAATACTTAATTCAGCTTGCTCTTTCTCGGCTAAATCTGGTCTATTCTGAGTTACGTAAACTTCCAAAGAATCCTTACGCTGCTTAGCGGCCTTCATCAAAATCTTCATCTCCGTATCTGCAGATAACTCGCCAGCGTTTGAACCAGAAGTTTCCTCTAATAAAATAAGTGATTTGATAGCCCGCAATGCACGTAGCCTATCGGCATCTTTGGCACGCATCGCGTCTTTGATCCCGTTCTCAATAGTAACTTTTAATGACATGTTTTTATTCTTTAAAATGAGCTTTGACTCCCTCCAAAAATTCTCGATTATTACTCAATCGAGGGACTTTATGCTGACCTCCTAACTTTCCTCTTTCTCGCATCCATGCGTAAAAAGTTCCTTGAGGTGCCTGATGAATAATGGGTGGGCCTAATACCAAATCATACGACCGCTTCGCATCATAATCTGAATTAATCTCGCGGAGGGTTTGATCCAATATCTCCACAAAGGTATGCATTTCTTTTGGTGCTTTTGAAAATTCTATAATCCATTCATGACTTCCCCTTTGCCCTCCATTCATATAATTGGGTGCCGCCGTATATTCCTTGATCACCGAATTCGTCATTAAACAAGCCTTAGAGATAGCCTTTTCTGCATTTTCCATAATGACTTCCTCCCCAAAGGCATTGATAAAATGCTTAGTTCTACCTGATATTTTTATACGATATGGATCTAATGCGGTAAAACGAACAGTATCTCCAATTTTATACCGCCATAAACCGGCATTAGTGCTTATTACCAAAGCGTAATTGACATCCAATTCCACTTGAGTTAAATCAACAATCGTGTCTTGCTCTTCTCCTTCGTCATTTATAGGAATGAATTCATAAAAAATTCCATAATCCAACATCAATAATAATTCATCGTTCAACGATAAATCATCCTGTATTCCAAAGAATCCTTCCGATGCATTATAAATTTCAAGAAAACCTACCCCCTGATCTCTAAATACTTGTTTTTGAAATAATTCCCGATACGGACCAAAGGCCACAGCTCCGTGAATCATAAATTCAAAATTCTCCCAAACCTCCAAAATAGACTTCTTCCCGGTAATTTCTAAGATTTTTTCAATCAAAACCAAGGTCCAAGTGGGAACCCCTAAAATACTCGTTACATTTTCTTTGGATGTCTCCAAGGCCATCCGCTCAATCTTTTGATCCCAATCGTCCATCAAAGCTACCTCCAAAGATGGCGTTCGAATCATTTGGGCCCAAACGGGTAAATTCTTCATAATAACCGCCGAAACATCTCCTACAAGTACATTAGGATTAGTGGGGCAACTAGACAAACTACCACCAATGGATAATCCTTTTCCTTCAAAAACCCTGGTTTCCGGCCTGTTATTAATCAATAAAGTAATCATATCCTTTCCTCCCATCATGTGGCAAGACTCCAAGGACTCCTTAGATACTGGAATGAATTTACTCCGGGCGTTGGTGGTCCCAGATGACTTAGAAAACCAGGTAATGGGGCTATTCCAAAGTATTTGTTGCTCTCCCTGCATCACCCGATCTATATATGGGAATAACTCCTCATAGGTAGAAATAGGCACTTGAGATTTAAATGTAGCGTAGTCGTTAATCTGACCATATCCAAACTTTTTCCCCCATTCCGTTTGTCGACCTGCCTGAACCAATTCTTTCAAACAAATTTCTTGTAAATCCAAAGGACGCGTATAAATGGATTCAATTCTCGACATACGTCGTTTCATGAACCATAATAGTGTTTCATTGAATAGAGAAATACCGTTCGCCATTAATGCATGGGTTTTAAATAATGAGGAACACGGTTTGGATAATCCGTAATGACGGCATCTACCCCCAACTCGGATAATTTGGCAATGGAGTCCGGATCATTGGCTGTCCAGGGTACTACTTTCATGCCATTTTTATGACAAAAAACAACCCATTCAGCACTAAGCGATTGGTAATTAGGGCTATAAATTGCTGGGGTAAATCCCAAATCTTTTAGGGTATTCTCCGGACTTTTTCTTGATACCAATGCGGATAGTAAAATCTGCTTGGGATACTTTCCCGCTTTCATCGATTTATCCCAAAATTTTAAGACTTGAAAATCAAAGCTTTGTAAGATGACAAATTGGGGGTTTACATGCTGACCAATTACCTCCCGAACTTTATCTGAAAACTCCTCTACCGTCTTAGGTTGAGAAATCCCATATTCACCTTCCGCCGATTTGATTTCAATATTGTAATAAATATCCTGGTGATGTTTTTTGCGGTAAGCCTCTCCCAATGCCAAGACTTCTAACAATAGTGGTTTATGGGCCGCCATAGGCTTTTGTTCGGGGAATTGACTATTTCCTCTTTTACCCGTATCAAATTTTTTTATCTCACTGTATGGCATCTGATACAGATTGAACAACTTCTCCTCTTCCTTTAAAACCGCTTGTCCATCTGGCTTGGAACTATAAATGGAATTCATATAGGGTTCATGTGATACAACCACTTGTCCGTCTGCAGAGATGCATACATCCATCTCCAATACTTGAACTCCCGCCTGAAGCGCGCTTTCAAAAGCAGGTAAGGTATTTTCTGGATACAGGCCCCTAAAACCCCGATGGCCTTGGATAAAAGGCATTTGTGCCATAGCTAGGAAATTTAACAAGCATAAAAAACTAAATACTCCTTTGTTCATCGGTGGGAAGTTTCAGGCTTTTTAAATCTTTTTTCCATGATTTGGTTTACCTTATCATACAAGCGTAGAAAATCCTTCGGCTCCTGTACATAGCGATCAAAATTATTCGCAAACTGTAAGGAATCCACTCCGTATTTTTTAAAAATAAGCTTTTCTTGATAATTATATGCCAAAATGGATGAATCAATACTCATAAAATGCATATTAGAAACCCTCGATTCCTCAATATGTATATCCACCAATATTTCCGCTAATTTATCCTCATCAATGGGTTGAGAAGTAGAGGACTCCTTACAAGCCAAGAATCCTAGACATAGTAGGAAATAAATTTTTCTCATGGTTCAAATTTCCCCTTAATTTAGAAAGCTTTTATGGCTTTTCATTCGACTTGCTTAAAAAATAGGTAATTTAGCACGATTCTAAGCCCTCTTTCATTCCATGGATTCGGACATTCATTCCTTTCTTTCCCATGTAGTTCAATTGGAAATTCGCATTAGAAAAGCGATTAATACCCAAATGCACGGGAATTTTTCATCCATTTTCAAAGGGTCAGGATTGGAATTTAGCGATCTGCGCCAATACCATTATGGAGATGATGTTCGGCATATAGACTGGAACACCACAGCAAAAGGTCACGGAACATTTGTTAAATTATTCAAGGAGGAAAAAGAACAAACCGTTTTTTTCTTATTGGATGTTAGTGCCTCTCAACAAGTCGGGCGAAATTCCCAATCTAAACTAAAGACCTTAAAAGAAGTCGCAGGAGTACTTTCTTTTTCGGCCATGCAAGAAGCTAGCCACTTGGGATTTTGTGGGTTTTCAGATAAAAATGAGAAATTCATGCCTCCCGCCATGGGTAAAAAGCATGCCTACCGGGTTATTTCCGAACTGTTTAAAATGGAAGCAGAAAGCACTGGAACCGACTTAAAGGCGGCTCTAGGTTTTACCTTACAAGTGCTTAAAAGACGTAGTTTAATTTTTGTTATATCCGATTTCATTGACGAAAATTATCAGGATTTGTTAAGGGCCATGTCCCAAATGCATGACTTGGTCGTTATTCAAATAATCGATAAACAGGAAATAAAACTGCCCTCATTGGGCATTATTCCTATTTTTGACCCAGAAAGAAAAAGAACGACCTGGGTAAACACTAGTTCCAAATACTTTAAAAACTTACAAAAAGAGCAAGGAGCCCATCAGGCTGAAGAGCTCAAAAATTTGTGTAAACAATGGCAAGCGGATTACATCAGCATTCAAGCTGGAGAAGATTTCGTTCCCACCTTAGTAAAATTGTTTACCGTTAGAAAATAATGCAGCAAAAGCCCATTCAAATCAAAGGCCAATTTTTAGAAGACTCTGTGAAAATAGGACAGCAGATTCACTATAGCCTTTCCGTTCGACATGGCAAAAACCAAGAAATCTTTTTCCCTACGGTCAACCAACATTTTGGTGCTTTTCAAGCGGTAGAAAGAACCTATTTTCCTACGCGGACTGATGCCAGCGGAAGCATAGATTCCGCCGTATATACCTTCAAATTATTTCAAATTGAAAATGAACACAGCCTAGCTATACCTGTTTACCTCATGCAGGAGGCTGATTGTACTAAAATATACCCCTTAAAAGATCGAATTTTCCTGAAGAGACTAGTTCCCCATCCGGAAAAAATCAATTTGGACTCGCTCTACCAACATGTCCCGATAAGTCCTCTACAACCAAAAACTGATTTAAAAAATGTAGTTATCTGGGGTTTGGGCCTGCTAATTTTAAGCGGTTTAATTTATTGGTTCTTAGGCAATAGCCTTAAGAGATGGTTTAAATTATATGTCTTGTGGAGAAAAAATGCTGAATTCCGACGCGTTTACCAACGACTAATTCGGAACATCGAAAACAACCAAGTTGGACTGCAAAATTTAGAACGTGCCTTTTCGCTTTGGAAAAAATATGTAGAAAACTTAACCTTAAAACCATTCACAACTTTTACCACCAAAGAAATGGTGGATACTTTAGAAAATAAAAAATTAGCCAAAGCACTTCATGAATTGGATTCGGCGATTTACGGAGGAAATTTTTCTAGTAAAACCACGGATTCAGTCAATATGCTCTTAGAAATTGCTAATTCCATTTACCAAGGTGAGAGAAAAATCATTTCACAGGAAAATAAAAAGTCATGAAATTTCAGCTATACTTTTCTTGGCAACAATTTCTCTCTTTGTTTTCATACCATTGGGAACATGAAGTATTTCTTTTTCTACTTCCTTTGCCTCTCCTGATTTTTTTAATCCGGTATTTATTAAATAGAAAAAATCAGGCACGAATTACCCTCTCCTTTACTAAACCATTAGTTCAAAACCGTCTAATAAGACTCATTAGCTTTATTCCTGATGTCATTCAAATCCTGCTATTAACCAGTATTATTTTGACATTGGCTGGACCTTATAAAATCAATCCAAAAAGAAAAATACAACCAGATGGCATTGATATGGCCTTAGCCATTGATATTTCATCTTCCATGCTGAACCGAGATGTTAGCCCATCCCGATTGGTCATTGCGAAGCAAGTGGCAACTAGTTTTGTCAAACAAAGAAAAAATGATTTTATCTCCATTGTAGCTTTTGCAGGAGCCCCATATTTAGCCAGTCCCATCACCAACGATTCTATTTACCTGCAAAAGGCGCTACTGGGGCTAGATTCCAAACTAATTAAAGAGGAGGGCACAGCCTTAGGCGATGCCCTTGGAATGTGTATCAATCAGATTAGAGATTCCCCCAATCCTAAAAAAATCAGTATTTTAATTAGTGATGGGAACAATACAGCGGGAAACCTAGATCCATTAACATCAACAGAACTGGCCAAAACCTTTGGTATTAAAGTATATACCATCGCCGTGGGTAGCTTAAAACCTTCCATGGACCCGGTAGATGAAAGCACATTGAGACTAATTGCTGAAAAAAGCAAAGGTAAGTTTTACCGTGCTACAGACCAGAAAAGCTTGAATGCTATCTTTGAAGAAATCAATCAAATGGAGGCCTCCAAAGTGAAAGAAATTTATTGGGAAGAACATCAGGATCAAAGTAAATTCTTCTTTGATTTTGCCTTTATCCTATTCTTCCTAGGCCTGTGCATCAAATTAAGTCCCATCAGTAACATTTTAGAAGATTAATATGGTTCTTTTCCCAAATGCCAAAATCAATATCGGGCTATACATTACTTCCAAAAGACCCGATGGCTTTCATGAATTGGAAACCTGCTTCTTTCATGTGCCCTGGACAGACGTATTAGAAATTACTACCAGTCAACAGTTTGAATTTTCATCCTCAGGATTAGCCATTTCAGGTGAAATGCAAAATAATTTGTGTTTTAGAGCCTATCAAGCATTATCAAAGGATTTCAGTTTAGCTCCTGTACATATTCACCTACATAAAATCATTCCCATGGGTGCCGGATTGGGTGGCGGTTCATCCGATGCCGCCTTCACCTTAATGGGCTTAAGAGATATATTTGAACTGCCTCTTAGCAATGATCAATTAGTTCCTTATGCTCAACAACTTGGAAGTGATTGTGCCTTTTTTCTAAACCAGCAGGCTCAAATAGGCAAAGGAAAAGGGGATGAATTGAGTCCCTTAACTTGTTCCTTGAAGGGGCTACATGCTGTGCTTATCTATCCCAATTTTGGGATTTCAACTCAAGAAGCTTATTCACAAGTGAAGCCCAAAGCTCCCACCTATGATTTGGCCGAATCTATCCTTTTGCCCCTTGAACAATGGAAAGAATATATTTCCAATGATTTTGAGCTAAGTTTATTTCCTAAATATCCTATCCTAGCAGAAATCAAACAAGAATTATACAATCACGGGGCTATATATGCTGCCATGAGCGGTTCTGGATCAACCCTGTTTGGATTATTTAAAAAAGAAGTCGACCTAAATCAATGGGCCGACTTCACCTGTTTCCAAGGAATTATTTCTTAATCCTTGGCAAAAATAGCTTCCAAAGCCGAAGCCCCACTTATGACAACCTTACCTGCTGGTAAAGCTTTTATAGGTTGAACACCCACATATTCCTCATTGGAACTAATTACCTTCACGGGAACTTGTTCCATGGCTCCCTGTGGATTTTCCACATAGATAAATCCACCTTTTCCAACGCGTGCTAGACCCGCTTGAGGAATGGTTTTCATTTTTTGATTCCCTACCAAAATCTTGGCATTGATAAACTGGCCAACTGTAAATCGTACTTCGTCTGCCTCATTGCTAAAATGACCATGTACCGAAGTAGTACGGTTGCTTAGATCCACTTGTTTGCCAATTAAAAATACCTTGCCTTTACCTTCTAAACCTTCGGCTTCAAATTGTATGGTTTGACCTAATTTCAAACTGCCTAAATCCCTCTCAAAGACCTTCAATTCCACATGTTTATGGGCGATGCCCACCAATTTTACTAATTCGTCGGTTGGTTGAACATACTTCCCAATAGACATAAACACATCTACCACATAGCCATCAATGGGGGCCTTGACTTGTAAGAAGGAAGAAATATTGCCTTTGGCCAAAGATTTCAAGTCACATCCCAAAATTTCTAATTTCAAAGCTAATGATTTAACCTGAGCTTGAATATTGGAAAAATCGGCCTCCGCCATTTGAAGCTTCTTTTTGGAACCTACCTCCTCGGTATTCAATACTTGTTGGCGTGATTTCTCCGAAGTCAAATAAGTCAATTGACTCAAGGCTTGAATGTATTCTTGCTGCATTTGAATATAATCCAAACTGGTAATTGTTGCCAAGACCTGGCCCTTGCGAACTTGTTTACCCGGCAATAATTCAAAAGTAGATTTTACATATCCAGCAATGGGTAAGGATATAGAAGCCGATGAAATAGGAGGCACGTCGACCAAGCCGGTACAAGATACTTCGGAAGCCATTTCCCTTTCTTCCAATTCCCCTAACACAATTCCTGCATTTTGCTTTTGCTCAGCAGTTAATTTAATGCTTGAAACGGCACTTTCCGCTTCTGTTGTTGCTGCTTCTTTATTACCACAAGCAAACATGCCTAAAATAAAAAGAAGGGTAATACATGTATTTATGATGCGCTTATTCATTTCCTAAAATAGTTTCAATTTGAATGATGTTTTGATTATACGCCAAAACTTCTTGTAAATATTGTTCTCTAATTTGCCATGCTTGCTGGGTATTTTGAAGCATTTCAACATACTCAATTTCCCCTTGTTGGTAACTTTTCAAAGCCGTTTGAACTAACCATTCTGCCTGTGGAAGGGCAGTTTGTTGGTAGTATTTCAACGAATTTCCAAACTTGCCTAAGGAGATTTGAGCATTTTGCAAATCCGTACTTATCTGACTCATTACCTGGTCCTTTTGACTCACAAAAACCTGTTCTTGTTTTTGCGAGGCTGAAATACGTGCTTTTTGACCTTTGGCAAATATGGGTAAGGCTAAACCAGCTTGAACAAAATTCTGCCCGCCATAATTTTCAATACTTTGAGACGTGGCTCCCACACGAATATCAGGTTTCAATTTATTACGCTCCACCTCTGTCTGAAGTTGGGCATGAACCACTTGTTCCTCCAGCAATTGTAGCGTCGGATTTTTTGATAAATCCACTGAAATAAGAGGCGCTTGCATGGTCAGAGCATTGGAACTTTGAATCTCAAATGGCTCTTTTCTGTTCATCCAATAGGCCAAATTTTGATAATTCGTCTGAATATCTGCCTGCAAAGAGAGTTGTTTCTGTTGGAATTCTCTTAAACGCGCCTCAGCAGCTACCATTTCTAAACGATTAGTTTCCCCTTGTTTAAAGCGTAAACTGGCTGCCTTCAGCATTTGTGTATAGATACTATCTTGTTGATGTAGATATTCCAAATGCTTTTGTTGAATCAATAATTGGTAGTAATACCATTTGACACTTGAAAGAACCAAAATTTGGGTAATCTTCTGCCTCTTTTCTGCCAACATTTTTTGAGATGTAAGCGCCTTTACTTGTGCTCTTAGCAAGGTAGGCCAAGGAATACTTTGAGAAGCAAGGATCGTATAATCCTGACTGAAATACGTTTGAGTTTTACCATATTGAAAATCTATCGTTCCCTTAGGTAACTCTCTCCCGGATTGAATTAAAGCCTCCGCACTTTGAATTTCCAAATTCCCCGTGTTTAACAAGGCATTATGTTGCATAGCCTCTTGCATGCAGCTCGACAAGTTTAAACTAGGTTTGGGAGCTTGTCCGAAACTTGAAAAACTCATCATAAGGCCCGCTAAAATCACCAAGACAATCATGGGTTGCGACTTCAACTTATTTTCTTTTCTGGTCATGACTAAGGAATAAACCACCGGAATTACTACCAAAGTAAGGAAAGTGGCTGTGATCAAACCTCCAATCACCACGGTTGCAAGTGGCCGCTGAACCTCAGCTCCAGGAGATTGACTCAAAGCCATCGGAAGAAAACCTAAAGATGCTACAGAAGCGGTCATAATCACCGGACGGAAACGTAATTCCAAGCCCTTTTTAAGCCGTTCAGCCACGGAATAACCCTCCGTTGCCAATTGTTTGAAAAAGGATAACAGCACTATCCCATTTAAAACAGCTACCCCAAATAGGGCTATGAAACCAATCCCCGCAGAAACGGAAAAGGGCATTCCTCTTAGATACAAGGCCCAAATTCCACCTATGGCTGAAAGAGGAATAGCTAAATAGATAATGGCTGCCTCCAACATGGAATTAAACGTGAAAAACAAAAGAGCAAAAATCAGAGCCAAAGCCAAAGGTACTACCAAGGAAAGCCGGGCTTTTGCTGCTTGTAAGTTTTCAAATGTCCCACCATACTTCACATAGTAACCAGCAGGTAAAGTGATTTTATTCTTCATCACCTTTTCTATGTCTGTTACCACACTTTGTACGTCTCTATTTCTAACATTAATACCAATGGTAATTCGGCGATTGGTATTGTCTCTTGATATTTCTACAGGAGCATTTTGATAATCCACGGTGGCTACTTCTTCCAAAGGAATTTGGGATCCATTTGGCAAATCTAAATACAGCTCTTTCAAATTTTGTATGTCGGCCCGATGGGCAGAATCCATACGAACTACAAGGTCGTATCGTTTTTCTCCCTCCATCACCAAACCTGCCGCTTCTCCAGCAAAAGTCATCTTGACCCGACGATTTACATCTTGTATGCGTAAACCATATTGAGCCATTTTTGCTCGGTTATAGTGAACCACTAATTGAGGGACACCATCTATTTGTTGAACCTTGATATCACCTACACCTTCAATTTTACGAATATATCGAGCTGCCTCCGTTGCTTTCTCGAATAGAATTTCCAAATCTTCTCCGAAAATTTTAATGGCCACGTCAGACTTTACTCCAGCAATTAACTCATTAAAACGCATTTGAATGGGTTGTGTGAATTCAAAGTTGACCTCAGGAAAAGCATCCAACTCACGATCCATTTTCTCTTCTAGCTCTTCCATGGTCTTAGCTTTTTTCCAAACGCTGGGTTCATTTAAAATGATGATTAAATCACAAGCATTAATACCCATGGGATCTGTCGGAATTTCAGAGGCTCCAATCCTAGATACCACTTGTTTAATTTCATCTGGAAATTTTTTGAGCAATAATGCCTGCGCATTGTTATTTACTTCAATACTTTGGGACAAAGAAGCGTTGGTAGGTAGAATGGTTTCTACAGCAAAATCTCCCTCATTCAGTTCTGGAATAAATTCGCCCCCTAAACTTGTAAATAGACCTATACTCGATAAAAAGAGCAGCAAGGAGGCAATAACTACTTTCTTTCGATTACTTAAGGCCCAATTGACCATAGGACTATACTTCCCATATAAAAAGTTCATGATTTTGTCGGCCCAAGTAACATGATGACTCACCTTTTTGCTCAAAAACAAAGAAGACATCATGGGCACGTAGGTTAAAGAAAGAATCAAAGCCCCAAAAATGGCAAAGGAAACCGTTTGTGCCATTGGTCTAAACATCTTTCCCTCAATACCCCCCAAAGCCATGATGGGTAAATACACGATTAAAATGATGATGACTCCAAAAGCGGCTGATTTAAATATGGCCTGAGCAGAAATATTCACCTCTTCATCCATTTCATGTTGACTCAGAACTTCCCCTTTCCTTCTAGAATGAAGTCGATGGATAATGGATTCCACGATAATTACGGCCCCATCGACAATGAGTCCAAAATCAATCGCTCCTAATGACATTAAATTGGCGGAAACACCAAAAATGTGCATCATAGCAAAAGCAAACAACAAGCAAAGAGGAATCATGGAGGCTACGATTAAACCGGCGCGCCAGTTTCCTAAAAGCAAGACAAGAATAAATACGACAATTAGCCCTCCTTCTATTAAGTTTTTCTCTACCGTATTGATGGCCTTGCCAATCAAGATACTTCGATCCAAATAGGCATTAATATGGATTCCTTGAGGAAGTGTTTTTTGAATCAATTCCATTCGATCTTTCACATCCTTCACCACCGTGTTGGCATTGGCACCTTTCAATAATAACATAACGGCACCAACGGCCTCTCCGCGTCCGTTTTTGGTCATGGCACCATAACGAACGGCCTTACCAAATTGAACTTGAGCTACATCCTTGACAAAAACAGGTAATCCACCATCCCCGCGCTGTTTTACCACGGTATTTTCAATATCCGCTAAGGACTGAATCATCCCCTCAGAACGAATAAAATAAGCATCGGTTCCTTTTTCTAAATAACTTCCTCCTGAATTGGAATTGTTATTTTCTAAGGCTGCAAATAGCTCATCAATACTAATATTCATGGCTCGAATACGTTCTGGATTAACAGCAACTTCATACTGTTTGACATAACCTCCAAAAGAACTTACTTCCACCACACCCTTGATGCCCAGCAACTGACGCTTGACAATCCAATCTTGGTATGTCCTTAAATCTGCTAAAGAATATTGGTCTTTAAACTCAGGATCAACATCCAAGGTGTATTGATAAAACTCTCCAAGACCCGTAGTAATTGGAGCCATTTCGGGAATACCCGCTCCTCGCAGCAAATAGGGCTCTGCAGCTTTTAATTTTTCTGAAACTTGCTGCCTGGCTACTTCCATAGCCACTTCATCTTCAAAGACGACCGTGATGATGGATAAACCCATGCGAGAAATGGAGCGAATGTCCTTCACATTGGGGATTGTCCTTAATGATATCTCCAGCGGATATGTAACAAACTTTTCAACTTCTGATGCCGCTAAAGCTGGTGATTGCGTAATCACCTGTACCTGATTGGATGTGATGTCAGGTAATGCATCTATGGGTAAACGGGTAAGCGAATAGCCTCCCCAAGCCACAAGTCCTAAGACGAATAAACCTACGATGAGTTTATTTCGAATACTAAAATATATTATCGAATTAATCATTTTTCAATGGAAAAGGTGAATGTAAGGAAATGAATATCAAAACCTTAGCACCGAGGAGGAGCAATGAGTACTCTTGCTAATGAAAAACGATATAGATTTTGCCAATTGATTAACTGGCGACGCGCCGAAACAAAAAGTAAAGGCAATAGGAAAATCAAATAAATAGATGGGAGTACATAGCCACTTACGCCACTAAAATCAAAACTAGGTAAGCTGGGATGCTTGGTGGTTTTAGCATGTTTCGAATCAGCGGCATAATGCATCCATAAAAAGTCCATAAAACTAAAGCCTGCTGGAGCCTGTCGCTTATGATCTTGAAAGTGTTTTAGCAATTCGTTTGCCTTGAAACTTTGCTCCATTCCCACCTTGGGTATCCAGGATCCCGAAAAGATAATCACAAAAAGGAAAGAGGCTAACCAAGTTTTCATTGCTCAAATGTAGGAAAAAATGGAAATTTTAATGGATATTTATACTCTCAATGTACATTTTTTTGAGACAAAAGCCTAAAAACCAACGATTAATAAGCGAGTATAGCCCCTATTATGGATGAAATAAATATTTTATGGCATCAGTTAACTGATTCTGAAACCATCATTCGCTCTGGCTTACTAGTTATCACATTAATTGTTTTTGCAGAGAATGGACTATTCTTCGCTTTTTTCTTGCCCGGAGATTATCTACTTTTTTTGACTGGAGTTTTTGGAGGAACTGGGGTCCTAAAAGAACCTCTTTCAGGCCTTTTAGCTAGTATTTTTTTAGCCGCGGTCATTGGGTCCCTCGTGGGTTATTTATCCGGTCGTTTCTTTGGCAAATCCCTAGAAAATAGGCCCGATAGTCTCTTTTTTAAGAAAAAACACCTGGATTCAACCCGAGATTTTTTTGATAAGTATGGCTTTATGGCCTTAGTGATTAGTCGCTTTTTGCCTGTTGTCAGAACCTTTACACCCATCTTGGCTGGTATCAGTCGGATGCCTTGGTATAGTTACTTATTACTCAATGTCATCGGTGGGGGATTATGGGTTGGAATTTTGGTTACGTCAGGATACTACCTGGGGCAACATTTCCCTTGGATAATCAATTACGTACATTACATTATTTTGTTTTTCTTAGGAATAACCACCTTTACAGTCATTAAAGGCTATTTAAAAATGAGGCAATAATGGAAGCTTTTGGATATGTCGCGGCCTTTTTGATTGCAGGAATTTTATTTTTGGCATTCATACTAACCTTAGCCAAATGGATAAGGCCCAACCGCCCCAATGTAGAAAAATTAAGTACCTATGAGTCGGGAGAAGCTCCCGTAGGAAATGCCAATATACGGTTCAATCCCCGCTTCTATTTAATTGCCCTTCTTTTTGTTTTGTTCGAAATAGAATTAATCTTTCTTTTTCCTTGGGCCTCGGTTTTCCATCATCCTGACTTAGAAAAAGCCAGTCCCCTTTGGTCTAGTTATGCCTTGGTAGAAATGTTTATTTTCATTGGAGTTTTAGCATTAGGACTTGCCTTAGCTTGGGTAAAAGGTTATTTAAACTGGGAAAAACCTGTAGCCCCCAACCATACAACCGAAAGCCCGATTCCGGATCAAGCTTATCAAAAAATTCGAGATAAATATTCTGCTAAAAACGCTTAATGTGGCGTAGGAACTCCAATCTTATTATTTAAAGTAATTCCCAATACCAATTCATGAGAACCCATGGATTGATTTGCGAGGCCATTCAGATGCAAATCATAAGAATAAGACATGTGCATATTATGCCGCAGTTGTACTCCAAACATGGCAGAATATGATTCTTTATGACGATATCCCAAGCCCATCCAGAATTGTTTATTGAAATCAGCTTTAATATTGCCCTCAATCGACATGGTGCCAGCTTTATAAAATTTAACGATAGCTGCTGGAGAAATCGTGAAAACTTTGGAAGTTCTAAAATGATAACCCACCATGGCAAACATATTGGGCTTCATGGTTCCAGAATATAAGGCCCTTGTCAAGACCTTATTATCGTCAAATTCTGAATTATTGGGCCAATAATACCTCCTACTTAGCGTATCCAAGGCAGAAGGATCTGAACGCTCGTAGGTAAAATTTTCGAATATCAATTGATTGGCAGATAGACCTAAGAAAAACTCACGATTATAATATAGCACACCAACATTAGCTAGCAATTGGCCCGCCGTAAGTGATCCGTAAGGAGTAGGAGCACTGGTAATGGGCGTTCCAGCTGGCGGATCTAAATATAAAATCAGTGGGTCTCCCCCGTCTTTGACATCGAAATTATTCATATTTAAACCCCGCGAATAATAACCCGCCGTAGCTCCTACTGATAATTTATCTTCCCCACCCAAGGAAACATGATACGCATAGGAGCCCCCCACAGAAAATGTAGACATGGGGCCAAACTGGTCAGCTTGAATCTGAAGGCCTAAACCTTGATGAAACTCCCAACGATAATCCTTCTTTCTTCTTCTGGTTGGATTAAAAGACCGACGAATCGTCTTGGACATATAAGGCGTGGGTCCAGTAGAAGTTCTATCCGATTTATCTATGGCCCAGTTGGCCGTCGCATAAAAGGTTTTCATTCCCTCGGCTAAACCTACCCATTGCTGCCTATACCCTACTTTTATATCATTATAATCCTCAAATCCTGCAAAAGCAGGATTATACAGATAACGATTCATCATGAATTGAGTAACTTGAGGTGTTTGTTGAGCTAGGCCCAATTGTGCAACTAGAAATAATAAAAGAAAGACGAAAAATCTCATTAGAAAAATTAGTACCTCAAAAATCTGTTAAATATATTTAATTTCGTTCGAACTTTCTGGAAAACAGTTGGGTTTTTATATATTAACGGCCCTTTCTATTCAACCATATGCCTACCCAAAGCTACCCGCTATCTCATCTTTCTGGTTTCAATTCCTTACTGATTGACTATTTAGAAGAGAAATCTAATTTAAAAAACTTATATCAAAATAGTCCGACCATCTCGGGCTTTAAAAATCAATTAGAAGATAAAAAGCCTTTCCCTTTAGAGCATCGGAAAATATTGGTAAAAGTGTTGGAAGATCAATATCAAGGTCTTGATAACGTTCCAGCTTTGGGAAAATTATTGGATGAAAAAACCTTTACTGTTACCACGGGTCACCAATTAAATTTAATGACAGGGCCCTTGTACGTCATTTATAAAATCGTGTCAACGATTAATCTGGCAAAAAAATTGAAGGCCGAATATCCAAGCTACCACTTTATTCCGGTGTATTGGATGGCGACGGAAGACCATGATTGGGATGAAATTAATCATGTACACCTTCAGGATGCTACTTACGCATGGAATACAGAACAAACAGGGGCAGTAGGAAGATTTTCATTGGAAGGAATGCAAGACTTCCTTCAATCTTTACCCTTTTCTTTACCTGTTTTCCAACAAGCCTATACCCAAAGCAAGACCTTAGCTGAGGCTGTTCGATGTTATATGCACGAACTATTTGGCCAGGAGGGTTTAGTATGTTTAGACGCGGATGATGCGCGATTAAAATCCTTATTTCTCCCTGTGATGGAAGCTGATTTAATGGACCATGTGCATGAATCTTTAGTAGAAAAGCAAAATCAACAATTAAATAATTTGGGATACAAGACTCAAATTAATGCCCGCGGAATCAATTTATTTTATCTACATGATGGCATTAGGGAGCGCATTGAAAAGCAAGGTGATGTATACAAGGTACTAAATCAAGCTATCCAATTTAGTTCACAAGAATTAAAAAACGAGCTAAAGCTACATCCAGAGAGATTTAGCCCGAACGTGGTACTTAGACCTTTGTATCAAGAATATATTTTACCCAATTTGGCTTACTTAGGTGGTCCCGCAGAAGTGGCGTATTGGTTGCAATTAAAAGGCATTTTTGACCAGCATCAAATACTTTACCCCATTCTATTACCCAGAAATTTCGCCCTACTTCTTCCGGGTGTAGAGCAGAAGAGAGTCGAAAAATTAGGCATTTCTATCCCCGATTTATTCCTAGATGAAGCTTCCTTAATTCGGAAATATGTACTGGACAATACCGTTTACAGCCTAGATTTTAAACAAGAAATTGAGGATGTTAATCCTATACTAGAACAAATGATACAAAAAGCCATGCAGGTAGACCCCACCTTAGAAGGTCTGATTTTGGCAGAAAAACAACGTTGGCTTAATGGATTAAATCGAATGGAGAAAAAATTGAAGCGGGCGGAAGAAAAAAACCATGAAACGGCCATTCGACAAATCAAAGAAGTAAAAAATCGGTTATTCCCGCATGGCCAATGGCAGGAAAGATATAATAATCTCCAAGATTTTTACCCAGAAAAACCTAGCCTCATTCAAGACCTTCTGGCCAGTTTTGACCCTTTGAATTTTGAACTTTACGTGATTCCCTTAAAAACTTCCAATGCCTGAGAAACTTAGCCCCGTGGATTTCATCTCCGCTTCTTCCGAAGGGGTTATTTTAGATGTGCGGTCACCTGGAGAGTACGAAAGAGCGCATATTCCAGGTGCAATATCCTTTCCTATGTTCAGTAATGAGGAAAGGGCAGCGGTAGGAACCTGCTATAAAAAAGAAGGAAAAGATAAAGCGGTAGAATTAGGTTTATCCATCGTAGGACCTAAACTTGCCACTTGGGTAAAAACAGCTAAAAAATTAGCTCAAGGAAAACCTTTGCTCGTTCATTGCTGGCGTGGTGGCATGCGCAGCGGTAGTATGGCATGGTTATTAGAAACAGCGGGCCTGCCGGTCAAATTATTGATTGGGGGTTATAAAGCATACCGACATTTGGTTTTAAAAACGTTTGAGGCCCCTATTCCCCTGCGAGTTTTGGGAGGAAAAACAGGAAGTGGTAAAACGGAAATTTTGATTGAAATGAAAAAACGAGGCATACAAGTCATTGATTTGGAAGGTCTCGCCCATCATCGTGGTTCAGCATTTGGGCATTTGGGATTGGCCCCGCAGCCCACCAGTGAGCAATTTGAAAATCTTTTGTTTCATGAATTACGTCAAATGGATTACCAGCAATCTATTTGGGTGGAAGACGAAAGTCGACACATTGGTAAAGTATTCATGAATTTAGAATTTTATAACCAACTTAGAGACGCTCCTGTGTTATTTTTGGACATTGATGCCCAATACCGACTACCTTATTTGGTAGAAGTATATGCCCAATATCCTAAAGAATTGTTAGCTGAGGCCATTGAGAAAATAAAAAAACGACTGGGTGGCCAACATTATCAGAGAGCCTTGGCTAGTTTGGAAATGGGTCAATTTGAAGAGGTGGCAGCAATCACCCTTCAATATTATGACAAAGCCTATTTACACGGATTAGAGCAAAGAGATAAGAATAAAATTCAACGATTAGAAATAGAATCATTAAATACGCAGAAACAAGTTGAGGCTATACTACCTCATTTATTGCAGGCCTAAAAAATTAAGAGCTTATGTTGCCTTCCAAATTCCTAGATACCATTTTAGCCAAGCACGAGCAAACTCGTGATTTTCCTGCTACTTCGGATGTAAAGAAACTATTTACAAAAATTATTCTGACCTTATTTCCAGAACAAACCCGTAAACATTTTTCACAAAAAGAGGAATTGGTAGCGGTATGGGAAAGTATTGAGAATGGATTAGAATCCATGTTACATTCCATGAAGAGTGAATTACCCACGGACCCTCATAGCCTTACTCAATCCTACATGGCTTGTATTCCTAAGGTCTATGAAACCTTATTGACTGATGTAGAGGCAATGGTCAACGGGGATCCTGCTGCCAACACAGATTTTGAGGTCATCCGAACCTATCCTGGATTTTATGCCATGGCATTTTATCGCCTAGCTCATGAGCTCTGCGCGCTAGGTGTTCCTTTAATTCCTCGTATATTAACTGAATATGCCCATTCAAAAACGGGTATTGATATTCATCCAGGGGCACGTATTGGTAGATATTTCTTTATGGATCATGGTACCGGAATTGTTATTGGTGAAACCTGTATCATTGGGGAACGCGTAAAAATCTACCAAGGTGTAACCTTAGGAGCATTGTCCGTGGACAAAAGCATGGCATCTACCAAAAGACATCCAACCATAGAGGATGATGTGGTAATATATTCAGGGGCCACAATTTTAGGAGGCGATACCGTTGTAGGCAAAAACTCCGTTATTGGCGGAAATGTTTGGCTCACCAGAAGTGTTGCACCAAACACCAAAATATATCATCAAGAAAATACAAAAGTTATCCTAGACTAACATGAGCACGCTTTTAGACTTAGTAGGCAATACCCCTTTAGTCGAATTAAATAAATTGCACAACCATAAGCATGTGCAAATTTTTGGAAAACTAGAAGGCAATAATCCAGGTGGTTCTGTCAAAGATCGAGCTGCAAAAAACATGATTGAGTCTGCCTTAAATCGAGGAGATATCCAACCTGGCATGAAGCTCATCGAGGCTACTTCAGGAAATACGGGTATCGCACTAGCCATGATTGCCCGCTTATATAATTTAGAAATAGAATTGGCTATGCCAGCTAATTCCACTAGAGAACGTGTGCTTACCATGGAGGCTTTTGGTGCTAAAGTGACCTTAACCAAAAGTATTGAAGCCGCGCGCGATTATGCTGTTGAAAAAGCTGAAACAGGTGAATATATTTTACTCAATCAATTTGAAAACCCAGATAATTATTTGGCCCATTATAAAACCACAGGTCCTGAAATTTTTCGGGATACCCAAGGTAAAATAACCCATTTTGTAAGTTCCATGGGCACTACTGGAACCATTATGGGGACTTCCATGTACTTGAAAGAACAAAATCCCAACATCCAAATTGTGGGTTGTCAGCCTACGGAGGGCTCTTCAATTCCAGGGATTCGCAGATGGCCTGAAGCTTACCGACCAAAAATATACCAACCTGAGCGCGTAGACCGCATCATGGATATTGCTGAGGAAGAGGCCGTGAATATGACTAGAAAACTAGCAAAAATAGAGGGGGTTTTTGGAGGAATGAGCAGTGGAGGTGCCGTTGCAGCGAGTCTCCGATTAGCCGAAGAATTAGAAGAAGGCGTGATTGTTTGTATCATTTGCGATCGAGGAGACCGCTATTTATCAAGTAACTTATTTGGAGAGTAATACCCCTAATAATTTATAGTGGGTAGCTTTGGCCCAGCGTAATTTTTGACTCCCTTCAATGTAATAGGTTTGTACATGTCCATCTGAAAATGTCATGTGCATATTTTTACTAGTTTCAAATAGAAAGTTCTTTTGAGATACTTCAATCTCCACCCTGGTTGGTCTATTCAAGTCATCTAAATGAACCATGAATTTTTTGACTGGTAAACTTTCTCCCAATTTCAAAGAGTACCAAATCATATCAGGCTCAGATAAATTATCGTAACTTTTTTCAAATGCTGGTTTATTCAAATCAGCTTCTAAAAACAAGGCCCATTCTTTGGACCAATCAATATCCGATACCACTTTTACCTCTTTGGCTCCATCCAAGAATACGGTTTTGTGTACCTTGGGCTTAGTGATTTCAAAAGACTTGATATGGGAATTAAGTAAATCTGCCCAAGCAAAATAGGTATTTTTCGGACTTGATTTACCCGATTCTGTACAAGAAATAAATAGTAAACCCATCAATAAATAGAATAAGGGGGCAAATTGACGGGTATATGAATTCGGATTTCTCAAAACAAGAAGATTGTTTGATGCAGGCATAAAGGTACGGATAATACCTAAATAAGAAATAGAAAAGCCGGCATTTGAAAAGCCGGCTTTCACTAGGTATGGTATCAACTGGCCATAACTTCTTCCAAAGGTATCTTAAGCACCTTGGTCAATTGAAAAATTTTTGTCGCATTGGGATAATGTTTACCAGATTCCCAATAATTATAAGCGCTTTGGCTTACTCCTACGGCACTGGCTACTTGTTGTTGGGTAAGTTGTAAAGATTGCCTTGATTTTATCAAAGCAACAGAAAATAAATGTTTGGTTTTCATACTTTTGGTTGGTTAGGTTACACTTAATAGGTCAAATGTTTCGAATTGATTGATAAATTACAAATGCAGATAAAAAAAATATCATATTTTATGATTTTTTTGATATTCACCCCACATCTAATGCAAAAAAATAGCCTGAAATGAGAATTTCAGGCTTATTAGTAAAATCAATAATTTGGTATTGATGCAATGTCACCACTACTTGATTTGATATTTATATTTATACCTTTCAAACAACTGGGTATGTTTGTTCTGTAAATCTATAGCTCTGCCTTGTATAAATGCATGAGTCAAAACACTGGATTTCATATCCAATAAATCCCCTTGACAAATCAAGATATTAGCATCTTTACCATTTTCAATACTTCCAGTTTTTTTATCTACTCCTAAAATCTTGGCTGGATTTAAGGTAATAACCTGCAATGCCTCCTCTTTCGTCAAGCCATAAGCTGCTAAAGTTCCTGCCATAAAGGGCAAATTTCTTTGCTGGGTATATCCATCACCTGAATCTTGGCTAATACTAACTAAAACACCAGCTTTATATAAAATAGCCCCTGTTTTATAAGGCTGATCTACGGCATCATCTTCTGTAGCTGGTAAACTGTGAGGCTCAGAAAGGATAACACTCACCTGGTTTTCCTTTAAAATATCTGCTATCATCCAACTATCCGCTCCACCTGCTATGACTAATTTGAAATTAAACTCTTTGTTTAATTCGATAGCCGCTAGCATTTCCTTCACTAAATCACAATGAATGTAGAGCGACTGGCTGCGATCAAATAATCCTTTAACTGCCTCAAACTTCAAATTAACCTCTGCATGGGATTTTTCACTCAAATAGGCTTTGGCTTCCCTAAAAAAGCCTTTTGCCTGCTCAATGCGTGCTAAACCCGCTCTGACAGGATCTCCGTTGGCCGCTCCCCTTCGGCTTATGGTATTACTAGGTCGATTAATCAAGGCTGGCATGGTCATATGTATTCCTTCATCTACCAAATAAGCCGCATCTTCCCAGTTCCAAGCATCCAATTGTACTACACTGGAGCTACCAGTTATCAATCCTCCTTGTGGTACAATTTGTGCCATTAAAATACCATTCGTTCGTAAGGTATTAATCACTTTACTATCTGTATTATATGCTACCAATGAGCGAACATTGGGATGGATATCTCCTAACTCGGCATAGTCTAGAGTAGCTCTAGTGGAGCTTACTTCTACCAAACCCAAGTTCGTATTGGGTGCTATGATACCAGGATAAATATGTTTTCCTGTGGCATCAATATGCTCTACGTCAGTTCCTAAGCTAGGAGTGCCGTTTTCTATTTTCAATTTCCCCTTCTCAATGATCACAT
Organism: Aquirufa sp. Wall-65K1; assembly: GCF_054558475.1. Lineage (NCBI taxonomy): Bacteria > Pseudomonadati > Bacteroidota > Cytophagia > Cytophagales > Flectobacillaceae > Aquirufa > Aquirufa sp. Wall-65K1. The sequence goes on along the minus strand of NZ_JBPXKD010000003.1, from coordinate 257,708 downwards.
TACCCGATGTAATCACCTGCCCATTTCCGACGTGGATGGTGGCTCCTGTAATCACTATTTTCTTTGATTGAGCAGGAGCAGGATGCATGGTTTCCTGTGCTTGAAGCCCCAAGGAAATCATACTTATTATAGCTATGAATATTTTTTTCATATTGATGTCTATTAGTTTTCAGTCAAAACCATACGAGATTGAATACGCTCCCAAAGGCTTTTGTCGTGTTGATGATCTTCTTCGCAATTATTTAACTCTTTGAAGGTGGGTGCAGCCGGACGTGTACTGGCTCCTCCCTTTTTAGCATTTGCCATTTTTTGAACCAAGCGCTGTTTTTCTGCTTTCAAATTCGCTTGTAAAGTCGCGTCCAAGTCACGATCAAAAACAATCATTCCGTCTACAATCGTCTTTTCAGATTTGGCATAAATACTCAATGGATGCGCAGACCACAGCACTAAGTCGGCATCTTTTCCTTCTTTAATACTTCCCACTCGATCAGCCACATGCAACATCTTAGCTGGATTCAGAGTAACCATTTTTAAGGCATCCTCCTCACTCATTCCTGTGTATTTCACAGATTTAGCGGCCTCTTGATTCAATCGTCGAGCCATTTCAGCATCATCTGAATTGATGGCTACATTTACACCATTCTTTTGCATCAAATAAGCATTTTGAGGAATAGCGTCTAATACTTCCATTTTATAATTCCACCAATCACTGAAAGTCGAGGCATTGGCTCCATGCTGTTTCATTTTATCCGCAACTTTATACCCTTCTAAGATGTGAGTAAATGTATTTACGGTAAAATTAAAGCTCTCTGCTACCTTCATCATAGAATTAATCTCACTCTGCACATAGGAGTGACATGTAATAAATCGCTTCTTATTTAGAATCTCCAACAAGGTTTCTAATTCCAAATCAATTCTTTTTCCTGGCCCTAATTTTTCATATTCCCTAGCCCGAGTAAATGCATCAATCAAGACTTGCTCTACCCCCATTCTAGTATCTGGGAATCGGTTATTAGCGGTATTGTAAGAACGTTTCACGTTTTCACCCAAGGCAAACTTGATAAATGGATCCCAATTAGCAAACTTCATTTGCTCGGCGTTTTGTCCCCAACGAAATTTGATTAATTGGGTTTGACCACCGATCGTATTACAACTTCCGTGTAAAATATGGCTACTGGTCACGCCTCCACTTAATTGCCTATAAATTTCTACATCTTCTGGATCAATCACATCGGCCACGCGCACTTCCGCAGTTACAGATTGTGAACATTCATTGATACCTCCGGTGGCTGCCACATGGGAGTGTTCATCAATGATACCCGCCGTTACGTGCTTATTGGTTCCATCAATTACCTTGGCACTTGCATCCTTTAAATTTTTACCAATCGAGACAATTTTTCCATTCTTAACCAATACGTCCGTCTCCTTTAAAATTCCTTGTTTTTCATTGGTCCAAACAGTGGTATTTTTTATTAATATATTTTCCTGTTTGGGCTTACTCTTTTGACCAAAACCATTAAATGGATAAACCAAAGCGCCTAAGGATTCATCTTCTGTTTTCTTTTCCTTTTTATCTGATTTTGCCTCTTCCATAGCCCCCTCACGAGTAGCTTTCCAACTAACCCAATCTCCTGAGGCTAATTGTCCTGTACCAAACCAATTAGACCCTTGTTGAGTACCAGTCAAACGAACCCTTTTGCCTGCGTCTGCTTTCTTGCTAAATACTAAATTGACTAATTGATCTTTTTGGCTTAATTCAACCTGGATGGTATCGGCACCTTGTAAAGTAGCTTTTAAATCCGATTTGACTACCAAAGTATATTTTTCAGGTCCTAATTGGAAGGCATATTTCCCACTTAAATTTGACCAGGCGTCAATCTGTACGCCATAGCCAATTCCTTGGACCCAGTTCTCGACCATTTGGGTTTTATCTTGAAATATTGGACCCGTTGTAATTAAGAAATTGGCCAATTTCCCTGATTCTAAAGTACCTACTTGGTCAGCAATGCCCAAAAGCTGTGCAGGTGTGGTAGTCAAGGCTTCCATTGCTTTCTGCTCCGAAAGGCCCATTTGAATTGCCTTTTTTAGGTTGGCAAGGAAAGAAGTTGTTTCCCTTAAACCGTGTGTTGTAAGGGCAAAAGGAATGCCTGCCTTTTCAAAAGCCGCTGGATTGGTTGGAGCTAACTCCCAATGCTTTAATTCAGCCACATTCACAAAACGAGCGTCGGTTGGATCTTCCAAATCCATCGCTTGAGGAAAAGCTAAAGGCAAAATGAAGCTCGCTTGTGTTGTTTTAATATCTTCCATGCGCTGGTACTCATCACCTGCCGCTTTGATGATATATTGTATACCAAATTCATCTCCAATCTTGTCTGCACGTAAAGCCGACCATTTATCACTTACTTCAAAAATTTGAGGTAAAGACAAATGCTCATTAAAAGAGGACAAACTCAGGTTTAAGCCTTCTTTTACAGGTTTGGATTTATACCATTGGGCATCTAAAAAATTCTGCCTTAATAAAGCCACGCTCCCCATCAAGGAAGTTGGATAATCTTGGGTAGATGAACCTTTGCTAAAAGAATAATGAGCCGAGGCCTTTTCTTTTAAAATAACCAAGTTTTCTTTCTGATTAGCCAAGCTCACAATCGCACCAGCTCCTCTAGAAATTCCATCCATTTGATGCGTCAGTACCACTCCAAAACCTGCTTGTCGCAATTCATTTGCTTTGGCTTCATTGACATTAAATAATTTCACGTGGGCTACCTCCGACTTTAAAGCTTGATTCCAAGAATAAGGCCCTTTGGTATTGGATAACATTTGAGATGGAGCTCGGTAACTTGCTCCTCCACTGGAAATGGCTGGAGTTCCATAATCGGTATACATATCGATAAAGGAAGGATAAATAAACTTCCCTTGGCAATCTAGCACCACGGCTTCCTTGGGGATTGGTATGTTAACTCCTACTTGCTCAATTTTCCCTTGACGAATGATTAGGGTGGCATCAGTTAAGGTAGTTTTAGTATCCTTCACAATGGTTGCATGAGTGAAAGCATAGTATCCTTTTCTTGGATTGGCCACATCATTGAGTGGATAGGTTGTTTGGCCAAATATGGGGATAATAATGAGCCAAAGGTAGGCTAAAGCCCCCCAGGTAAAAAGGTGTTTCATGTTAAGTTTATTAATGAATTTTAAAGGTATTGAATGCTTAGAGTTTTATTAACCTGTATTGACATTCAATTGTTTTTAAGTCGAACTTGTTTTTTGCCATAATATTTGGCTATGCATTTACACCACAAGTGACTTGAGTCGCTAGAAATTTCCTCATTAAATAAAAAGGCAGATTTAGTTTGAATAGCAGGTATCTCCACCTGAGCCTCAGTAGTTTGTTGGATTGCATCAAACCTTGCTTTTTGCTCTTTGGCAAATTGAAAAGCAGTCCCTGAACTAATTTCAGCGGCCATCAGTCGAGCACTTTTACTGTAATGCATATTGGGCAAAATTAGTAGCATGATCAAAACTTGGACGGGGAATTTAAACTTTTCTGGAAGTGTCCATGCTATTTTTTGGTGTAGGATAAAACTAGAATAGCCTGAAGCCATCAACAAATACATAAACAATAGACTCAAAGTACGGTTAGGAATTCCTGATTCATCTAAAGCTAAAGAAATAGGCAAAAAGCTCAAATAATACCCCAAAGCAAATATACCCATCAAACCTAGAAAGCTAGCCCAAGAGATCACTGATGCCTTTTTTTGACCTGTACCAAATAAGATAATCCAAAGATTCATTAGCCAAAAAAGAGGCTCTTTTGAAAATAAAATAAGCTGTTTTCCTGCACTTTTAGCCGCCTCCACCAGGCCGTCGATGAGGGCAATATGTTTAGTAGCACGTATGGCATTTCCTGGAGCCAAAATGACCAATGCCAAACCAATGACCCAGACGATTCCCAAAAGCCAAAGTTCTGGTTCTATCTTTTTGATTTTTATCAGTCGATATAGCTGTAAACACCCGAATACAGTTGAAAAGAAAATCATGGTGATTTCACTACTACCAATTAGAAAAAATAGCACGAGGGGCAAAAGGAAAAAACGAATCACTTTCGCTTTTTCAAAATAATAAAGGTTGAAAAACAGGATGACCACCTGAAAAGAAAGTGGGTAAAAGAGCCCAGAAAACCAAAAATACCATTCATAAAAGCCTGGAATGGTATACCATCCTATGGCTTGAAAAACCAAAGCACTCCAAAGTACCTTGGAACTGTGCCAAGATTGCTGATAGATGTTTTTAAATAAATATAGTGCATTGGCCAATCCCAGCACCATGAGCAGCCAAGTTCCCCATTTGAAATAGCCGAAATCTGGACTAAAAATTAATGGATTGAGGTGTAACATGATGTTGCCAAAATAGCGCCCACTCCACCCGATATAATATTGATAGGCACCTCCAAAAACTCCATATTCTTTCCCAACCCAGGCAAAACAAAAATCGTCGGTAATATTGGGGCCGTTAGCTAATGCCATAGTCCCCATCAGATAGACCATCATTCCCCAAAAAATAAAGCCTAAGGAAAGAAGAGTAAGGGATTTAATCCGAGCTTTGGATAGGTTAGTTTGGGACATGTTTGAAAATATAGAACCCTGTAAAAGACAGGTATGTGGTAAAAATACGGATAAAAATCAAAAAAATTAAACCCTTGAAGAGTTTGAATCAGGATCTCATAATAAGAAAATGAACCACACCGGGGAATAAATTAATGGCGTATTGCACGGAAAGGAATGAATAAATTTAAAAATATTGATACCTTGTACAGGGTTTCCTAAATATATTTGTCAGAAGTTTTCAGCTAGGGAAAGAAAAGCATATCCATGATTCATCGAATTTTAATTTTTTGTTGCCTCTTAAGTTTTTGTATTAAAACAGAGTTGAGTGCCCAAAAAATTGGTGATTTTGTATTCAATAAATTACCTCAGAATTATCACTTTTATCCTAGGGACGATAAAAACAAAGCTGATATTCCTATCGTAGCCGATATTACTAATAAATCCATCACGGCGGTTTCAGTGAAGATTTTTAGAAATGGAAACTTATTTAAATACGACAAAACAGCCTTAACAGCCGGCAATCCTTATAAAAACAAATTTAGTATCAATGCGGAATTAGCAGAATATGACGTTGAGGTCTATCAATTCATTGGCTTAGATTCTAGCTTGGTTGTCAAAAGGAAAAACATAGTCGCAGGAGATGCCTTTTTAGTGAGTGGGCAATCCAATGCCTGGATTGGTCCCATTGATGATAAAGTATTTCAAGGAGAATATTTAAGGTCCTTTGGGGCGGTTCAAGCTCCGGATAATTATGGTCCATATAAATTAGCCGATACCTTGTGGTCTTTGGCAACCGATCAAGCCAGAGTAGGCCCATGGGTTTCTGAAATTGCTAAATACTTAATTGAGTCCGAAAAAATCCCTTTTTGTTTTATTAATTCTGCTGCCGGTGGCTCCAACATCGATTTCCATTTAATCCTAGATGGTGATTTAAAAGCTCCTTATGGTGGAAATATCATGCTCTACAAAGCCATAAAAGCGGGGGTAATTGATAAGGTGCAGGCCATTATTTACCGACAAGGTGAAGCAGAATCTACCCTTCCGGCGGGCAGTCCTTTCGACTGGTGGTGGAAATTTGATCAGTTAAAAACGAAGTATAAGAAGTATTTCCCCAGTGCTAAGTATGTTTTTTGTCCTCAGACTAACGTTTATGAATTCCAATATTCACCCGCTGCTTTAGTAAGAGAAAACCAACGTGCCCAATATACGAATGACCTATATGTTAAGTCATTTGCGACTGTTGGAACCAAGCAATTTGATGGTTTACACTATGGAAATGAAGGTTATCGCCAAAGTGGATTTGAACAATTCCGAATCATTTCTGCGGAAATTTATAAGCGCCCTTGGGATAAGCAAGTTTATAGTCCGAATGTGGTTAAAGCCTATTTCAAATCAAAATCCGAAACAAGGAAGTTGTACTTGGAATTTGAGCAAGGTCAAATAATGGTGGCTCCTACTGATACCACCTTTATAGATCCAACAGGAAAAACTCAAAAGCGCATCATGAAAGATAATTTCTTTTATGATGGTATTAATGCGGTAAGTGCCGCCAAGTACATAGACAACATCGAAGTGGAAGGGAATAAGGTCATTCTTAACTTAAACCAAGAATACCCAAGCGAGATTATCAGTTATCTACCAGATTATTTTAGGGAGTTTTATAATTTCAATAAAGCACCATTCCCGGGGCCTTTTCTTAGAAATAAGGCTGGTATGAGAGCTTTTGCTTTCTCGGGAATTCCCATTGTGCGCCTAGATCAAAACTTTGATTTTAGTATAGGACCTAATCCAGCAGTAGATAACATTACCATCCGCTGGCAAAATATGTCGACTGGTACTTTAAAAATCTATGACATGAAAGGTAATATAGTTTTTGAAGACACCTACCTAGCTGTTTTTTTCAAGGTGGTGGATTTATCCAAATTACCTGCGGCTAATTACTTTTTGAGTACCACGGGGCTTGATGGCTCAACTATCACCAAGCGCTTAGCGATAGTTAAATAGAGCTTTATCGAATTTCATTGACATCATCAATGAAAAAGCAATGCTCATGTCTTTGCATGCCAATTTTAGGATAATAGCCTTGAGCTGCAGGAGCCGCTAACAATATTAATTTGGCCCTAGGGTGTAATTTTTTCACTCGAATCAGTAATTCTTTTCCAATTCCCTGATGTTGAAAGTCAACATCAACGGCTAAATCTGCCAAATAGGTGGTGTAAACAAAATCCGTCATTCCTCTGGCTAAGCCCACTAATGTATCTCCATCATAAGCCCCCACATAAACGTTAGCATGATCTAGCATGGTTTGCATGGCAGCGATATCGTGCATAGGTCTTCTTTGTCCTAAAGTAGACCTTTCTAAAATGGCCATAAAATCCTTTAGTTCAATTATTGGATTTTCTCGGTAGCTAATTTCCATTTGATATACATTTTATTCATTCTAATCTAGTTTCAGCCTTTGTGTAGCATTTTACCAAATCATTAAAAAATGATTTCAGGATTCATTTATTTAAAAATGCTTGTAAATTGAACAATCAAAACCTTTCACTATGAAAATACATTTTTCTAAAAGCCTTTTTTTAGGCTTAGCCTGCTCATTCTTGATGGGTCACCCAATGCTGGGCCAAGGTAGCAGCAAATTACAACAAGATTTACAAAAAAAGAGGGTAAGACTACCTAATGGCTGGAAATTATCCCCCCATGGAAAATCTCTTTCCCTAGGTGATTTGCCACTAAATTTAGCGGTAACGGCCAACAAACAATGGATGGTGGCGACTAATAATGGCCAAAGCATACAAAGTTTACAATTAATCGATACTCAATCGAACGAGGTAGTACATAGTGTAGAAGTAGCCAAATCTTGGTACGGCTTAGCTATTTCAAAAGACAATAAAACTGTTTATGCCTCCGGTGGGAATGACAATAAAGTGTTAAAGTTTGAAATAAGTAATAAACAACTCGTTGCGAAGGGTTCTATTTCATTAACGGATAAAGCAAAAGACATCATATCTCCAACAGGCATGGCTTTGGATGATGAACGTGGAATATTATATGTTGTATCCAAAGACAATAATAAACTCTATTTGGTGGATGTTCGTCAGAATAAGGTAAGCGAATCATTTGCCTTACCTGCTGAAGGATTTACGTGTATATTAAGTCCCAATAGAGAAAAATTGTATATCTCCATTTGGGGAGGTGCTCAAGTGCTTCCTTTTAATTGCCAGTCAAAAAGCTTTGACAAAGGCATAGCCGTAGGCGATCACCCAAATGAGATTTTATTGACCAAAGATGGTAAAACTTTGTTTGTAGCAAATGCCAACGATAATTCAGTTTCTGTAATCAATACAAGCAATCATCAAGTAATAGAAGTATTAAATGCTGCCTTATTTCCAAATGCTTTAGAGGGTTCTTCTACTAACGGATTAGCCCTATCAGAGGATGAGGAAAGGCTATATATTTCAAATGCAGACAATAACTGCTTGGCAGTATTTGAAGTGGAAAAGCCTGGAAAATCTAAATCATTAGGCTTTATTCCTGTAGGTTGGTATCCTACCGCCGTCAAGGTAATTGGAAAAACAGTCTACGTGGCCAATGGAAAAGGATTTTCTTCCTTTGCCAACCCCAAAGGACCAAATCCATTAGCTAAAATTCAAAAAGTAACCTACCAGCAAGCAGATAATGAGAGAAAGGCAAAAGTAGAATACATTGGAGGCTTAATGAAAGGGACAATGTCTTTATTTCAAGAGCCAACAGGTGCTGAATTAGCTATAATTTCCCGTGCTGTGTATACCAATACACCCTACAATAAGCAGATTGAACTTCAAGCCAAAGGGGAAAAAGGGAACCCCATACCTTCCCGAGTTGGAGGAAAGTCACCCATTAAATATGTGTTTTATATTTTAAAAGAAAACCGCACCTACGATCAGGTATTAGCTGATGTCAAGGGTGGTAATGGCGATTTATCTTTACTTTTATTTGGAGAGAAAGTTACTCCTAACCAACATAAATTAGTGAAAGACTTTGTCTTACTCGATAATTTTTATGTAGATGGAGAAGTGAGTTCGGACGGCCACAACTGGTCTACTTCAGCTCATGCGACGGATTATTTAGAAAAAACATGGCCAACGGGTTATGGCGGAAGAGGAGGAAAATATGACGGAGAGGGGAATCGCAGCATTGCTAATCCTAAAAATGGATTTATTTGGGATTACTGCAAAAGAGCAGGTGTTTCATATAGAACTTATGGAGAATTTGCAGATGATTTCAAACCCAATATCCCGTCCATTGCTGGGCATTTTTGTCCAGATTTTCCTTCTTTCGACCAGAAAATCATGGATACGCTTCGTTTCCATCGTTGGAAAAAGGATTTTGATGCCTTATTAGCCAAAAACCAGGTTCCTCAATTTAATTCATTGAGATTCCCGAATGACCATACGGAAGGTCAAAAACTGGGTTCTTATACGCCTACAGCCTTTGTGGCAGAAAATGACTATGCCATTGGTTTATTCGTAGAGCATCTATCAAAATCTAAAATTTGGAAAGAAACTGCCATTTTTATCGTGGAAGATGATGCTCAAAATGGATCAGATCACGTAGATGCACACCGAACTACGGCTTATGTTGCGGGAGGTTTTGTTAAAAGAGGTTTTGTAGATCATACTCCTTATTCTACTTCTTCTATGTTGAGAACCATGGAATTAATCTTAGGATTACCCCCAATGAGCCAGTATGATGCCGCAGCTACGCCGATGTATAGATGCTTTACTTCCAAAGCCGATCTTAGACCTTTCCAACATATAGCTCCTCAAGTAGATATTTTTGAGAAGAACAAAGCCGATACAGAAAGTGCTCGATTAAGTGAAAAACTAGATTTTTCTAAGGAGGATGCTATTCCTGATTTAGTATTAAATCAAATTATTTGGAAATCAGTACATGGCGAGCATTCTGAAATGCCAGCTCCACGCCGAGCAGCCATTTTAAATACGAAAGAAGACGATGAGGATGAGGATTAAAATTTTCGTTTATATTTTTTTGATTTTAATGAGCCAAAGGGTGTCGCTATTTGCACAAAAAAATGCTAGCGACACCTTACAGAATATCGTTGTCAGTGCCAGTAGAAGCGCCCAAAACGCCCTAAAATCACCGTATTCCATTCAAGTTTGGACAGATTCTTCAATCCAACAAAAAAGTGCCAGGACTAGTCCTGAGCTTTTAATGAATATGCCAGGCATTTTCCTTCAAAAAACCAATCATGGAGGAGGTTCTATGTTCGTGAGAGGACTAACGGGGAATCAAACCCTTTTGATGCTTGATGGCATCAGATTTAATAATTCCACTTTTCGGTATGGGCCTAATCAATACCTTAATACCATTGACCCCTTCACGCTGGAAAAAGTAGAAAGTGTCATGGGTTCTGGTGCAGTGCAATATGGCTCAGATGCTTTAACGGGAGTTATTCATCTATATAGCCAAAGGCCACAATTTAGTTCGAATCCCTCTTTACAAGTTAACTTACAATCGCGTTGGGCAAGTAGTGACATGGAAAATTCCTATCAAGGAAAAATCATGTATAGTGAGAAAAAATGGGGATTATTGGTTGCTGGATCTAGTAAAAAATTTGGTGATTTAATCCGCGGAAATCAATTAGGAGCACAAAGTCCAAGTGCTTATCGAGAGGGTTCATACATGTTAAAGTTTAGGCATCAAGCAAGCAGATTTTTTGAATGGGAGATCGGTCACCAACAATTGGTTCAATCCAATGTGCCCGTTTATCATAAAATAGTCTTGGAAAACTTTGCCATTAATGAGATGGAAAAGCAAAAATATGAACGTGTCTATTGGAAAGGAATTGTTACGACCCAACAAGCTTGGGCAAAAAAAATTATAGGAACTTTAGCCTATCAGTCTAGTTTAGAAAACCGAAGAGCACAGAAAAATGGCAGTAGTATATTACGGGTTGAATCTGATCAAGTGAATACACAAAGTGTGAGTATCGATATTGAAAGCCAATGGAGCAAGTATTGGTCTTCTACCTCAGGTTTTGAAATATACCATGATGGAGTAGGAAGCTCAAGGGCCGACATCAATCAAAATACCCTAAAAAACACTCCTTTGAGAGGCCTTTATCCGGATCAATCGAAATATGAGCAGAGCTCCATTTTTTCTTTACATCATATCCGAATTCCCCATTACCAAATTGAGTTAGGCTTACGATGGCATCAAGTCAAAGCCACCTTACCAGATACCACCTTAGGCTTAAGCATTGTTCAAAACCAAGCTATGGTTTATACTGCCGGGATAAGTAGATTTTTAGGCCATAATTCTTCCATTTTTATATCTAGTAGTTCTGGATTTCGTTCTCCTAATTTAGATGATTTAGGAAGCTTAGGAATTGTTGATTTTAGGTATGAAAAACCCGCTTACCAATTAAAACCTGAGTACTCTTTAAACTTGGAAATGGGTTATAAATTTGAAAATTATCGTTTTCGTCAACAAGTTTCTGTTTTTAGAACTAGCCTAAGCAATTTAATTACGCGCGTGAAAACATCTGCCGTCATACAAGGATATCCTGTTTACGAAAAAAGGAATGTGGAAGAGAGTTATTTAGCAGGTGGAGAATGGTCAGGATTATATAAAATCAATCCAAAAAGTGCTTTACAAGGACAATTATCCTATGTTTTTGGTCAAAATTTGACACAAAATGAACCTATGCGCCGAATCCCCCCCTTGCATGGATCTATTCAATATTTGATTCAAACGGGTCGATTTACTTCCCAAATAGAACATGTTTTTGCCCTTAGTCAAAACCGCTTAAGTACCGGTGATAAATCGGATAATCGGATGAATCCTTTAGGTACTGCGGGCTGGGGGGTGGTCAATTTACAAACAACCTATTCACGTAAGCATTGGCAATTAAGTCTTCAGCTTCAAAATTTAGGTGATGTAGATTACCGCATGCATGGCTCTGGCATCAATGGCGTAGGTAGAAGCATCTGGGGACAGTTTCAGGTATTTCTTTAGAATGAAGAATGTAGAATGAAGAATGTAGAATGTAGAATGTAGAATGTAGAATTATTATGGGTATACATACTCTCTAGGTGTAGTACTTCTATTTTCCAGCTAATCCCAAAATATACATTCTACTAAATAAAGCCGCAAGCGGAAAGAATCAACTATTGCTAGAACTGAACAATAGGGAAAAATCTACATTCTTCATTCTACATTCTACATTCTACATTCTTCATTCTACATTCTACATTCTACATTCTACATTCTACATTCTTCATTCTTCATTCCCTACAATATTCTCACTTTTTTCCCCTTAGCAATGTTTATTTCCTGAGATTTTCCATTGACAAATAATGAAGTTTTACCACCTGGAACACCTTTGATGAATAATTGTACCACTTTACCATTTTTCCAGGCCATATCAATTTCAAATCCACCTCTGGCTTTTAATCCTTTCACCTCTCCTTCTACTTTCCATTCGTCTGAAATAGCAGGCAAAAGATAAATTTTATTCATGTCGGATTGTACTAACATCTCTGCTACAGCGGCCGCTCCTCCAAAGTTTCCGTCTATTTGGAAAGGAGGATGAGCATCAAATAAATTCGGGTAGGTTCCACCTCCACGGCGATACTCAATTTTAACACCGTCGGGTTCAACATACTTCAACAACTCACGGTACATTTTATAGGCATGATTTCCGTCTTTTAATCTAGCCCATAAATTAATCCGCCATCCTTTAGACCAGCCCGTTGTTTCATCTCCTTTTATTTCCAAGGTTCTTTTAGCGGCATCGGTTAATTTAGGCGTATTTTCCACGGTAAGATGGGTTCCTGGAAATAGTCCAAATAAGTGACTTTGATGTCTGTGAGTAGGTTCAACATCTTCCCAGTCAAAATACCATTCTTGCAAGTTCCCTTTTTTACCCACTTGATAAGGGTACAATTTCTTGATGGCATCCTGAAGCTGTTGACTGAAAGCCGTGTCTTGTTTTAAAATTTTATCTGCCTCAATCAGGTCTTGAAAAAGCTCACGAATCATCGCCAAATCGGCAGCTCCTCCATAAACTGTTTCTCCTTGGTATCCGCTAGGTGTGATGTAGCGGTTTTCTGGAGAAGTGGATGGAGAAGTAATTAAGTTTCCATTCTTATCTTGAATTAGCATGGCCAAACAAAATTCAGCTGCACCTTTCATCAGGGGATAAGCCTTTTCTTTCAAGAACTTTTGATCTTTAGTAAAACTATAATGTTCCCATAAATGGGTTGCTGCCCAAGCGCCACCCATGTACCAGTTAGCCCAACTAGGTGAACCGTTTCCAAAATCTCCTACAGGATTTGTCATCGCCCAGATGTCAGAATTATGGTGCACTGTCCAGCCTGGAGCATCATAAAATGTTTTGGCCGTGATTTTTCCCGTTTTTTCTAGGTTCTCAATGAAACTTAAGAAAGGAACATGCATCTCCGATAAATTCGTATTCTCGGCAAGCCAATAATTCTCTTCTGCGTTAATGTTCATGGTGTAATTACTACTCCATGGTGGTTGGATGTGTGGATTCCATAAACCTTGTAAATTAGCTGGAACACCAGGAGTTCTGGAACTAGATATCAACAAATAGCGACCAAATTGAAAATACAAAGTCTCTAAATATGGGTCTTTTTCACCTTTGGCATACCTTTTTAATCGGTCATCTGTAGGTAGTTCGGGGGCTTGTTCTCCACCCAAGCGGAGATTCACTCGATTGAAAAATTGTTGGTAATCTTGAATATGTCGAGCGCGCATTTCCACGACTGTTTTTCGACTGGCCACTTGCAATTGTTCTTGGGCAATCGCGTCATCATTTAAACCTTGGCTATTAGGGTTTTTATCAAAGCCATTGAAGCTGGTAGCCAAAGAAACTAAAATGGTGGCTTCTGTGGCATTAGCTAGGCTGACAGTGCTATCCGTTCTTGATACTTGTCCATCTGTGGATTGTAATAAGACATCAGCGGAGAAACGGGTCCCTTGATTTTCTTTAAAAATGATGGGATTCCCTTTTTTTCTGACATAATTAGGTTCTGCTCGAACAGGAGCCACACCTTGAAAATGCAAATGGTTGATCGTAGATTTCGACTTATATTTTAATTGCGAACCAAATCGAACACTAAAGTTGAGTCCTTTGGCTTGAGAACTTTTCAAGTGAATGACTAAAATTTTGTCAGGAGAGGATACAAAATACTCCTTAGAAATAGTTTGATTTCCTGCTTCATATTTTACGGAGGCAATTGCTTTTTCTAAATCCAACTCTCGATAATAATTCTTTACTGGACTTGATTTGAAATCAATGTATAAGTCGCCAAGCGGGGCATAAGACTCAGAAAATTTACCTTGTAATTTTCGAACCAAAGAATCTGCCAGTTTATAGTTTTCGTTTTTCAGCGCCTCTCGAACGGCAGGAAGATGTTTATAAGCTTGCGGATTCATATAAGGATCCATGGGCTCGCCTGACCAAAGAGTGATATCATTTAAATGAATCTTATCGGTTTCTGTGCCACCGTATACAGTTGCACCAATTCGACCATTTCCCAAAACTAGCGCTTCTTCAAAATATTGGGCAGGTTTATTATACCAAAGCTTGAGTTTTTTTGAAGGCGCAGGATTCGCGGGATTTAGCGCAATGGATCCAAAGGTAATTCCACACAAAAGCGCTAGCAGTAAACTTAATTTTTTCATGAATTTGATTAAACTTTATATTGGGCATTAACTCGTTGAACCACGGCCTTCATTTTCTCTAGCCCTGTTTTTGCCACAACTAATGGATCTTGAGCGTAAAGCTGTTTATTAAATAATTCTAAGGAGAGTACTACGGGCTGAGCACTAGGTTTTAGAGCATGTACAATTTTATCAATTGGAGCTTCCCCATCACCTGCATAGATACGATCTGCATCTTTTATTTGTTCAGGCTTGATGGTAGTGACATAGTCATTGATATGAAAAATCTCAATGGAATTTTCTCCAACCAAATGAAGACTTTCATGGCTAGATCCTCCTTTATAAATATGAAATACGTCTAACAATAAACGTGCTTTAGCATGTCCACTTTCTGCTGCTACGAATAGTACATCAGCTACCCGATGCAAATTTTTGGAATGGCCCCACATTTCTAATTGAGGGATTACATTCATTTGTTCTCCCAATTCTAATATCGTTCGGTAACGTTCTGCGGCAGCTTTTAAGTTTAAACCTGCTTCTAAAGTGGCTCCCATTGGAGGAGCAGCAGTACGTTTACAACCTAATTCTGCCAATAAAGCCATTTCTCTTTTTAATTGCTCTATTCCTTTATTACGGGTTGTTGAATCATCCACTATCCATTGAGCAAAGCCAATTGCATTTTCAATACTTAACCCTAGGTCGGAAATACGTTTTTTGGCATCCGCGATGGTTCCTCCTCCAGCTAAGTATTTTTCTAGGGTCGGCATCCAAATTTCCACAGATCGGAAGCCTGCTTGAGATGCCACTTCTAATTCTTTGATAAAACCTAAATTTTGACCCATGATGGTACTTAGGTTTAAACTCAAACGAAAGGTTTTCTTGTTGGGGGTATTTTGGACAGAAGAAAGCTGAGGCAATAGCCCCAAACTAGCAGTAGCACTTGAGGCCTTCAATATGTCCCTTCGACTCATTTTCATAGTAATTACCAGGTTAAAATCAGTTTAGTGATATTATTTGCGCACCTATTTGACAAATGAATGGTAGATTTGTCTACTCAGGTTTATCGATTAAGGTTTGTTTGTGTGGGTTGTCAATTAGGGTTGTCAATTAAGGTTGTCAATTAAGATTTGTCAACTTTTAAAAAGTTGACAAATCTGAGTTAACAAATCTGAGTTGACAAATCTCTAAAGCCTAAAATAAATAGCTAATCTAACAGAAACAAATCTAATCCAATATGTAGATAAAAAAAAGACCCCAACTTTCGTCAGGGTCTTTCTAAAATTGAAGTGGTAGAGCCCGGACTCGAACCGGGGACACACGGATTTTCAGTCCGATGCTCTACCAACTGAGCTACTCCACCTCAATTGCCCGATTGCTTTCGGGATTGCAAAAGTAGGAATATTTTTTAAAAATGGCAATCTCGCAAATAAAAAAAATGAAAAAGCTTGGAATGAGCAATCTGCTTGCTGACCCCAACTCTTTTCCCTATTTTTGAAATATGATCCTAAGAACAGAAAATCTGGTAAAAAAATATGGCCAACGTTTGGTCAATGACCACATTAGCTATCAGGTTGCCCAAGGAGAAATCGTTGGACTTTTAGGACCTAATGGTGCGGGAAAAACAACCTCTTTTTACATCGCTACAGGCTTAGTTAAGCCCAATGAAGGTAAAGTATGGTTGGATGATTTAGATGTCACTCACCTACCCATGTACAAGCGCGCTAGGTTAGGAATTGGGTATTTAGCCCAAGAAGCCTCTGTTTTCAGAACTTTGACTGTTGAAGAAAATATCCTGGCCGTACTAGAAATGACTGCCTTGACCAAAGCAGAACAAAAAGAAAAAACAGAATTACTCTTAGAGGAATTTTCTTTAACGCATGTTCGAAAAAGTTTAGGTCAAGTACTATCAGGAGGAGAACGTAGAAGGACAGAAATCGCGAGGGCTTTGGCCGTAGACCCCAAGTTTATCCTATTAGATGAACCCTTTGCTGGGGTTGACCCCATCGCGGTAGAAGAAATTCAAAGTATCGTTGCCAAATTAAAATACCGAAATATCGGTATCCTAATCACTGATCACAATGTGGATGAAACTCTTTCCATTACGGATCGTGCCTACTTGTTGTTTGAAGGCAGAATCCTGAAAGCCGGCACCCCGCAAGAATTAGCCGATGATGAGCAAGTTCGTCGCCTGTATCTGGGTAAGAATTTCGAATTAAGAAAGAAAAACTAATTAGTTATTAGGGATTAGGGATGTAGAATGTAGAATTTCAATATAAATGAAAAAAGAAACACTAGCCATACATAGTAGCCACTTAAAAGATGAAACGGCGGCGTCCATTGCTGCTCCCATCTTTTTAAGTACCACATTTGAGCGTTCAGAGGATGGAACATATCCCAAAGGGCACATGTATGCTAGAAATTCAAGCCCCAACCGCGAAGTATTAGAAAAAGGTTTGGCCGCACTAGAAGGTGGCGCTAGAGCCTTTGCCTTTGGGTCAGGTTTAGCGGCTGTCAATGCCGTATTCCAATGCCTACAATCGGGAGATCATGTACTTATGCCTTCTGTGGGTTATTATGCGAGCTATAAATTAGCCGAAGAAATCTTGGGTCCTTGGGGTTTGCAGGTATCCCAAGTGGACATGACGGATCTGGCATCCGTTCAAATGGCGATACAGCCCAATACCAAATTGATTTGGGTGGAGTCTCCAGCGAATCCCATGTTAAGTATCAGCGACATCGAAGGAATCTGCCAAATCGCCAGTAAATTAGGCATCAAAGTAGGTGTAGACAATACCTTGGCCAGTCCTATTTTACAGAACCCCATTGCCCTTGGCGCCGATATTGTGATGCATGCGACGACCAAATACATTGGCGGACATTCTGACATATTGGGCGGTGCCATTATTCTAAAAAAAGAGGATGAATGGGCTCATAGAATTCAGCGAGTACAGATTTTAATGGGCGCTACGCCCAATCCGCTGGATTGTTACTTGCTTGCCCGAGGTCTAAAAACTTTGCCCTTGAGGATGAAAGAGCATAGCAAAAATGCCGCCATTTTGGCAGAAAAACTAGAAAAACATCCTGCAATTGAACAAGTGTATTACCCTGGACTTCCTAGTCATCCACAATTTGAATTGGCGAAGAAGCAAATGCCAAACGGACAAAGTGGCATGATCGCCATTCAGCTAAAAGCCTCAGAAAAAGCGACTCAAACGTTTGCTTCTACCCTAGCTTTATTCCAACAGGCGACAAGCTTGGGAGGTGTGGAAAGTTTGATTGAACATCGCAAGTCGATTGAGGGACCGCAAAGTAACACACCTGGAAATTTATTGCGCTTGTCCATTGGCTTAGAACATGTGGACGATTTATGGGATGATTTAAGCGTTGCGTTGGATAAATTATAAAAAGATGATGTTCGATTATTCGAGCATATTAGTAAATTAAGGGTATAGATTCGTAATCCAAAATCGATACAAACTGTTCTATACATGCTTCTTTCTCTTCTACTTAGTTCTTTTATTGGCCTATCAAATCCTTACATCGGTAAAGATACCTTACGTCATACCTCTGTAGATATTAGGGCGGTTGGTTCTACCAATGGTACCAATCCTTTTTGGACCAGAAGTTTACAATATGGTACCGTTCCCGTAGAAAATTCAACTGGGATAATACGTATAAAGAATGGCAAATGGTACAGCCCCAAAAAAGATGTTGACTGGATGTACCAGATTGAAGGAACTGGATGGCTGGGTAAAGAATCCAAATTTTTATTATCAGAAGCTTACCTTGGACTAAAAAAAGGGGCCTTTGAAATTTGGGGGGGATCAAAAAGAGAAGTTATTGGCTTAGGAGACACTACGATGACGGCTGGTTTTTTCATCTGGTCAGGCAATGCCCTTCCATTACCTAAAGTTCATGTAGGTACCCGAAATTATGTGAACGTACTTCATGATTGGGTGGGAATCAATTTCCAATTTGCCCATGGCTGGTTTGACAATCAAGGGTCAATAGGCGATTCTTATCTTCATCAAAAATCTCTTTATTTTCGTTTAGGTCAACCTATTTCAAGTCTTAATCTTTTTGTGGGATTCAACCACCAAGCGCAGTGGGGAGGTAGTAGGCGAGATCCTAAGGGAGGCTTTTATGATGTGTATCCTTCAGATTTTAATGCCTTTACTAAAGTTCTTCTAGGCGCTGGGGAAGGAATACTTCCTGATGATGACGAGAACAATAAATATGGCAATCATTTAGGAAGTTTGGATTTGGGCATACGATATCAAAACGACCAAATGTCGGCCCTACTTTACCGCCAAAACCCTTATGAATCAGATAGAATTTGGTCACTAAATACCATTAATGATGGATTAACCGGACTTTCATTCACCATGAAAGAACCCAATATCATTGAAGGTATAAGTTTAGAATACCTATATACGGGAAACCAAGGTACATACCAGTCTATATTAGGGAGCTTGTTGAATAAACAAGATCATGATTACCCCAATATGGTCAATTATCTAAATGTGCGTGGGCGAGATGGATGGATTTACTCGGGAAGAGGATTAGGTACGCCTTTAATTATTATGGACAAAGAAAGTCAACAAGGAGGCGGACTAAGTTTTGCTTATAATGCAGTGAGGTCCATGTATGTTGGAATTCGGGGGACATTGCCTCAACAAATTCACTGGATGGCAAGGCTTTCATCCACTTCGTATGACTATCCCGTAATCCCAACCAATAATCCAGAAAGTTATTTAAAGCAAATTTCTGCCTCTTTGAATCTACAAAAGCAAGTCAATAAAAAACTGGGACTTAGTATTCAGATTGCTGTAGACCAAGGCGACCGAATCAAAAATACGCTAGGTGGCATGCTAGGAATGAAGTATCGATTCCAATAAATTCTATTCCCAATATTTTTCATTGGCTTTAATGTATTTAAGTAAGCCTTGGGTATATATGACCGATCCTTGGTAGTTTAAATGATTTTTATCTGCTAAGTATTTTGGGTGAGAAATCGCTTGAATAAATGGTGAATCGTAATACCATTTATTGTTCATGGGAATATTTTGAAAGATAGGAACGGTAAATTTCAATTCACTTTTTTCCATAGTGGTTACGGGGAGCAAAAATATTACCCGATAATTACCTTTAACCTGGCCATGTAATAATTCTTGAACCCTCCCCATGACTTCCATGTCAATAGTCCCATTTGAAAATTCCAATAAATCTTTTTCGGAGATAAATGAATCAGTTTTCCTATAACTTGAATTAAAAACTGGGGCAAAACCAATCATTTGATACTTCAATATCCTTTCTTGAGAAAGAATTTGCTTAATGATACTCTGTGTATTATTTAGATATTCCCACACATCGGATTCCCAATTATTCAGAATTCTTGTCACACTCGGACAATCATGAATAAATTCATAGTAAGAATCTGGATAATTGATTAAACCCAGAGTTTGGGCAACGATAGAATTAGGACGATTTTTCTTGTACCTCGAAAGTTCAATAAATAAAACTTTAAACCCCGGTTTGTTTTTAAGATAATTGGCCAAGTACAAATTTTGAGCAAGACTATTTCCTGAAACCCCCACATTGATAGATTCGCATTCATCCAAGGAATCATTCAATAATTGTGTATTTATGCTCCTCATTACTCGACTAGAACCTATGAAAAATATGGTTTTTGAATTACTTTTTATTGAAGCCATTTTTGAAAGTTCTTTAACCTTAGTATTTTGATTTTCGCCTGATAGTTTCGGCAAAACAAATCCAATCAAAATTCCTAAAATCCCGACCCAACATATTATCTTAAATAATGCCTGCATCTAAAATCTTAAATAGTAATTGTCTATCCCTCCTAAAAAAACTCCAAACAGTATAATAAAGGAGCATAAACCTAGATAGAGTATCCGTCGCTTCCAAGTAACCATTGTTCCAAAATATTCATCCATACGAAGGCCTCTAGCGTGCATATGCATAATGTCAACCAGAATAAACATGAAAAGTAATATCCCCATATTCCTTTGGTGTAATTTCAAAATGTCCAGAGGTAAATAATTATCCTTGGAACATAAAGTCCAAAGCTGGCTAAAATTAGGGAAAATAAAAATCACAGCTAAAATGGAACAAAAAAATAAATGATATACTAGTCCAGCAAATTTTGAAATTTGAGTTTGATTAATTTTTTCATTTATTCTCCCAAACTTCTCTAGAATAATCCAGCAACCACTAAGCAATCCCCATAAAAGATATTGCCAGCTAATCCCATGCCATAAGCCAATAAGCACATAGGTTAACAATAGAAGTAGATAAGGCTTAGATCGCCAAAATGTAAACTTGATTTGCCAATAGAAAAAATAATCTCTAAACCATTCATTTAAGGTGATATGCCACCCTTTCCAAAATTCATGTCGGTTCGTAGAAAAATAAACCCGCTTGTGAAAATTATCTTTTAGTCGAATACCAAAGATTTCCGAAATTCCTTGGAAAAAATCAACAAATGAACTGAAGCTAAAATACAAATAAAAGAAGAAGACAAAGCCAATTAACAAAGTCCACCAACCCGCTATTTCACTTCCATTGAGTGAAATTAATAACTGGTTTAATCGCTGTGCCAAAACAAAGTTTTTAAATACACCCCACAGGATCAACCTCATTCCATTCGTAAATGATGCTTCTGTGATTTTTGCTTGTTCAAACTGTTTCTTCAAATAAGTAAACCGATGTAAAGGGCCAGCATGTAATGTGGGGAAATACAGCAAATAAAGCATTAATTTGAAGAAAGAATCTGTCGGCTTAATAAATCTTTTTTTTATGTCCATTAAATAACTTACCGCATTGAAAACAAAAAAACTTAAGCCCACGATTTGCCAAATTTCCATATTTCCCCGAAAATTCAGGTTAAGCGAATCCATGTGATCAATCCACGATTCTTTCAGTTTATATACAATCAAGAATCCAATGAGCAATCCGATGCCGATGCTTTTCCAATAAATTGAAGTTTGAATTTTAATTCCTATTTGAAAGGTAATAGCAGTACCCAATAACAAAAAAAGTAAGGTAAGCGGCATGAAAATCCCAAGTGTGAGAATAGAACTAATTAATAAGGATTTCCATACTTGAATTCTAAAAATGAATATGGAACTAAAAGCAATAAGCAAATAGACGACACTAGAAAAAAGTCCAATTTGCGCCATTTTATTTCAATTTAATCTTGGCACTTTCTAAAGTCCTCATGAATATTTGATTCCCCCATTCTAAAGGTTGTATTGAATCAATTTCAAATTTTTGGAGGAACTCTACCATAGGTTTAAGTCCAAATTCCATTTCTTTTCTAGCAATCAACGCACCTAAACAAAGGTGCGCTCCTGCTCCAAATGCCAGGTGTGGATTAACCATTCTGTTGGGAATAATTTCATCAGGAGAGTCAAATACTTCCTCATCACGGTTAGCACTAGCTACTCCCAAAACAAATCGAGTACCTGCCGAAAAATGCTGACCTTGAATAGTCTCATCATTTTTATTAATTCTAACAGTAAATTGCAAGGGAGAAACGTAACGTATACACTCTTCCGTTAACAACTTGATTTCTTTTTGATTAGCCCGAATTACAAATTCTTTCAAATGGGGATTTGATAATATAGTATAAAGAGTGATGGTTAAATTATCTTTGGAAGTTTCAAAAAATGCCATTAATGTCACCGCCAAAAGAGAGTAATAATCATCCTCTTCAAATTCAAATCCATCTAACTCTTTGATCAAATTAGCCTTAAAATTTGAATCCGCAAATAGCCCTTTACCCTCGATAAAACATTCATTCATTTTAAGATACATTTGTTTTGAAACAAATATATCCTGACTTCTTGCCGCCAGATTAGAGAATTCAACAACTTTCTCCAGACTTGCAAAATCCCTTAATCCAATAAACTGTTTTAAAATATGAAAGATGAAATATTTAGAAAAATCAACAATATCTAATTCCTTATCATCTTCAAAATGGCTTATGCAATCCTGTACCGCCTCCTGAATTAAACGATCAAAATCATAGCTGAATAATACCCTTCCCAAAGCAATTCTCAACTTCCGATGAATATCTCCATTCAAATACATCAGCCACTTACTGGTAGTCTTGGCTAAAAAGGGGCAAGCTGAACTATTCTTAAAAATATAACTTTCTTTACTCTCGAAATAAGTGCCCAAACTACTCACCTCAAAATCCAACGAATCTAAGATGGGCGCAACATCACGGTATCTAAACAACAAAATATTTCCAAAACTGTCTTTCTGGATAGGGTTATGCTGTCGACTTAGCGCATAAATAGGATAGGGATCAGTAAAATAATCAGGAGCAAATGGATTCCATTTTATTGGCGGTTTTCCATCCATACACAGAGTTTATTTATGGTATTATACTCCGAAAATAAGGAAGGATCGACATTTTCCAATTGAAATACACTTTCCATTTCAAAAGAAATAGACACAATAGATAAGGAATCTAAATTAAAATGCTCAAATGGCACATCACAATCAACCTCTTCCTCAGCGATAGACGCCTCTGAGGCAATTTGTGTAATCATCCAATTCTTGAAATTCATTAAATTTTATTTCTAATTAATTTTCAAATTTACATCATTTATAACAATTACTTCACTTAAATTCAATTTAAAGGTAATTCTATCTTAATTTAAGACTTAGATTTAGCTGAATTGATTTATCGGTCATCGTTTGGAAAGTCATGCATTACCATTAAATAATTAGACCCTTATATCTTTGACTTTGCTCGTATTATTGTCTTATTTTAAATTAC
The DNA here is from genome assembly GCF_054558475.1 of Aquirufa sp. Wall-65K1. Taxonomy (NCBI): domain Bacteria; kingdom Pseudomonadati; phylum Bacteroidota; class Cytophagia; order Cytophagales; family Flectobacillaceae; genus Aquirufa; species Aquirufa sp. Wall-65K1. Next base: position 234,602 of record NZ_JBPXKD010000003.1, on the reverse strand, counting down.
ACTTGGATAATTAACCAAATGCTCCCATTTAGAATAAACACTATTTCTAGCATATCCATTTTGCTTTTGGGGGGAATTTTACTATTCCAAAATTCTCCATTATTGGGCCGAATGGATACAAGCATTCATGCACGCATTGAGACTCAACTTTTAGCTTCAAATGCAGGAACTACGCCCTTTTGGATACTTAGTTTACAATATGGTCAGGTTCCCATGGAAAACGCTGGGGCTATTCTTAAAGCATGGTCGGGAAAAAATTATAATTTGCAGAATAAATCTGATTGGAAATATGAACTAGAAGGCACTGGATGGGGAGGCAAACAAAATGATTTTTGGTTAACTCAAGCCTATATCAGTGGAAGGCGAGGAAAATGGGAATTATGGGCTGGAAGGAGAAAAGAAATATATGGTTTAGGTGATTCTAGCCTAACAGGAGGATTTTATGCTTGGTCAGGCAATGCTGTTCCAATACCAAAAGTTCAAATCGGAACTAGAGACTATATAAACTTTGCTAAAGGGTGGCTTGGAGTACACATGACATTTTCTCATGGCTGGATGGATAATCAAGGTCCAACTATCCATGGTTATTTACACCAAAAAAGTTTATATGGACGATTCGGAAAACCGGAAAGCTTTATCAATATTTTTGCTGGATTAAACCACCAAGTAATGTGGGGAGGGGAAGCCAAAGTAAAAACAGGTGGAGAGTCTGATTACTATCCCAGTAAATTAAATACCTATTTTTATGTAGTTACCGTGTTAAAGGATCGAGAACTCGTTAAAACTGACTCCACGGCTACTTATGATGATTTAGGCAACCAATTTGGCAACCATTTAGGCTCTTTTGATTTGGCTGTAAAATTTCAACCCAAAGGCTGGGAAATTTTGATCTACAAACAATCGGCCTATGAAACAGGTAGAGGATTTGCTTTGACCCAAATTAATGATGGATTAACTGGGATTTCCATTAAAAATAAATCTAGTGGATTCGTCGATAAAATTACTTTAGAATATTTATATACAGCCAACCAAGGAAATTATGTTTCAGGATTAGCTGAATTCTTAAAAATCAAAGATCCTCATCAAATAGAAGTTGAATCCTATTTTAACAATGGCCGTGGAAGCTGGCAATATTGGGGAAAGGGAATTGGATCGCCATTGATTATCATTGATAGTGAAAGTAAACAGGGCGGAGAATCTAATTTTACTTTAAATGCTGTAAAATCACTTTACCTAGGTCTTTCAGGAAGTATGACAAAAACCTTACATTGGCAAACAAGAATTTCAAACTCTTTCTATGCTAGCCCAAGAAATCATTTGGCTCCAAGATTGAGTGATAAAGATTTCATATCCCAATTTTCAGGTATGATTTCGCTACAAAAAAGATTTTCAGATCGATTCAGTGGAACACTTCAGCTAGCTTATGACCAAGGGAAACGGGTAGAAAACACGTTGGGAATAAGTATAGGTTTAAAATATTTGTTGTTTTAATAAATTGTCCACCCGAAATAATTAGTTCAAAACAAACTAATGAATATTTCTAAACCCCTCCAAAACAGGTGTAGGGTTCCACCCAAAAACTTCTCTAGCCTTGGTGTCATCGAATGTTAGGTCAGTAGTAATTTTCTTGAATTTATTAGTGTTTAAAGGTGCTTTATTACCCATTAAATCTCCAATTTTTGCAATAATTTTTGCAATCCAATAAGGCATTCTATAAACCTTTCGATTTAGTTGCTTTGAGATAAGTTGGCTGAGTTCATTGAATGAGGGATTATGGCCATCCGTAAGATTAAAAATTCCCGCTTCGCCCATAGCCTTTTCAATGGCAATAGGTATCTCACTTGCCAGAACCATACTTTTTTTGGCAACACCATTGGAAATATTAAAATAGATACCACTTTTTATTGCATTAATCATCGCATTTAAATTTCCTGGTGCATCCATTCCTATCAAGAGTGGCAAACGGAAAATGGTGCAGGGGACATTGTTTTTAAAACCCCAGTCCTGCACCGCTTCCTCTGCCATTATCTTACTCTTACCATAGGGGTCAATAGCCTGAAGTGTTGCTGTTTCTGGTATATTATTCCCCTCATTCAAGCCATAAACAGCCACAGAACTTATGAAAATAAAGGCTCCTAATTGCTGACCTTCCAAAGCCTTCAATAGATTGATTGTCCCTTGAAAATTAACCCCGAAAAAATCATCTACCTCAACTTGTGTATTCGGGACTAGGTGAGCCTTACCAGCAGCATGAATCACCACATCATATTTTTCATTTAGTGTAGGAATTTCATTGGCTAGGTTACATTTATAATGACAATTATTATTCCTCCCCAAAGTGTCGACTACATGATTAACCTGAAAATTGGATAAAATGTACTTTCCAAGGAATCCACTAGCTCCAGTCAACAATATTCTCATATAACTTAGTTATCAACTATTTCAGATCGGTAATAATCAAGAATAGTATCTTTAGTGAAGTTCTTTTCCGTCAATCTCCTTGCATTAACTCCTTTTACAGAAATTTCATCTACTATTTGATGAATATTCTCAAAAAAATCAGCAATGGCCTCCTCTTCATCCCAGGAAAATGCCCAACCAACATTATTTTCATGGATATATCTACTAATTTCAGCATTTCGATCGCCAATGTAAAGTACTGGTTTTCCTGCAGAGAAAATATTATATACTTTTGATGGAACACCAAGTCCAAACATTCCAGGACTTAATGTGACTAAACCTATGTCGGAGGCATTCAAAAATTCATTTTGCTCATCTCTAGGTCTTGATGAGAGAAATTGAATATTTGCAATTAAAAGCTCTTCAACCATTTTTTCAAGTAGTTCTTTTTGCGCTCCATCTCCTATTAGCACCAGATACCATGAATGGTTTTTTATTTTTCCTAAAAGCCTAAAAAATTGCTCAAGCCCTTGCACCCTTCCTATATTACCTGCAAACTGAATTATAATCTTATTCTTTGATTCAGGTCGATAATTATTGGAAAAGCCTGAATACTCGATGGGAAAGATATCTGTATGATCAGCCCAGTTAGTAATTACACTGATGGGCTTTTTATTACCTACCTTTTCATAGAAAAGTTCTTTCATGTCGCTCCCCACGACAATTAACCTATCGGCAACTCGGTAAGACCAATTAAATAAGTTAAGGAAAAAATTATACAGGATAGATTTCTCACTGATCATTCCTCCAGCCACAGCATTTTCAGGAAAGACATCATGCACGATGATGATAAACCGAAATCTCTTGATCAACTTTAATAAAGCAGTTACAGGTAATAAAGTAGGTGGATTTGTAACCAACACTAGCTTATCCCCTTTTTTTACATGCACCAGTATTTTAATAGCAATTCCCGTGGTTAAAAGAATAAAACCTAGGATTCTTAGTAAAAGGCTATTTTTATTAAATCTTGGGACATTTACTCTTTTTACTAGAATTGATTCTGAGAGTTGATGTTTTGCATTAAAAACCCCAGACTGGTAACCATAAGGTCCACAGATAACGCCCACTGACGCGGTTTCATTGATTTTCTCAGCGATCCTCGTCATGACATATCCTGTAGATACTTCATCAGGGAAAAAGAGCTCAGAAATAATCCAATAGCGCATCTAATACGTATAATTATGGCTATATAAATCTCTATTATCCTGCATCCAAGATTTCATTTCTTGTACCATTTTTTCATAAGAAGGAACTCTCCCTAACAGATTTGTTTGTAGAGATATTGCTAGGGATTTATCTACTTTATAATTGTCATCTGGTTTAATCAACACATCTTTGTCAAACACATTTTTAAATATATTAACTAAATCATATTTGCTTATTCTTGTACCATTCGTCAAATGGATTAGACCACATATGGGCTGTTCAATGGCGTGTTCAATTGCAATTGCTAACTGAATTGTTGTCACTCCACCCCAATAGGCTTGGGTATAACCCTTAATTTCCTTTGCATCATTACGGAGAAACCAGTGCAAGAGGCCAATGCCAGTAGTTTTAATCTCAGGACCTATAATAGAAGTCCTTATGGTAAGATGTGCACCGTAATTTACTTCTCCTAAAGCCTTTGATTGTGCATAAAACCCTATACCGTCTTTCTCATCTGTATCAAAATAATTACCCTTCGAGCCAGAAAAAACACAATCCGTGCTAATATGTATCAAGCGAATTCCTAAAGTACTTGCTTTTTTTGCAAGATAATGAGGCAAAAAGCTATTTAGAAAAATAGCTTTTTCTGGATTGTCCTCCGCATCCTTATTCAAGACCCCAATACAGTTAATTATTACCTCAGGGTTGAATTCATTTAAAACATGGTCAAGTGCATGGATATCTGTCACATCAACTGAATAAGTGAATTTAACTGGAGCTGCTGTTCTGGCTAATTCTCCAATGATATATTTACCAGTATCACTCAAATACTTTTTAACCACATGTCCAGCCATTCCAGCCGAACCGAGTATCAATATCCTTTTCACTTTAAAGTAGATTTATTCCAAATGACATCATTCACTATAGAGGTATAACTTTGAATCAGTCTAATAATTCTTTCAGAACAGTTGTTAATGTCATATTCTTTAGGTAATTCTGCTTTTTCTCCAAATGAATTCATTGTTCTCACTACATTGATTGCATTCAGAATCTCCTCTTTACTAATCCCCCCAAGTACAATCGTTCCAGCATCAACAGCCTCTGGCCTTTCCGTACTTGTACGAATACTAACCGCAGGAAATCCACACATGGCAGATTCTTCGCTAATTGTTCCGCTATCTGACAAAACGATAAACGCATTTTTTTGTAATGCCACATAATCAAAGAAACCAAGAGGATCAACATTTTGAATCAAATGATGGAAAGTAATATTCTTGCTTTCTAGTCTTTTTCTAGTTCGTGGATGTGTTGAGAAAATAATCGGAATTTGATGTTCATTAGCCACAGCATTCAAAGATTCACATAGTATTTCAAAATGATTTTTAATATCTATGTTTTCTTCACGATGTGCACTTACAACGATATACTTACCTTTCTCTAGCCCTAACCTACTTAATACATTGCTTTGTTCAATGTTAGGCATGTATTTATTAAGCACTTCTCTCAATGGCGATCCACATACAAATACATGGTCTTTTCTAAATCCTTCACTTAGTAAATACCTTCGGCTATGTTCAGTGTAGGCAATATTAATATCACTTATATGATCAGATATTTTACGATTTATCTCTTCAGGAACATTTTGATCAAAGCATCGATTACCTGCCTCCATATGGAAAATGGGTATTTTCAACCTTTTAGCAGCAATTGTACATAACACACTATTGGTATCACCAAGCACAAGAATGGCATCTGGCATTTCTTCAGATAGAATTTTGTACGATTTTGCAATGATATTCCCAATTGTTTCCCCCAAATCATTTCCTACTACATTCAGAAAATAATCCGGCTGTCGCAACTCTAAATCGTCAAAAAAAATCTGATTAAGTGTATAATCATAATTCTGCCCAGTATGAACAAGAATATGATTAAATACTAGATCACATTTCTTGATACATTCTGCTAGCCGAATGATTTCAGGTCTTGTTCCAACGATGGTTACTACTTTAAGCTTGGCCATTTTATTATAATTTATACCCAATTCTATTGAGTAAAATGATTAGTTCGTCTTGAGATAATCCCCTAGTATTGTGTGAGTGATAATCATCTAACTCTGCCACGCTACCATTCCCTTCTGTGAAGAATTTATTGTAGTTTAAATCCCTATTATCTGCAGCTACACGATAATACTCTCCAAGATCCTCAGCATTTAACAATTCCTCACGTCCTAATAGTGTTTCATATAATTTTTCAGCATGCCTTGTACCAATAACATTTACTGGCACATCAGAATTATATATTTTCTTCATCGCACTTGCCAGTTCACCAATGGTTGAAGCTGGAGACTTCTGCACAAAAATATCTCCCGATTTACCATGTTCAAAAGCATACAGTACAAGTTCCACCGCATCATCCAAGGTCATCATAAAGCGAGTCATTTGAGGATCCGTAACAGTAATAGGCTGATTATTCATAATCTGCTCATAAAATAAAGGAATGACAGACCCACGTGAAGCCATAACGTTCCCATACCTTGTTCCTACCAAAATTGTATCTTCGGAAATTCTAGATTTTGCCACCATAATCTTTTCCATCATGGCCTTAGAAACTCCCATAGCATTTATTGGATAAACTGCCTTATCAGTACTAAGGCAGATAACTTTCTTTACATGATTTGCAATTGCCGCATTTAATACATTTTCTGTGCCTAGAATATTGGTTCTTACGGCTTCTAGAGGATAAAATTCGCAGGATGGCACCTGTTTTAAGGCAGCAGCATGAAATACATAATCTACACCTTTCATGGCAGATTCAATACTGCTATAGTCCCTTACATCTCCAATGTAAAATTTTAACTTTTCATTCTGTGTTTCCAAGCGCATGTCGTGTTGCTTTTTTTCATCACGACTGAAAATCCTTATTTCTTTAATAGGAGTATGCAAGAACCTTTTCAATACAGCATTTCCAAAAGAACCTGTGCCACCAGTTATTAAAATTGTTTTTCCTGTGAACATATAAAGGGCTATTAATTATGATTTGTTAGCGTAGCTAAAAATGCAAAAGTTTCTTTCGCACACTTTTGCCAATTGTACTTAAATGATTCTTGGTAAGATAAGTCTGAAATCTCTTGGCGAAGTTTAACATCCAGTAATAGTTTTTCCAGCTTTTTTTCAATATCCGCTATATTCAACGGATCAATATATAATCCACCTTCACCTAGAAATTCTGGCATAGGTGCATAATCTGAACATGCAATTGGTAAGCCGGAGGACATGGCTTCTATTAAAATATTGGGCATGTTCTCACAAGTTGAAGCAAAAACAAAAGCATCACTCTGCTTGTAATAAGAGGATATTTCATCAAGCCCTACAGCTTGATGCCAAAAGACAAAAGTCTCATTACCACTTACTGCTTTGATGGCATCATACAATTTATCACCCGCCTTTTTTTCTTCATTTGCTCCTACAATATCCAATATTACTGGGTATCCTTTAGCCCTTAAATTATTTACTGCTTGAACAACGTTCCATGGATGTTTGTAAATCCAAATACTAGATACATATAATAACCGAAATGGGTGACTGATATCATATAATTCAAAGGATCGCTGCTCCTTGGGTTTTGACCGAAAAACCGATGAAACTCCATGATGAATAATCGATATTTTTTTATTGGAAGTATTGATCACTTTAGAAATTACACTCTTTGCGTGCTCGGAAATAAATATAAGTCCAGATGCTTTATTAAAGGATTTTCTCTGAGTAAAATTCAGTATCATCAGTTTTAGGCGCCACCAAGACCACCCAAAACGACGTTGCTCATTTACATCAAAAATGAGCATATTTCTTGACATAGTTGCATAGGGTCTAAAGCTACCCGTGAACGTACCAAAGGGGCTGAAAAGTACATCAATTTCAGATTTTTGAAAGGTCCGACTCCTTATAAAAATTTGCCACCATGTTCGGTAAAAAAAATTCTTATTTAAATATGGGTGACTTATTTTTTCAAGCCAAGGATAATCAGGAATCTGATCGAGATTTCTTTTTACTCCCCATATTTTTATTTTTTCAAAACTATCTTCAGTAGGATTAAAACATTTGAGGATTTCTAATAAATGTCGTCTTGCTCCGCCTGAACCTGGTGTTGATGCATCGATACCTAATGTCATAAAAGCGGTATTATTTATTATTGGATCCGTCTTTTATATTTAAAATCCAATATTCGAACCATTTCCCGAATATTGCAAGTTTCATCATGTAAAAATCATTCATGTAAGAAATTTGGCCTGAATACATCATTTTCTGATAAAATTCATATAAAGGTGCGTTCAGTTCCTTTAAATAAGTACAATATTTTTGAAACTTTTCAGTAGGTATAGACTGATAAAGCCAGTTTTTAATTGGTGGAGTAAATCCCATTTTGTCTCTTGTCAAAATTTCGTTTGGCACGATGTCTTTAATGATTTCTCTCATCAGGATTTTATTGCTAAATATCCCTACCTTCTCTTTAACGGGTATTTTCTGTGCATAATCAATAAATCGATAATCAAGGAAAGGGCTCCTCACTTCAATGGAATTACGCATAGAGGTTCTGTCCACCTTAACAAGGTAATTGTCCGCAAGAGTGTTATACAAAAGATCATATACCCTGAATGCTTCTGCCAAATCATTCTCTGAAATCCTTAGAGCTTCAGTTAGTTTTTCGGTCGTAAATGCCACATATGATTCTGGTTTATACCTATCCAAGTTAAACATCTGACTGTAAAAACTACTTTTGGGTTGCAAAGACAATCTTAGTAATTCTGATACCTTAGCCAACCTACGATCAAGAGGTTTTGCTCTTTTTGCTATATTATAAAATACTTGCCTGATAGCAAACGGAATAGATTGCAACCTATCCGTCAAATACCCTGTACTATAAATTGGATAACCTCCAAATATTTCATCTCCACCATCTCCACTTAAAACAACCTTTGCATTTTCACGAGCCATTTTACAAACCTGGTAACTTGGGAATGAAGAGTAATCTCCAAAGGGTTCATCAAAAACTTCTGAATATGTTGACCACATCGATTTAAAATCGTCTTCCCGATAGATATAATGATGGTGTTGCGTTTTGAAATATTCCTTTACAATATTGATATATTTTGACTCATCATAAGCCTTATCCTCGAAACCAATTGAAAATGTATGGAGCTTATCCGCATGGGTAAAATGTTTCATTTCTCCCACCACAGTTGAACTGTCTAATCCCCCACTCAGAAAAGCCCCCACTGGCACATCACTCCTCATTCTCAATTGAACGGCATCCCGTAGTATACTTTTTCCTTCATCTATTAAATCGTACTTATTCAATGATTTATCAGTAACCTTAACATGATAATATTGATATACTTTTTTTATCTCTGAACTTTTAAGATCAAAGATTAAATTATTTCCTGCAGGAAGTTTAGATATATTTTTATATATGGAGTAAGGAGAGGGAATGTATCCAAGGGAGAAAAACAGTTCAAGGGATTTAGTATTAATGTTCTCAGCTCTATTCAACTGAAGATCTGTGTGTAAAAGGATGGATTTTAATTCAGAGCTAAAAACAAATTTTCCATTTTCATAAAAATAATGAAAAGGTTTTACGCCTAGTCGATCACGTGAACAAAATAGCACTTGAGCACTTACATCATAAATACAAAATGACCACATTCCATTAAACTCATGCACACAATTTTCACCCCATTCGAGATAGGCTACAAGTATAACTTCAGTATCACTTTGCGTTGTAAATGAATAGCCCAGCTTCTTTAATCGTTCTCTTAACTCAATATAGTTATATATCTCTCCATTAAATATAATTCCTATATTCCGATTCTTAGAACTATAAAACATGGGTTGCTGGCCTGCATTACTCAAATCTATTATAGATAAACGTGCATGTCCCAAGCTCAGATTATCTTCTATATGATATGAACTACCATCTGGCCCGCGATGTGCCAGGCGTTGATTCATTGCCTTTATTAAAGATTCATTCCTGAAATTAAACCCACTGATACCACACATACCTACTTCAAATTTTCATTTTGTGCCATATAATTATTTAGCCTAGTTTGAATACTCGAAAGTATATTTTAATCCCTCCTCAAAATATATAGTAGGCTTGTATCCGATTAATTTGAAGGCTTTATCTATGCTAGCAAGACTAACTTTAATATCGCCAGGTCGTTCGTCCAAAAAGACCGGCATCATTGTATTTCCAGAAATTTCTCCGAGTATTTCCCAAATACGTGATAAACTATTTCTTTCTCCACATGCCACATTAATAACTTCGTGTTTAGGAAGATCATTTAAAAGCATCCCTTTGATATTTGCTTGAATCACGTTCTCAACAAATGTGAAATCTCTTGATGTTAGACCGTCACCGAAAATCGAAGGTGATCTACTTTCTTTGGCTGCTTTAATAAAAAGTGGGATGACCGCGGCGTAGGGATTATCAGGACTTTGCTTAGGTCCAAAGACATTGAAATATCGTAAACCAAGTGTATGTAATCCGTAAACCCGGGAGAACACATCGGCGTACAATTCATTCACTACTTTAGTAACTGCATAGGGAGATAAAGGAGAGCCTTCTTCTCCTTCAGTTTTTGGCAAATTTTCACTGTCGCCATAGGTAGAGGAAGAAGCAGCATATACCATTCTTTTTACGGTAGGTTCATCTTTGACAGCCGTAATCAAATTCAAAAAGCCGTCAATATTTACACTGTTAGAGGTAATGGGGTCTTTTATGGACCTAGGTACGCTCCCAAGAGCTGCCTGATGGCTTACATAATGTATATCTTTCAATACCTGTTTACAGGTATTGAAATCTCTGATATCTCCCTCAACAAATTCAAAACGCTTATCATCAAGGAATTCTTCAATATTATTCTTATACCCGTTCGACAAATTATCCAGTACACGAACTTTGCCGGCATTGTACTTCAATAAATATTTGACCAGATTACTTCCTATAAATCCTGCACCTCCCGTAATGAGAAAGTTGGATTTAGAGAGATCAATATCATGATATTTTTCTGTATTCATTTTTATACTTTGTAATTACAAACAACCATCTACAATAGCCTTCGGTAAAATTCCTTTTATATCATATATTACTGAATTGGAAGACTTAAAATTATTTATTTCAATTTCATTGAACTTATCATGAGCAACAGCTAGAATAATGGCATCAAATTTCTGGTTAACATCCTCTAGAGACTGAATTGAAGTCTCTTTATACTGATTTTGAATGTCATCAGGACCGGCCCAAGGATCATGAATAGTCACACGTACCCCATACTCTTTCAATGTATTCACGATATCGATGACTTTGGTATTACGGACATCTGGACAATTTTCCTTAAACGTAAATCCTAAAACCAGGATATTCGAATCTTTGACTTTGATATCTTTCTGAATCATTAATTTAATAACCTCATTGGCTATATAATTAGCCATCCCATCATTTAACCTTCTTCCTGCCAATATAATTTCTGGATTATAACCTACTTCTTGTGCTTTTTGAGCTAGGTAATATGGATCCACTCCGATACAGTGTCCGCCTACAAGACCTGGTTTAAAATTGAGAAAATTCCATTTGGTACCTGCTGCTTTTAATACTTCATTGGTATCAATTCCCAATCGGTTAAAAATTTTGGCCAATTCATTAATAAAAGCAATATTGATGTCCCTTTGGGCATTTTCGATTACTTTGGCCGCTTCCGCTACTTTAATGGATGAAGCTAAATGCGTTCCTGCACTAATTATTGATTTATAGAGTTCGTCAATGATAAGTGCTGATTCTGGGGTAGAACCTGAGGTTACTTTCAGAATTTTAGAAACTGTATGTAATTTGTCTCCTGGATTTATTCTTTCAGGAGAGTATCCACAAAAAAAGTCTATATTAAACCTTAGGCCTGATGTTTTCTCTAGAATGGGAACACATTCATCTTCGGTTACACCTGGATATACTGTAGATTCGTAAATAACGATATCTCCTTTCTTTAATACATCTCCTACGACCTTACTTGCCTTATATAGAGGAGTTAAATCAGGTCTATTATTTTTATCAACAGGAGTAGGCACCGTAACAATATATATATTACAAGCTTCAAGAGCCTGTGCATCGGACGTTAGAAAAAGCCCATGATCTTCATCAGATACCGCGACTTTGTCCCTTACTACTTTTTGTAAAGTCTCTCGTTCAACTTCATGGGTTTCATCGAAACGATCTTCACTCAATTTTCGAATTCGCTCCACATTTATGTCAAATCCTACAGTAAAGTATTTATGTGAGAATTCTACTGCTAGAGGTAAACCTACATAGCCCAAACCGATTATCCCAATTCTATTTTTTTTCATTTATATATTTAAATAAAGTGATAGCTTACTTTCATCGTATAAGCCATAATCTTTAACCAATAATATTGGTACTATATTGAAGTGGAGACTCAATACTAAAAATAAAGTATGTCAATACAATAGCCAACTTTCAGAGTTCCTAGCTATTCAACTTACCTCAATTAGGAAGCTGCTAAGATGGTTTCCCATTTAATTCAGTATTTATTTTTTTTGAATTCATCGGTAACCATTTATATTAAATACTGACTTAAAATTGACTTTGGAAAAATTCTTTAATTGAATCCACTAGGTAAGCAATCTGTTCATCAGTCAATTCTGGATATAAAGGCAAACTGAGAATTCTTTTTGACAATTGATGTGCCACAGGAAAATCTTCAGGAATATGTTGTAAATAACCATATGCTTCTAGCAAAGGCAAAGGTGTTGGGTAGTGAACTGAAGTTTCTATACCCTTTTCTTTTAACCATGCTGCCAATTTATCTCTGTGAGCAGTTTGAATCACATATAAGTGAAATGAATGTTCGGAATTTTTTCGTACAGCTGGTACTATTACGTCTCCCGTTCCAGTAAGTAGCCGGGTTATTTTCTCAGCATTTTCCCTTCTTTTCTTTGTCCAATCTAGTATATGATTTAGCTTTGCCGTTAAAATAGAAGCTTGCAGCGAATCAAGACGACTATTGATTCCTTCCATCTTGTGTTTATGCTTAATCAATGCACCGTGTCTAGCAAACATCGTCATTTTTTCAGCCAAAATTGGATCGTTTGTGATAATCCCTCCTGCATCTCCATAAGCCCCCAGGTTTTTACCTGGATAAAAAGAAAAGGATCCAGCAATACCGAACATTCCCGCTTTCGTTCCCATAAAAGTTGAAAAATGCGCTTGTGCACAATCCTCAATCAGGTAAAGAGAATACTTTTGGGCTATATTGGTTAACTTATCCATGTCACACATTTGACCATATATATGAACAGGTAAAATGGCTTTCGTTTTATTCGAAATTTTATCTTCAATACGATCTGCATCGATGGTATAATAAACTGGATCACAATCCACAAAGACTGGTTTTGCTCCTGTTTGGGAGATAGTTTCCGAAGTAGAAATCCAACTATTGGATACAGTTATCACCTCGTCACCATGACCAATACCTAGCATTTTCATGATGATATATAATGAATCCGTTCCGTTGCCACAGCTAATCATATGAGCTACCCCATATTTCTCTGCGAATTTCTGTTCAAATTCCTTCACAAATTTTCCACCAATAAATGCTGTCTGTTCAATAACTGAACTTATTGCTTCATCAATTTCTTCTTTATGATTCTGATACTGTGTTTTTAGATCGACAAATGGGATCTTCATAATTTATATTTCTGGTTTAACATTTTAGCGGGATTACCAGCATAGGTTCCCGGTACAGTTATCGATTTAGTAACAACACTTCCTGCTCCAATCACTACATCATCACATATCTCAACTGGTAAAATTGTTGCATTAGAACCGATGGATACGTTGTTTCCAATACATGTGGATTTCCATAAATTTTTATCTCCTCTTGCTGGACCTCCTTTGGCAAAAAGATCATTAATAAACATCACACCATGACCAATAAAACAATCATTTCCAATTTCAACTAATTCACAAATAAATGAATGCGATTGAACTTTTGATCTATTTCCAATAATGACGTCTTTTTGTATCTCAACAAAAGGGCCAATAAAAACATCATTGCCCAATTTACATCCATATAAATTGCATGGCTCCACGATTTTTACATTTTGTCCGAAAACAACATCATCTTTAATGGATATGGATAATTTTGTGTACATACAATCTTTTTTAGTTGAGTGATTTTGCCGCGTTATATATTTTATCAATAATCTCTACGGTCTTCAAGCCCTCAAAGAAATTGGTAGAAATGGCGCTTCCATTTCTCAAGACATCAACAAGATTTTCATACACTTTATCATGATTCGACATGGAACCTACATATGTTCCGTAATTATTGGCTGTATTCCCTTTAGGAAGATCTTTAATAACGATACCCTGAATATCCTGATATTCAAGTTCATTTAGATACTGACCTCCAATTTTAACGGTACCTTTTTCAGCAAAAATCGTGAGTGAACCTTCCATATTTTTGCTGAAAGAATTAACCGTGTAATTAATTGTCCCGATAGCACCATTATGAAATTCAGCTATAACTACACCCGTATCCTCAAACTCAATGGTATCCTGATGAGAATAATTTCTTGTAAAAGCATAGGTGCGCTTGATATCGCCAACCATCCAATATACAAGATCAATAAAATGACTAAATTGGGTGTAAAGCGTCCCGCCATCTAAGTCTTTGGTCCCCTTCCAGGAATTGGCATAGTAGTCAGCGTTTCTATTCCAGAAACAACTTAGCTGTATGCTGTAAATTTTCCCTAAGCTGCCATTATCAATCAACTTTTTTACAGCTGATACTGGTGGATTAAACCTGTTCTGTTTGATGGCAAATAAACGCCTATTGTATTGTTCTGCAGTTTTAATCATTTCGCCACAGTCGTGTACACTAATGGCCATCGGTTTTTCGCATAAAACATGAAAACCTGCTTTCAAAGATTTGATGGCATGCTGGGCATGCAATCCATTGGGTGTACAAATAGAAATAACATCTAGATCTTTTTCTTCTTGCAATAATGTATCTACATCATAGTAAGCTTTAGATTTGTATTTTGCTGCTAATTCATCAGCTTTTTTATTATCTGTATCACAAACTGCTACAAGCTCACCATTATTAGCAATATGTTCTGCGTGGCGTTGTGCAATTCGACCACATCCCAATAGCGCAAATTTTATTGATTTCTCAGCCATTTATCTTATTATATATTTGAATTAATTATTGAGTACCCTTATTTCAGAGTGTTGATTCTTTTACTTGAACATAATTAACAACTCCCCTGAGACCCTCCTTCAATTTAATGCTAGGTTCCCATCCAAGTTGCTCAACCGCCTTTGAATAATTGGCACATCTGCCTAAATCTCCAATCGGTTTTGTGATATCATATTCAACCTCAATACCAGCATCGATGATATCAACTATCGTTTCCGCAATTTCACCAATAGAAGTACAAACATCTGGACCAAGCTGAATAGTCCCTGCATTTTCTCCTTTTGTAAGCGACAAATATAATCCTGCCACTACATCATCAACATGGATGAATGCACGTCCTTGTTTTCCATTTCCCCAAACGACCAATTTCTGGTCAGCTCTCGAAAGTGCTCTGTACACTAGAGATGGAATAACTTGTGAACGGTTAGATTTATACTCGCATGGTGTTCCATATACATTATGTAGAGAAAGTGTAACACAGTCAATCTTTCTTTCAGCAGACAAGTAGGTGGCATCCAACTCTCCCATTAACTTACTCCAACCATAGGCTGATTCTGGATAAGCGGGAAATTGATCGATTTCCTCAAGCGGTTTGGCGGTGACGCCAGTTTGGAGCTGTTTTGGGAAAGAGCAGGCCGTACCAACATAAATATATCTTTTAATATTACTAGCAGCAGCCACTACCTGAGTTACATTGGCATTTATCAGTAGATTCTTGCGGAAAATAGAGCCTTCATTGGCAAATACATATCCGATTCCAGCCACAATATCAGCTAAATGATACACGCAATCAACTTCATAAAAATAACGATACCAATCACCTGGAGTAGAGAGATCGGCTGTTATAATTCTAATTTTTGAAAAGTTTTCTTTACAAGTATATTTAAGATTTTCAATGCTTCCTCTCCAAAAGTTATCAATGATGGTAACTTCAAAATTTTCGCTAAGTAGTTTTGCAACCAGATTGGAACCAATCATGCCGGCGCCGCCTGTTACAAGGATTTTTTTAATTTCCATATGTGTGTTTTATTGAATCATAATTTACCGAAGGCTTCCAAAATTGCCTCTCTCTGATTTTCAGCCGTAAAAGTATCTATTTTTTGAATAGCATTTTCCCTGCATAAACGCATATTATCGCTATCCTCAAGTTTACTTTTCAATTCGGCAATTGTTTGAAATACAAATCCATTGTTATGTGTCTGTATAAATGTCTCCGCAGCATCAAAAATACCTCCTCGAAGAGCAATGGGTAGGCCGGCTGCTAAAGCCGAAAAAAAACGAGTGGGCAAGGTAGAGCGAAAACGCTCCGATCTTTTAGAAATATTATAAGTAACCAAGGCTGCATCAAACTCGTGAGCGTAATCCGACAGTTTGCCTTCAAATACATCTTTGTCACTGAAATAGGGATAAGTTCCCCATGTAACATTACCGCCCGACAAGGAAGATGAAGTATGTACTGGGATGCCACCATCTACCAATGCATTTAATTGACCATCCAAGTTATCAATCTTTCCTCCCCAACGTTCTGGTGCGCCCAAGAAAATAAGCCCTTTTAGCCCAGTTTTTGAATCGGATACTTCTTGTTGCAAGGAAGCTGCTTTAAATGCTGCTGGGTGGAAATCGGGGATAATACGCATCTTTTCAACAGGATACTTGAACTTGCGATGAATAAAATCCTGCATCTCTTTAGACGCACAAAAAATGAAATCGATTTTCCTTATCCAATTTGTATAATCAACGAACTCATTGATAAGCCTTTTTTTCAAAAACTTGATCAGTGGGTTCCCATCAAGAATGGTACTTGGCACCAGGTTGGGTATAAAAACGGTTTTCGTTTTCGGAGATACTTTTTTCACTAAGCGTAACATATGTATACCTAGCGGTCCGTAAAAACCGACTACTACATCGGGTTTTTCTTGACTTAGTATTTCCTGAATTTTAGTGCAAATAGCTGGGTTTTCCTGTAAAAAGCCATAGCTTCTCAAAACATCCTTTATCCTTTCCCCAATAGTAGGTACTCGGTAAAATGGATCCAATGAGGTGATGTCGAGGTAATGAATTTGTTTTAGCTTGGAATAGGGAGCTATATTCACTACATCCGAATCAATTCTCCTTCCGCTGATATCAATCAGCGACACCTCCATACCCGTACTCAGTAAAGCAGCTACCCTACCAGCCGTTGCATGGCTGACTAAGGGAGCTATAATGACACATTTTTTCATGTACTAGGATTCAAATAAGGTCATGGCATGCTGAAAATCAGCATCAAAATCAGGTAGACTTACCCTTTGATAGGATACTTGGTGGGTATCTTTATTTAGCATTTTCTCTATAAATTTTGTGATGCCCTCTTTGTCTTTACCTTCGAAAGAATAAAACTCGGGATAGGCTATTTCTTTCGCAAAAGCTTCTGTATTGCATCCGGCAGGACCAATATTAAGTATGGGCTTGCCTGTTAGAAAATAATCAAAGATTTTGGTCGTCATGAGGCCAGCTACAGAAGCATCGTAGGTAAGTTTACCATCGTCAATTAATGAAATAAGCACGGAAGCTTTTTTAAGTAGCTCAAAAGCCTCCACTTTTTTTACATATCCATGGTTCACAAGCAAGTGACTAAAACCCGCGGCATCAAATTCTTGTTGGACCAAATCCGCAGAGGTACCACAATAATGAAACTCTAATTTTTCCAGTAATTTTTGATCTACAGCTGGTAAGGCCTTAAGAATGGAACTAAATGTGCAAGATTTATACACCGTCCCACTCAAGACAAATAATATTTTATTTTGTGCATGTGAAGTGTCAGCATAAGAACGGTAGAAAAATTCTTTATAGGTTTCGTCTGGAAGATTTCGAACAACCATCGCTTTTTTGGCACTCATGCCCATGGAGTCATTTAATGCTTCTGCACATCCATCCGAAACAGTCATGACGCCATGTGCATATTTTAAAGATTGTTTTTCTAGGGTAGCCCCCACGAGTTTACGCGCCCAGCCAAAATATTGTGCCCGGGGATTGCCCGTCCACAAATCCCTGTAATCCAGAATATAACTTAAACCACTACTCCTCTTCAATTGATAAAGAAGGTAAAATGGAAGATAAGGTGAGCCCGTAGCGATTATCTTATCTACCGGATTCTCTTTCAATAGTGCTTTTATTTTTTTGCGAAGCAAGGGATACCAAAAAATGCCATTGCTACAAAGTAATCTAGATAGGAATCCTGAAATCAACCTACTAATAATTCCTGCCTTTTCTGAATTTTCATAGCCTATTCCATACAGAGGAATTTTTTGAATTTCTATCTCTGGACGCGAATAGACTTCTTTACAAAACTCGTAGTCGATTTTGTCCGGATGAACAAACTGTTCATCTAAGGTGAGAACTGTTACCTTAAATCCTTTATTCGCCAGGTTTGTAGCAAGTTTGGCTGCCCTTTGCGCTGCAATGATATTATAGGGAGGAAAATAGTATGCTATTAATACCAGATGCTTGTTAGGCATGCTTACCTTTCTTAAATAACTGATAGAATTTTACAAGCGACTTAAACAATGGCTCTTCTGTAGGATAGACATCATGTGGCACTCCTGGCTGGGCGATATAATTATCGAGCTGCTCTCTGGTCATACCAAACTTCTTCATCACATATTCGATGTCTTGTTGCAATAAATTTGGATCTGGATATGGTGAGGTTTCCAGGTGTTCCAATGCCTCCTCCCTACTCAACTGCTTACTCATGATCAGCGTGGAAAGATGTATTTTTCGCTTATCAATATTGAATTTTTCTGGTAGAATATATCCTTGATAAAATCGGGTAAATACCGATTCGTAGTGTTTATAAGGGTAAGGCTTATAGCCAATTTCTCTCTTCAAAATTTCTATTGCTTCCTGCTTATTATAATCCATATAATCCAGGAATAGCTCCCATTTAATTTTATGAATCTTAGTATAAACAAGGTAATCGATCGTTGACATCAAGGGGTGAGTTTTTATTTTCACCGTACCAAATTTCTTATGGATTGCTTTGATATTTTTTACGTCGTATTTGTAATGCACCCATGAATTAGGGGCTAATATACCTTCCGTAGCGGTATTTGAGCCCGACAAAATATAGTGGAGATTATATTTTTTTGCCACTCTGAAATTGAGCGCAGCCTGAGCATTATCCATTAACATCTCAATATCTAGCACATTCGCTTTAATAAAAGAAAGCTGCATATCCCGGTTCTCTTCCCATTCGATAACATGCGTGTAAAGATCAACATTAAGCTTTTTAATTAGATTGGTAATGTTACTCACCGCTAGCTCTGAATTCCAGCCATTGTCAAGGTGCACGGCCAAGGGTCTTAATCCTGATTTTACCACGGTATACAAGGTGAAAGAACTGTCCACCCCACCACTTACTCCTACAATGCAATCATATTCTTTTCCCTTACCATCTGCTTTAATTTTTTCTACTAAAGCGGGTAAGCCGCCTGTAGTTACATGCTTATGGTAGCCATTCAGGTAATCCGTACAGAAATTACATATACCTTGCTCATCAAAAGTGATGTTAGCCGCTGTGGTATCCATGATGCATCGGGTGCATCGCCTATATTCATTATTCATTAAAAAGTCTTTTTAATACTTCGTAGCCAGGATAATTAATCATGACAGCACGATGTTTCCCTGAATAAACAAACATGCTTCCTGCCGCGGTTGCTGTGGCACCAGACTGTACCGCTTTATAAAAATCTTCTAGTTGACCCGCGCCGCCACAAGCAATCAATGGCACCTGTACGGCGGATGATACACTTCGTATCACCTCATAGTTGTATCCATTACCCATCCCGTCATTGTCCACAAAGTTTATGAATATCTCCCCTGCACCTGCCGAGATGGCATGTTGAATATGCTCTAAAAAATCAATACTTACTGTTTTTTTAGACCGATGGTCATACACTTTATATCCTCCAAACAAGGTTTTTTTTATATCAACTGACAACACCGCACTCTGTGAACCAAAATGGTTGGCAATTTCATTAATCACTGAATAACTTTCAAAACTGCCTGTGTTGACAATAACCTTCTCCACACCAATGTTAATTAGTTTAGAAGCTTGTTCAAATGTTTTAATCCCACCACCCACGGCTACTGGCATAAATGCTTCACTAACGATCTCACTTATATGTTCATAGTTGGGTTCGACATTTTTTTTAGAAGCCGCAATGTCCAATAAAATTAGTTCATCCACCTCTAACTCATTGAATATCTTAACCGCATTAATAGGGTCACCAATATAACCTGGTTCGGAGAACTTCCTGGTTTTAACTAGTCTTCCAGATTCAATTAAGAGGCATGGGATAACTCTCGGCAAAAACATAGTTACAGGGCTATAAAGTTTTGGAAAAGGGTTAAACCAAATTTATGGCTCTTCTCTGGGTGAAATTGAGCTCCATACACCTTGTTTTTACGGACAATGGAATCAAAATCTACAATGTATTGCGTGGTGGCAACAACATCTTCGGGATGATTGCATTTAACATAATAGGAATGAACAAAATAATAACGGCTGTCCTCCAATGAGTCCATCAGCGGATTATTATTTTTAATGTGTATGCTATTCCAGCCCATGTGTGGAATTTTCATGGACATATTATTAGAGACAAAACGGTGCACACTACCTGAAATCAATCCCATTCCAGGTAATTCTCCCTCTTCACTTTTATCAAATAATAATTGCATGCCCAGGCAGATCCCCAATAATGTCGTATTGGAAGAACTGACTGCTTCCTTAATAACCTCGGTTAATCCTTTATCATGTAAGTTTGTCATTCCTGCATCAAAAGCCCCCACACCTGGCAATAACAGTTTCTTAGCCTTTAATATTTGTTCATGATCTGATGTGATGATGGCATTCCCCCCGGCCTTTTTAATCATATTGGCGACAGATCCAATATTCCCCATTCCATAGTCAATAATTACAATAGAATTTGAATCCATTTAATACAACTTTTACGATTTACTTTTATTGGAGCTAATTTTCATTCCCCCTCTGGAACTTATACCAATAATGAAATAGAGTAGGTAAATAATAATGACCATCACCACCGTCGATTTATATAAAGCAAATATCTGATACCATGACCACCGAGGCATCATGATCAACCAAACAATGGGAATGGCTGTGAAAAATGAGGCAGAGCGAATAAATGACTTGCCCAAAGAATGAATCAGATAGGAGAATAAAAATGGCATGATGATGACACCGAGATATCCAAAATTCCAAAATTCTTCAGCAATTTCATGAATTCCACCCCATCCAAACCATTCTCCTTGGTACTGCATTAAATAAGAAGGATCTTCTGGCCTATTAGGATAAATAAACTCAGGAAAAGTTCTAGGTAGCCAATCAAAAAAAGTTTTTCCTAGTAAAAAACCCCCTTCTTTTATCTTGTAAGGTATAACATTCAATGTTCCTATAGTCATGGAGGCTGTATCCAAATTCACTACTAAATACTCATCCTTTAAAAAGAAAAATAGACTTAAAGGATCTGATAAAATTTGCACCAGGTAAGCTAAGCTAAATTCGGAACGAAGAATACCAGTCAAAATAGAACCCAACCAACTAAAACAAAATAGGCTAAAAACTATTCGATATTGTGTTTTTTTTTTAAAATCTATTCCACTAGAATATAAAATAGTAATTACTGCTAATATAAACCCCAAGGAATCTTGTCTCACACCACGTAATGCTACATACAATATTATAATTAAGGCAATAATATAATAGGAATATTTAGTAAGCCGATTAATTTTTTGATGAAACAATCTATAAATAAAAAATATAGAGAAAAAAAGAAAATAGAACACATTTATTGTCCCAATGGGAGATTTGGTAGATTCTTCCGTATCACCTCCATATGCACCAGAAGTTAGCATCGAAGAGCCCAGATTTTTCGCATGCCAAAATGCAAAAGCCAGAAAAAGAATAAAAATAATTTGCGTATGACGCCTTGTAATTGAAATGGAAGGAACCTTAATTTTAAAACGAATGGGAATCACCACAAATCCTATCATGGCTGAAACCCCACCGATGGTGGACATTAATGCGACTTGCCTAACTATCTCTTCCGTAATATAATCATTGGCTAGGAAAGCCACTCTCACACTGCCATCGGAAAATGACCAGAATAGGCTTTGTAAAAACCCAGGTGATACAATAAACAGATACCGTGCCGAAGGAATTACCCCTAAGCGATTCTTAATTAAACTGATGGCCGTGATAGTATTAATCAGGAATATTTGGGAAAAGAAGAATCCAAAACTAACATACTCCTGAAAAAATATTAGTGCGATAGCATAAATAAAAGCAACATATAAAAGCTGCTTATATTTATAAGTCCCAAATAATATCTCTTCTAAATTGTTCAAATTTTATATATATAATCCGATATAATCATTTAATTAGATATTTAAATACACAAATTGGATAACCAATTTTAATGAGTTCAGAAATTTAACTTTTCGTATTCAATATTAGATTTGATTGTTTTTTACTTTGCCAACTATTCTAAGGCAATTCCTATCTCCGCCATATTCATAGGTTTTGTTGTTAAAATCAATTAAATAACTAATTGGGTCAGGAAGAATTTTAAAATAAATTAGCTTGGACTTCAAAAATTCAATAACAGTCCTTCCAAAAGCAGATTTTGAAATTAAATTTTTACTTTTTGTTTTTAAATTACTAAAAAGAGTATAACTCTTATTAGTAATTTCATCATACTCATGAATTTTGTGCCCACAAGAATCACAAAAAAGAATTTCATATCCACAATAAGTAAATAGTTTTTTTAAACTTTCCATTGAAAAAAAACAAAAATGTGGTGAATCTGAATAATTTTTCATGATTCGAAAATCATCATTAGGAACCTCTACTACTAACACCCCATCTTTGTTGATTAACAATTTGAGCTTTTCTAGGTATAAAATTAAATCTTCATAATAAAAATGTTCGAAACAATGACTAGACAATATTATGTCAAAAAATAAATTTTTTGGAATTCTTTCAATAGACTCAACAGTGGAAACTTTAAAAAGCCTTTCATATGCATTACTACAATCTTTAGAAAGTTCAATTGCATAAGAATTTTTAATTTCTTTTTCTTTTGCTGCAATGAATGAAGATCCATCTCCAGGTCCAATATCTAAAAATTTCAAATTACCTTTGTTTTTGCCAGTTAAGTATTTAAACCCTAATTGTAATTGCGCGCTTGCTCTATCTTTCCCTTGAGGAATTAATTGATCAAAATTTATATAGTAGGGAGATTCAACACCTCTGTAAACATTTTTATAAAATTCATATACAACTTTTTCATCCAAATGAGGGAAAGAATATCCAAAGCCACAATCTCTGCAACAAATAACGATATGAGCATTAAATAAATGAGTTTTATCGAAAAACTTATCTACATAATTGCGGCTTAAAGTATTTGATGAACCACAAGACTTACAATTTAAACTATTCATAAATAATTGAAATATTTTTTTTAATAATTTCATTGGATAAATCATCCAAAATTTTGTTGGCCACTACTGATTCACGAAGTATCAAATTAGGTATTTCATCGTAATTATTTACAAAAAAGATAAAGCCTTCTTCAAGTCGCTCTTTAAAAAATAATTTCCCATAGTTATCAAAAAGAATGGATTTCAAGCCAAAGGAATGACCATCCAATACGACGGAAGAACTATGCGATACATGAATATTCATTTCTGTCAACAACAATTCTAATGGCAGAGAAGAGCATATTTTAAAATCTACTCGGTCGAGCTTATGTTTTTCACAAAGTCCCGCCATTTTTCCCCAGCCATTTTCATTATTATCTACGGGATGCAATCGAATAAACCAATTAAACTTTTCCTGAGTTTGGCTAATCATTTGATAAAAATCATCCTCATAGACGATTCCATATTGCATCGTAAAAAGGACATTAATATTTTCCTTGTTTCTCTCATGAATCAGATTCCGAATTTTATCTGTGCTTAGCTCCATTCCGGAAGATTCTAGTTTTTTATATAAGGACCTAATTAAATTACCCAAAACAACGGGATGATAGGCTCCTTTAGCCCAAGAATCTATGAGGCTTTTTTCATATTCAGACCAAACGAAATAATGCGAAGGTAAGCTTTCATAGCGTTTATGGGGCTCATTTACCCATCCGGAATACGCTGCATGCAATACTGACTGAACCCCATGCTGTACATCAGCCGAACGAATTTTCAACTTATTAGCCGCTATAAGTAGTGCTATATTATTCAAGTTGTAGTAGTCTACAATAAAAATAAATTTAGGTTTAATCTTGGATAAACGCCCCATAAACCAATTGACCAATTCAATGAAGGAATTGAGTACACTGACAATATTGGAGGAATTAAGACTAAATCTTCCTGGGAATTCCAGATTAAGTTCATCCAGTAATTCAAACAATTGGGTCTTGGCTAATTCATGCTGAATTTCAGTTTTACGTTTCCCTTTCAATAATGACTTAATTTTTGCCATGAAAATGGGGAAGCCTATGCACTGGGACTTAAAATATAATCTGAACTTAGGGGATTGGGTATAGGTCCACTTTTGCCAAGTAAACTGCTTGGAGGACACGATGTCTATGATGGGATCACATAACTTGTCAATCGTGATATCATTAATTTTTAAAAAAGAAGTATTATCACTGATGAAAAGAAAATCTGTTTCCTTCTCCGTCCTAACCCCTTCAAAAGTCCCTATAATCGATTTTATTCTTTCTACTGCTCCTCTTTTACTAGGCTGATGATCACTTTTTAATACTTCCAATGACAATTTCTGATATATCTCTATTCTCAGTAATGGCCAAATTTCAATATCTGAACAGGTCCACGAAAATGGACGATATTTTTTCTCGAGGAACTCGATATAATGTATGACATCACTTGGACTCTTCATATCCTTTATGTCTTTAACAATGGCGACTTCCATGGCATTTTATACACGCTGTTTGAAATAAACCAATTGGATAAAAACAAAATGAAATTGGCAACACACATAGCAATAGCTGCCCCTTTCAATCCAAAATTGGAAATAAACAGGTAGCAAATTCCGCAGTTAAGGAATCCCAATAAAATAGTATTCTGAGCAATGAGCGCTGTTTTCTGCGCGTAAAAAATAAAATTGGCTACTAATAAATACATTCCCCCTAACCCAAAACCCAAAAATATAATGGGTAAAAGCGTCTTTGATTCTGCAAAAGAATTCCCTACAAAGTAAGGGAATAAGAAAGTGGCGCATACACTGAAAATGATGACAAATACTAAAATGGCGATAAATGAGACGTAGGTAAGACCAACAATCTTTCTTTTAACCAGGGTATCTTTATTTGAATTTAATGTCGAGAACAACCAAGGCGTATAAGCTGTATTGCAGGCGCTTAGGAAAACGTTAAATATACTTCCAATTTGATAGGCAATGGCATAAATGCCCGCCCCATCTAAACCGATAATCCGATTAATAATTACTCGATCGATGATATTCAGAAAAAAACCTCCCAGATTATGAAAAATCAAGGGTGAGCTAAAGCTTAGGGCTTGTTGGAATATGGCTTTTGGAAAAGAGAAGACCAGTAGATTTTGACGCAAAAGAATAATAACCGCAATCAGGGACATGGTTAAGGCAGATAATAGCCAGCCATAAATTCTACCATCCGATTGATAGTTTTTTAAAAGCACAAAATACAATGACAATGATAGATTCAACAATATATAGCCCAGTTGAAATAAGCCATAAGCTATCGGTTTTTGTTTGACTTGCCAATAATACAAACATAGCGAATGTATAAATTGACAGGCTGATATCACCAATGCGAAAGCAATTCTGTAATAACTAAGTGAAGTAAATTGATAAATGAATTCTCTTAAAATATAACTTATACAGAGAATGGGCACTAAAGTGATTAATACAAAATACAGACAAATGGATATGAGTTCAATAAACTCCTTGTTTTCTAAGCTGTAAAAAAACCGGGGAAGCGAAGTATTAATTCCCAATCCCATGATGGGTGTAATAAAGCTTATTAACACGGAAAACATGGCTATATATCCATATTCTTCAGTGCTTAAATGGTGAGATAAAACGGGTAAAAGTATAAATGGTCCCACCGCATTTAAGATACCGAAAAAGGAATAAATAAGAGAGGACTTAAATAAGGTTGAATTAGTAAGCTTCCCTAATAGAGCATTCACAAGCAAGTGTTGTTGATTTGTTAGATATTACTACTTGATTACGCTATTCCTAAATCGGTATTCAATAAATGACTATATAATTGGCCTATGAAATTGTCGTTTTTAAGGCCCATGTTCCATCAGGATTCTTGTCCCAAATGTGATCAGACCTCCAACTATCAATTACATCGAAGAAATATTCTTCTGTAATATCACAGTATTCAAGGAAGGTCTGGAAATATTTTTGTGGGAATTCGCCGTCAAATTTCTTGACTAAGGCTACCCCTTCTTCCCGAGTAATATGACCATCTCTGATTTCGTGAGCCGCATCAGATGTACATCTTCCGATACCAAATTTGATGAACGATAAATAATAATGGAAACCATCCAGTTGATCATCCAAAGAAGCATACTTGGAATATGTACCTTCACTTCTTACTGAGTTTGGTTTAAATCCCGTATTTTCAACGCAGTAATAGAAATTTTCTTGTGGAACCCATTTTTTGTAATACCCATAGAAATGTATTTCTGTTCCTATTTTCTCAAGCTCCTCATCTTTAGGTGGCATGTATGGCAATAAATCCTCTTTTTTCAGACCATATTTAACAAAATCTTCAGGAAGTAAATTTGAAAAGTAATGTTTAGCTTGATCGCCTTTGTAATCCCTAGTAGGCTTAAATGCATTTTTCATATCTCCACCATACTCTACCTCACCATTTTCTCCATACATGATTAGGGGAATATTATACTGAACAGCAGCTTTCAATGGAAAGTTATATTGCCCATAGATGAAAGGCTGAAATGGATCACCTAAAACTTCAAAAGACAATTTAGTCAGCTTGCGATGGGTAAGACCTGGAGGAGTGGCCAAAATATTAGGCAAATCTCCCACTCGAATCATATTATGTAAGTTTTGAAAACCAATTTCAGTGTAAATATGAGGAGCCCAAGTAACTGTCAAAGGGTTCATATTATACTTATGCTTTAACTCGTGCGCAATGTAAGCGGCATCTTTTCCTCCGCTACATGGCACTAGCACATCATAGGATCCATCATTTCTCCTATGCTTATCCAATAAAGCTACCAATTCTTCTTCGCGTTTATTCCAATCAAATTTGTGCTTTTTGTACTCCGCAAAATTACAGGCAGAACAAACTCCCTCTTCATCAAAAGTGATTCTTGGTCGTTGATTCGACATCACACATTTTTTACAAAAACGCACTTCTTCGGGTAAGTTATACCGTTCCTTCGTATTTTTTTTCTCTATCATTTTTTTATCAATTTTTTAAAATTATTGTAAATGTCTAAACCTTCCACCCCGCTTTTTTCTGGATGGAATTGAAAGCCAAAAATATTATCCTTCTTCACGGAAGAACAGTACTCGAAATTACTATAGCTAGTTTTACTTAAAATATGCCCCTTGTCAGTAGGGTCTACATAAAATGAATGAACAAAATACATGTAAGCACCATTATTTATGCTACTTAAAGATGAATTGACATCAAATCTATCTTCCTCGTTTTCAGATATATAAATCCTATTCCAATTTATCTGGGGAACTTTAGTATCATCGTTGAAATTAAATTTCTTACATCCTCCCTCTATCAAACCAAGTCCATTTTGTATACCGAATTCCTCACTATAATCCATCAATAATTGCATGCCTAGGCATATGCCCATGATATACTTTCCACTTTGTGAAAATTTATGGATACAATCAACTAAATCCTTATCCTGAAGATTTTTGATGGCATTACCATATGCTCCCACACCAGGTAGAATTAATGCCTCTGAATTTGCAATTTGATCTCTATTATCAGTTATGATCGGATCAAGACCTACATACTCGCATGCTTTCTTGACACTGTATAAATTACCAATGCCATAATCGATGATAGCAATTTTATTGATAGAACTCATAATTTAAGTTAATCTTACATCAATATTATTCTCTGATAAAAATAATTTAAGGCTATTAATGCTCGTGGGATTAATTCCTTTGGGATGTAAGCCTTTTTTCACAAAATCAAGATTGCCTTCTTCAAAGTTTTTATTCATTACATCATATTCCTTGAGGAAGTCATAATGAAACATGGAAGCAATTCCAAAACCATCAATTTTAGGACATGCCAATGCAGCTTCTAATACATCCTCTTTTTTACCAACCCCTCCATGGACAATTAGTGGAATAGATAATTTTTCAGAAATGGTCATAATCAAATCCAAATCTATTCCTTTACCCGTTCCTTCTCTATCTACTGAAGTTAGCACTAATTCTCCTGCTCCGAGATCTTGTATTTTCTGAGCCCATTCTACCGCATCAACCCCCGTATATTCCCTTCCATTATCAGTGAAACACATATACTTATTGCCGGATTGCTTAATGACTTCCATTGCAATCACAATAGTAGATGAGCCAAAATAATTAGAGGCTTCTTGTATAAGTTTTGGATTTTTAATGGCGGCCGTATTAATCAACACCTTATCTGCTCCTTTTCTCAAGACCTGGTTGATGTCCTCCAAACTTCTTATTCCTCCACCCACTGTAATTGGGATAAATACTTCGTTGGCAGTTTGTTCAATGATATCTTGGAGGCTATTCCTCTCATAAAGACTTGCCACCACATCCATGTACAATAATTCATCTGCACCATGCTCATAATAGTACTTGGCAAAATCCGAGGGTTTTCCGAGAACTCTTAATCCCTCAAGATTTATCCCTTTTACCAAATTGGGACCTTTAATATCTAAACGTGGAATTATTCTTATACTCATATTACACTACTGGGTATTTTTCAAAATTGATTTTGCTACATCTAAATCTTCTTGATCATCAATATCAATGGAATCTTTTGCTCCCATCACATAAGCTATTGTTTGCTTCGTCAGAAATGACTTGGTCTCTTTCAACCAGTCAACTTTAGCAATATAAATTGCTCCGTTTAGAGAATAAGTTTGGGGAAGATCTTGTCTACGCAAAGGAATACTGTCTTCGGAAAACAACGATTTCAATTTGCCTTCTTGAATTTCAAAAGACCAATATGGGGAATATTCATTTTCACAAACACTAACACAACATGAAGCATCCAATTCAAAAAATTGCTCAAATGCTTCGTCGATATGTTGGACCTTACGCAGTGGAGAGGTAGGCTGAAGCATGCAAACAATTTCATATTTTGCAAACTCAGGCTGACTTAAAACATCTAATATCACATCAATAGATAAGGTGTCATCCTGCGATAATTCTTTCGGACGAAGCCTATTGATAACTATCCCGTTTTTTTCAGCAACTTCTTTAATGGCTAAGTCATCTGTACTGACGAAAATTTCATTGATGTACTTGGACTTTTTTGCCTCATCGATAGTCCAATTAATCAAAGGCTTCCCTCCAAGATCAATGATATTTTTACCTGGAAGTCCTTTACTACCGCCTCGAGCGGGAATGATGGCTAATATTTTTTTCAAGACTTTACTCCAAATTGATTGACAAACGAAACCACCATTTTCTTAATGTACTCTAACTCAATGTTAGATAAGCTTGCCGAAGAAGGTAAACTAATTCCTCTCTGTGAAATATCAATTGAATTTTCAATTAAATGAGGCACAAATTGAGTGTAGGGAGGCATCATGTGCATTGGATAGAATACAGGTCGGGTTTCAATTCCTTTCTGATTCAAAAACTCAATCAATTGATCTCGAGTGAATGGAGCCTCTTTTTTCACTAGACATGTATAGAGCCAAAACGAATTTTTAGAATTTTTGTCATCAAAAGGGGTCTCAAAATAAGATAGGGAATTGAAAAGCGCATTATAAAATTTCGCATTCTGAATTTTAGATGAAACAAACTCGTCTAATCTTTCAAACTGCGCTACGCCTAATGCCGCCTGCAAATTCGTAATGCGATAATTGAATCCTACATAATCATGCCAATATCGTCTTGATTTGCTCATGCCATGATCTCTTAATAATGCCCCAAAATCAGCCGTAGCCTCATTTTTAAACACAATCATTCCTCCTTCACCTGTGGTAATTGTCTTGTTACCATAAAAACTAAAAGTAGCCACATCACCAAAAGTACCCACTGCCTTACCATGATAAGTACTCCCAAGAGCTTCAGCACAATCCTCAATGACATATAGGTTATACCTAGTAGCCAAGGACATTATATCATCCATTTCACAAGGCAACCCATATAAATGCACTGGCATAATTGCCTTGGTGCGTTCTGTAATTGATTTTTCAATTTTAGAAATATCTATATTCCAAGTTACAGGATCAATATCGACCAGTACTGGAATGGCCCCCGTGTAAAGTATGGCATTAACTGATGCGGCAAAAGTCAAGTCTGGCACAATTACCTCATCTCCAGGCCCAATTTTTAATGCTTCCAAAGCAAGATGTAAAGCCACTGTTCCATTACTAACGGCCAAAGATTTTCTGCCTTCATGATACTGGGAAAAAACCTCCTCAAATTTTTTAACGTACTTGCCTTGTGAGGAAACCCAATTCGTTTTAATGCATTCCGTCACGTAAGCAAGCTCATTTCCATTCAACAATGGGGTAGAAACTGATATTCTTCTAATTTTATTGGAAGAAGCATAATCCACTAACTTGTTCTTAAAGTCAACTAAAGGAATGATTTTTATCGTTTCATTTAAGTTGTTTAAAATTTCTGCGGCATCCGTTTCAACTGGCAAAGAAATAAACGATCTATTCATGATGACCGTAACTAAGACATCTAAACCTACTCCGCGCAATAAGGCTCGTCTAATGTCTCCGTCCGTTAAAACACCAATTAATTCAGAGTTTTCATTTACTACAAATAAAGTCCCTAAACCTGTTGCATCAATCGTAGAAAGGGCAACTTTTATATCACAGTTTTCCGTGATGGTAAGTTGGTTTACATCCATGTATTAATCAGTTTAATTTGAGATTCGATATCGAAAATTGATTGTGCCTTTACCTCTAAGACATGTATGATATCAGAGAAATTGGATATGTTTTTACGGAACCAATAATTTTGATCTAAAAGGTCATTTGAATCCTTCAGACCATCATTATCACTATGATGAATAGCTTTAATATATTTATTAAGCTTTTTAATTTCTTCATCTATGTCCTTGCTCAACGTCTGGCAACTAACTTTTAAATGCCCAGTATCTAGAAGTAAATGAAAATTAGATCTATTTACCCTCTCCAAAACCTCTATAATTTCCTCACTACAAGTACATAGTAAAGGATTTACATTTCCAACTAAATTAAATGGAGCTATTACATTATTTTCAATCAAAAAGTCAAGATTTAATTCAACTGCATAATTTAAAACCTCATGGATTGATTCAATAAAATAATCCATGTGTACTTCTTTATTAATTACACTATTAATCTCTATTTTCCTACCAAGTTCGTTGGGGTTAGGATCGATACAAAAACCCGCATGTGCTGAAAAAAATGGTGCATTGGCAAGTTTGGCCAATTGTAATCCTTTTTTACAATGATCAATTGATTTTTGCCGTATTTCTGGATTTGAACTTGCCAGATTTAAAACAAAGGGAATTTGGGGTGCTGGGAAATAATTATGTGGTATTTTTTCAATTGGCGCTTCTTGGTAGATTAACTCATTACCTTCATGAAAGGGAATCCCTGAACTAAATTCAATGGCCCAATTTTTCTCTTTGGCTATATTTATTAGCTCCTCAATGGTTAAATTTTTAAAGGCAAGAGTACTTATATATAATTTCATACCAATCTCAATTCCATTAAAAGTACATGCTCATTTAAATCTTCGTGCTCTGTAAAACCCACTTTTTTATACAAATTGATTGCCGCTAAATTGATTTTATCGACGGATAGATAAAGTAAGGGAATGTCCATTTTTCTTGCCGCTTCTATCAAGGAATTCATCATCATTAATCCAAAGCCCTTTCCTTTGGCTGACTCAATTAATGAAATCCCTAACCACACTTTATTATCCTCCCTTTCCAAATGACCATATCCAATAACTTGTTCATTTTCTTTTAGAACATACGTAATTAGATGATTTTGAATGGTATTGATACTCCTTTTTTGAAAGTACCTAAAAGTTTGAAGAGAAGAGCCAGCATTTGACAAGAATTGATTTAACAAATCAATATTTTCAACATTCAATGCTACTATTTCTATTCCTACCACTTGATGGAATTCATTTGAATGGGCTCATCCTTATTTATATCCATCAAGGCCACTTTACCCACAATTTCTCCGAGCATATTGGGCGACAAGCCGTTGGAAGGTCTTTTAAAGCCAAGATTATTTTTTTGAATCACATCGCCTTTCTTGATATTTGAAATGGCGACAATACTTCTTTTCATTCCTGCAGAATTGTCAATTTCTGCCTTACTCGGAATTTTTAATCCACTTCCTAATGCCAATTCTACATTTCTAATACCAATAACCAATTCCTTCAATTCATCTGGTTCAAGAGAGCAAGAATGGTCTGGACCTTCCATGTTTTTATCCAGTGTAAAATGTTTTTCCACAACCTCTGCACCAAGTGCAACAGAAGCAAGGCAGGCATAATTATTCTCTACATGATCTGAATACCCTACCCTTACTTTACAAGCATCCTTAATAGCCAACATAGCTAGCAAATTAGCATCTTCAATTTTAGAAGGATAGTTGGTGGTGCATTGCAAAACAATGATATCGTCATTCCCCTCATTTCTGATAGCCTGAACAGCTAAAAAAACATCCGACATGTTTGCCATACCTGTCGATATAATCATCCGCTTCATTTTTCTAGCGGCATATTGCAAAAAAGGAATCTCGGTTAATTGTCCCGATGCTATTTTAAAACTATCGATGTTAAGCGAATCAAGAAAATCAACATCTTCGAAATTATAAGGGGTAGACATAAAATCAATCCCCAATTTTTTACAATGATTGAGTAAAAGAGGGTAATCCTCCATTCTCAATTCCAACTTTTTTAACATTTCATACTGAGATTCATTGGAATCTGTTACCAGCAGTTGATAATTTGCTTTGGGAGAATTGAGCGTGACTATTTGCTCTGCTTTAAATGTTTGAAATTTTATGCAATCTACACCAGCTTCTTTCGCCTTATTGATTAATTCTATGGCTATATCAATATTTCCATTATGATTTACCCCAGCTTCGGCAATAATATATGTTTTCTTCATCATGCTAAAATGGTTGACTTTTTACTAGATCGTCATATACTGATTGTAATCCAGATTTCAATTGAATTTTAAATTGCCATCCTAAACTGTTAAGCTTTTGAACATCTAGCAATTTCCTAGGCGTGCCATCAGGTTTTGAATGATCAAATTCTAGATCTCCTTCATACCCAACCACCTCTTTTATCATGGCTGCCAGTTCAGAAATCGCAACATCTTCTCCGGTCCCGATATTGACAATACCTGCTTCATTATAATGTAATAATAGATACAAACAAGCATCTGCTAGGTCATCTACATGCAAAAATTCTCTCCTAGGCGAACCTGTTCCCCAAATAGTAACCTTGGGATCTTTATCGCGCTTAGCTGTCATAAATTTTCGCATCAAGGCAGGAAGCACATGACTATTATTTAGATCGTAATTATCATTAGGGCCATATAAATTGGTAGGCATGGCCGAAATGAAATTGCATCCATATTGGAAGCGATAACTCTGACACATTTCAATTCCCGCAATCTTTGCAATGGCATATGGTTGATTGGTGGGCTCCAAATAGCCACTCAATAAATACCCTTCTTTTAATGGCTGAGGAGCCATTTTCGGATAAATGCAGGATGATCCTAAAAACAATAATTTTTTTACCCCATGTACATAAGAAGCATGAATTACATTAGCTTCAATCATGAGATTATCATAAATGAATTCAGCTCGATACGTATTGTTTGAAAGAATACCCCCTACTTTAGCAGCTGCAAGGATGACATACTCTGGCTTTTGCTCTTCAAAAAACTCGTTGACCTTTTGCTGATTTCTTAGGTCTAATTCACTTGAAGTTCTAACTATAATTTGCTGGAATCCTTCTTTACGTAGTTTACGCTCTATAGAAGAGCCCACCATGCCTCTATGACCAACCACATAAATTTTGGAAGTTTTTTCCATGAAAATTAGAGATTATTTCTTTTAATGAAATCCTCCTTTTTAAATAATTGGATATCACTAGCTACCATCTCTTTCACTAAAGCCGGCAAGTCATATTTAGGCTTCCATCCCAATTTTTTCATGGCTTTGCTAGGATCTCCAATCAACAAATCTACTTCGGTAGGGCGGTAATATTTAGGATCTACTTTTACGATTACTTTCCCCACTTCCAGTGGATATTCCCCTTTATTACTTAGGATATAACCCTCCTCTGCTTCATTTTCCCCTCTAAAGCCTATTTCTATGCCTAACTCTGCAAAGCTCATTTTAACAAAATCTCTGATGGTCGTGGTAATTCCGGTAGCCAAAACAAAATCCTCTGGCTTTTCTTGTTGAAGAATCAAATACATTCCTTCGATATAATCTTTCGCATGCCCCCAATCCCTTTTGGCATCTAGATTTCCCAAATACAAGCAATCCTCCATCCCTAATACTATTTTAGCTGCAGCTCTGGTAATTTTTCTGGTCACAAAAGTTTCTCCTCGTTGCGGAGATTCATGATTGAATAAAATACCATTACATGCAAACATGTTATATGCCTCTCGGTAATTGACTGTAATCCAATAAGCATACAATTTTGCCACCGCATAAGGCGATCTAGGATAAAATGGAGTCGTTTCTGATTGAGGAACAGCCTGTACTAATCCGTACAATTCAGAAGTGGATGCTTGATAAATTTTCGTTTTTTGGGTTAATCCCAATAACCTAACCGCTTCTAAAATACGTAAGGTTCCTATTCCATCCGCATTGGCCGTATATTCTGGTTCTTCAAAACTTACTGCCACATGACTCATCGCTGCCAAATTATAAATTTCGTCTGGCTGAACTTCTTGAATGATTCGAATCAAGTTAGTGCTATCAGTAAGGTCACCATAATGTAAATGCAAATTTCTATCAGGTACATGGGAATCCTGATATAAATGATCTATTCTCTGTGTATTGATAGAAGAAGCCCGTCTTTTTATTCCGTGTACTTCATATCCTTTGCGAAGTAAAAACTCAGCAAGATAGGCTCCATCTTGTCCTGTAATACCTGTAATGATTGCTTTTTTCACTTTATACCAGTGTTATTGTTAGTAAATTTATTTAAGCAGCCAGGAGGAAGATTGAATCTTATTCCCAAGCCCATCTATTAGATCAATACCCAAGTCCTCACAAATGGACCTTTCTGGGATTGTATCATTATTTTGATCACCGCCATTCGCAAAAACCAGTTGAAACTCCTTTGCAAATTGATGATGAATCCATTTTAATGTGGTGATGACGGTACGGTCTTGATCAATAGATAAAAAACATCGATCTACCATTTTCAAATTCTCCACAATAAACAATCGCTCTTTTTCGTCTTGAAACTCCTTGCTTCCTTTTAAAGCTCTTTGAAAATCATTATTCACAATGACGAAAAGTAAATCGCCCTGTGCTTTAGCATGTTTAAAATACTCGATATGTCCCTTGTGAATAGGGTTAAAATACCCACTGACAATTATGACTCTTTTCTTCATCCCACCTACCTAATTTAACAAATGAAAATACGGCCCATTAAAATTGTCCAAGAAAGCATGTTGCTCTTGGCTAGCATACACCGCTACGCGTATTTTTTTCTGAGGAATAAGTCCCTCTGCCTTTTGAATTAATTGATACAAATAATCTTTATCGACATCACCTATCAACACTAAATCCACAAAAGGAGAATCTTTCCCTTCTGCCAAATCTCCAGTCAAATAAACCTTCTCCACATTCCCCAATTTATCTATGACCTGCTCTATGATTTGATCCAATCCTACAAATTGCATGATGATTCCCCGCAAAGAACTGAACATAGGGTGCGTTGTATTTACCGAATAATGTTTCACCTTGGAGTTTTCTGGATCTACCTGAACTTTAATCAGGTGCATTTCATTCAATTTATTCAATTCCAAACGTACGGTATTACTGCTCACGCCCAACTCCCTTTCTAAACCACGTAAGTAAACCTTACTTGCTGGGTTAAGCAGGAGTTTGGTCAATAGCTTGACACGAATTTTACCTGAAAAAATGGAGTCTAATTGCAAAGGAAAAGGAATGGCTTGCTACGGCTTCGCCCACCTGACTCACATATTAAGTGAGCAGACTGATACAAAATTGAGTAACAAAAATATACATTTTAGATTAAATAGGGAAATAAAATTTATTTTGTGGTAATAAATTCAATAAAAGCCTCCACAGGCTTCAAATTCCTTATATTTGTGGCTTACAATGAACCATGAAGCGATTATTTGATTTACTCTTAGCCATCATTTTGAGCCTAATTTTGGCAATTCCTGCTATCATCATTGCTTTGTTGGTCCGATTTACCTCTTCTGGCCCCATCATTTATTGGTCCACTCGCATGGGTAAAAACAATGTCACTTTCCCCATGCCTAAGTTTAGAACCATGCTGACCCATACCCCTGTGGTGGCCACCCATTTATTAACCAATCCTGATCAATTTCTAACGCCCATTGGTTCTTTTCTCAGAAAATCGAGTTTAGATGAAATCCCCCAGTTGTGGTGTATATTAAATGGCGATATGTCCTTCGTTGGTCCACGTCCATCACTACCAAGCCAAACCGATCTTAATACCGCAAGAACCGAAGCATCTGTTCATACATTGGTTCCTGGTTTAACCGGCTGGGCCCAAGTGAATGGCCGGGATGAAATTCCAAATGAACAAAAAGTGGCTTTCGACGCCGAATACCTTCAAAGACAATCCTTTTTCTTTGACCTGAAAATCATGTGTTTAACTGCTTGGAAGGTGGTGAAACGGGATGGGGTGGCTCATTAGATTTAGTGTTTAGGTATTAGTGATTAGTGGGATATA
This sequence comes from Aquirufa sp. Wall-65K1, assembly GCF_054558475.1. NCBI lineage: Bacteria > Pseudomonadati > Bacteroidota > Cytophagia > Cytophagales > Flectobacillaceae > Aquirufa > Aquirufa sp. Wall-65K1. The sequence goes on along the minus strand of NZ_JBPXKD010000003.1, from coordinate 197,511 downwards.
TCATGTTTATGATAATCTGCTAATTTGCCATTTAATTTGGAGATTTATTATGAGATTTGATGATTAAAAACCTGTTTAATAAATTCCTAATTGAAACATCCTCCTATTCTTCCATTCTAAGCCTTATTATAAAAAACAGTCATACTATTTTGTACCTCTACAAGCCGACCCTTTATGTTGCCTAAAAAGAAATGGACGCTGTTGCCTCCTCCAGAAAAAGAAGCATTACAACAGCTTTCTCAAGAATTAAGTACCGTTAAAAATCCTTTTTTCTTACAATTACTATTATCCAGGGGCATAAAAAGTTTTGACCAAGCCAAGGCATTTATGTTGCCTGAAATATCATTGATTCATGATCCATTCCTCATGAAAGATATGGATAAGGCCGTAGAGCGTTTAGGCCTAGCCTTGGAAACAGGTGAGAAAATATTGATTTATGGTGATTATGATGTAGACGGGACCACTTCTGTCGCTTTGGTTTATGGATATCTAAGTGAAATTCTTGGGGCGGATTGCGACTATTACATTCCCGACCGATACACAGAGGGCTATGGTGTCTCTCAAGCTGGTGTTCAATATGCCAAAGACAATGACTACAGTCTAATTATTTCATTGGACTGTGGTATCAAAGCTCATGAAAGAGTCGCTTGGTGCAATGAACAAGGTATCGATTTTATCGTTTGTGATCACCATTTACCCGAGGAGCAACTACCTGAGGCATTGGCTGTTTTGGATCCAAAAAGGAAAGATTGTCCCTACCCATTCAAGGAATTAACGGGTTGCGGGGTTGGATTTAAACTCCTACAAGCTTTCATTGAAGCCAATTTTTTAGAACCTGAACCACTCTGGGAACGTATCGATTTATTGGCTTGTAGTATAGCGGCTGACATGGTTCCCATCACAGGCGAGAACCGAATATTTACATATTTTGGACTAGAAAAACTAAGCAACAATGCTTCTCCAGGATTAGCCTTTTTACTTCAAAACGCAGGAAGAACTGCTCCCATTCAAGTTACAGATATCGTATTTTCTATTTCTCCGGTCATTAATGCAGCCGGTAGAATGGACCATGCACATGGTGCCGTTAAATTATTGTTGGCATCTGATACACTAGAAGCAAGCCAATTAGCCGAGGCTGTTTTGAAACAAAATCAAAGTCGGAAAGAAGTAGAAAAAGAAATTGTTCAACAAGCCTTAGAAATCTTCCAGCAAGATGCATTTTTACCAACTGCCTTTTCTACGGTACTATTTCATGCTTCTTGGCACAAAGGTGTAGTGGGCATTGTGGCAAGTAAACTACAAGAGCATTATTACCGTCCGACCATCATTTTAACAGAATCAAATGGTCATTTAGTTGGTTCAGCCCGTTCTGTCAAAGGTTTTGACATTCATGCTGCACTAGAATCTTGCGCGGATTTATTGGTTCAGTTCGGAGGACATACCCATGCAGCAGGCTTACATCTTAAACCAGAAGATTTACCGGCCTTTATTCAGCGGTTCGATGAATTAGTTAAAATAGGTCTAACAGAAAATCCACCTCAAGCCGAATTATTAATAGATATGGAAGTTCCACTTTCTGCTCTCAATCTGGCTTTTCACGATAAATTATTAATCCGACTTTCTCCTTTCGGACCTGGAAATATGATTCCGCTTTTTCAAAGCAACCAACTTTTTCAAAGTGCCCCTCCGACGATTATGAAGGAAGCACATCTGAAATTATTTGTCCAAGATAAACCCGAAAATCCAGTGATGGAGGTAATCGCTTTTAACTTACGAGCGGATTTTTACGAAGGTTTAATGGATGCCTATTTAAATCAGAAGCCCATTTCATTGGTCTATCACTTGGAGGTGAATGAGTTTAGAGGCAATCGAAAATTACAGTTGAGAGCTTTGGATATGGCGTAATGGTGGCTTCGAGAACCTCAGGTACGGTGGCTTCGAGAACCTCAGCCACCTAAATAACAATTTTCACTCCGCAATAATGGTGACTTCGAGGGCCTCAGCCACCATGATATTTATATTTAAATGGTTTAAGAATTTTATGAAGTGTAGTTAACCATTCGATTTAGCATATCCGTGGTATGTGGCACTTCGCTGGCTGAGGCACTCGAAGCCAGCCTACTTTACCAATATTCGACATTACAAATGTCGAATAGCAGAATATGTGGCACTTCGCTGGCTGAGGCACTCGAAGCCAGCCTACTTTACCAATATTCGACATTACAAATGTCGAATAGCAGAATTCCTCTCTGTTGGCTTCGAGAGCCTCAGCCAACAGAGAGCTGATGATTGTCATTTTTAATTATTTCACCTTCACTTAGTTTTGAATGAAAGGATTCAAATATGGAAAGAAAGACAATCATTTGGTTCAGTAGATTCTCCTTATTTATCATCTACTTCTGGTTTGGTGCACTAAAAGTTATTGGGATTTCGCCTGCAGAAAAATTAGTCGAACATCTGTATGAAGCGACCCTACATCAAACATTAGGCTTAGATACTTTCTCCTTTTATTTTGGATTTATTGAATGTGCTTTAGGCCTAATTTGGCTATTCCCAGCACTCACTTCCTGGGCATTTTACGCGCTGATATTGCACCTCATCGCGACTTTTCTTCCTACCATTTTTCTTCCAAATGACACTTGGCAATTCATTTTTACGCCAACTTTAATAGGACAATACATCATCAAAAACCTGGCACTTTTATCAACTGCTTGGTTTGTTCGTGAGGCTCATACGGTGACTTCGAGTGCCTCAGTCACCGTATAATAACCATGTTGGTAAAATTCAAAGTTATTGTTGAAAGGTACAGCTAATGTACGGTTACTTCGAGAACCTCAGCCACTGTATAATAACCATATTGGTAAATTTCAAAGTTATTGTTGAAAGGCACAGCTAATGTACGGTTACTTCGAGAACCTCAGCCACCGTGGAATAACCTTGTCCTTATAATTCAAAAGTGCCTAAGATACACGAAGTCTCCGTGTAATAACTATCTGATTAAACTTACAAGGTGACCGAGGTTCTCGAAGTCACCGTATAATAATCAAAGGTGGCTTCGAGAGCCTCAGCCACCTTTGAATATATCAATCATCATCCTGATCCTTTTTCTTTACCGGAAAGATAAAGGCGGCTCTTTTAGGTCCAGGAAAAGGAATATTTCCCTTCAATCCATGCCACAATACTCGATTAAATGCCACATCATTATTGGCATCCTCTTTTTCAAAATTAAATAGCTCCGATTGTCTTTGCCATTCATTACGAACCACATTTTTCTCCAATAAATTAATTTGAGGAATTATCGCTTTAAACTCGAAGGGCTTAGCTACAGCATCAAAACTTCTCCACATGGGCATCGCTGCTGCATCATACTGAGTCATAGGAGGTAAACCCAAAATCAACTCCATCGTTCGTAACATAGAGCTCGTAGTATACATGGTATGGTCTACAAAATTCCTTTTCACAAAACCTCCTGCTACATAGGCTGTACTGCGATGTGCATCCACATGATCAGCCCCATTTTGGGCATCATCTTCTAAGATAAATACAGCAGTTTCATTCCAAATCGGACTTTTTGCTAAAGTTTCAATCAATTGACCTACCGCTAAATCATTGTCGGCCACATGTGCATAGGGTGTCGGTCTACCAATACGTAACCCTTCTGTATGATCATTTCCCAAACGTAAAGAATTAAAACGAGGCACTCGATTCTCCTTGACCATTTGCTCAAATTCCTTCTTCCAAATGGCTAAGCGAGTCGTGTCTTGAATAGCTAAATTGTAACTCGGGAAAGTTGGATGAAAGCGATTATTCAATACGGGAATATTGGCCTTGCCATTGGTAACAAACTCCCCATATGTTCGAAAGCTTATACCATATCGATTGCATTGATCCCAGATGTAGCCATTTTTATTTTGAGATACATTACGCTCAGCTTCCCCATAAATTCCTCCGCCTCGGCCACCGTAACTTGTTGGCCAACTTTTCTCCATATAATCAGTAGCATAAGCACCCATAGTCCAATGGTGGCCATCCGCACTTACTTCGGCATCCACATAAAAGTTATCCAATAGCACAAATGATTCTGCAATGGCATGTTGATTCGGCGTATATTTTTTCCCAAAAAGCAATAAAGTTGTATCCCCGTTGCCTCCTTTGACATCTGCCAAAACCTGATCATAGGTTCTATTTTCCTTAATGACATAAAACACATATTTAATGGGAGAAACTTGACCCGCTTTCATAGGAATTGGGAAACCCGGAGCCTGCTTATCTGCTATATCAGACTTTTCTGGCCGATAAGCTGAATTTTGATAGGCCGCCTTCGTATAAACAGGTAATTCTTGAGGCCTAGGACTAGGAATAACACTCATCGTTCCTTTAAACATAGAGCCAATGTATTGCACTTCTTTAGGGGCATTAGAATCCCCAGCGTGTAAATTCACTTCTTCTCCTTTTCGAATAGGTCTTGGACCATAAGGATTAGCCATGGATGTATTCCCTTTTCCATTGATGACCCAGATTTGATTTTGAATCACTTTAACATTACTGGGATACCAACCCACAGGAATAAAACCTTTAGCTTGACTTTTTCCAGGAATACTAACATCAAATACCGCCAAGCAATTATTATCCGCATTGGCAATGTAGAGGTATTTGCTTTTAGAATCTATGGCCAAACCATTGGTCGTAGATCCAGCTGGAGAATTGGGATATAAAGCCACATCCAAGGTCTCTATTACCTTCTGTGTCTTTAAATCAATTACGGAAACACTATTGTCATTCGCATTACAAACCATCAATGTTTTTCCATTGGGATGGAGCACCATTTCATTGGGATTATCCCCCACTTCGATTGACTTTTTCCATAGGTTCGTCTTTAAATCAAATACCAAAACTTGGTTGCACCCCCAGCAAGAAATATAAAGTTCATTATTAGATGGACTTAACAAACACATATAGGCTTCTCCATCCATGCCAAATTGCTTAATGACTTGATTACTTTTGGCATCTAGAATATATAAACTTCGATTATCGCGTGTAACCACATACAAGCGTTGACGGGCATCATCAAAAGCTAATCCCGATGGCGCAATTCGATTGGGCCATGCATCTCCTAATTTGATCTCACCTAATAAACTTAGTTTCCCTCCTGAAACCCCCAGCCTTAATATTTTATTATCATGCCCCCCTGAAACAAATAATTGGGAATCGTCCGAATTAAATGCTAATCCATACCAAGCCTTGGCCACGGTCATGGAATCAACCACTTGTTGTTTAGCGATATCAACAAGATAAACACTGTGTTTACTTTGCCCATTATTTGTCACCGCGGCCCATTTTTTGGAATGACTAATGGCCATATTAAGCGGCAAGTCGCCCAATGGAAATGATTTACCAGCTGGGCTTAATTTCCATCCGTTAGGTAAGGAAACGGTAGCACCTATATGCTGTGAATATGAGAGAAAAGAAAAGCAGCAAATGCCTAGTAAAAAACAGAGCTTTTTCATGGTTCAAAGGAGGTTTAGATTGGCAAGTTAAGGGAAGTCCTTAGCAATACCAATAAGCATACATAAACTGTTTGTTAAATATGCCTATACTCCTCTAAATCAAGCTATAAGCTTATACGAACAAAGGCTCCAGTATTCAATTTTTCGGCTTTGAACGGTCCATAATAGTCGAAGTTCATACCAATACCATACGTAAACTTTTGGCGACTTATTCCAGCTCGGAATGTATAACCACTTCGGGCATGAATTCCTCCATCCAACACTTGATTATATAAAATTTGGGCTCTGGTGTAAAGCCTCGTTTTAGGACTCAAGGAAGGCTTGTATTCCACTAAGCTTACCACTTCCATATTGGTGGTTGGTAAAAGACAGATATTAGGAGACACCAAAAGTAACCAGGTAGGATTAGCTTTAAAGTATTGAACACCCAATATGGGCACTAGTCCTAATTTAAAATGCCACTGTGCTCCTGCACTAGCCTTGAAATTATTACCTAATTCGTAGTTTATGGAATTCACTACCACAATCTCCGTTTCTTCATTTTTATTATGATAATCCACTGCCCCATTCGTCACATTAAAAAATGAGAATTTTCCTTTGGCATCGATGGGTTTATTGAGAATCAATTGAAAATTCATACGATTATTTCCAAACATCACTTCAACCGGGATAGGTGCTGGTGGAGGGCCAGCTTGCTGAGCAAATAAGGATGTAACGCTAAATAGAAGTGTACTTCCCAAAATTAAAAGGCTATTTTTCATGGCGACAAAGATAAAAGGGATTTTTTGACAACAAACCTTATTTTGCGCAGAGTCAAGCATAAAGCGACAAAAGCCCTAAATCTTCAGGATGAAAATAGTTCAACTAGTTAAAAAACATCTCGTCGACCAAAAATAAGGCTCGCTTATCTTTAGCAGGATGCCATCCAGGAATCTTCTCTAATGGCTTCACCACTATTTTGATATATTTAACGCTTGAGGCCTTAAATTTTGTCCCAATTAATGGCAGCGTATGAGTGAAATTTTCCTTTGGAATGGCTGGTTTAAACTTGGATAATAACTTCCATTGGTTTTCTAACGTTGCTCCCCAAACTTCTACTAATTCTGGGGGGAAAATCCCTGTTTGTGTTTCCACCATGATTCTTAACTCCACAGAGGACAAGGAAATGGCTTGCTTAAACATAGAAACTAAAACCAAATCATTATTTCTTACGCCTGCCCAATTATTTGCCCAAGCAGGGCTGTTGGCATTAAATGATCCTAATCTACCATCAAAAAAAGTCTTGGCTCCAGCAGCTTGATGAACCCGATTAAGTGGAGTCAATAATACCGAACTATCTGGCCTAAAATGACCCCGATAAAAATCAAAAATGGCTTCGTCACTACCTATCCAGCCTGCTTTAAACGCCCTCGCTCGAATGGATGTATTCTGATTCAAGCGTAAATTACCTACAAAAATAGGTGATTGGGCACTATCAGGGACACTTCCATCCGTTGTATATCGGATTTCAACTCCTTTGATAGGGTGTCCCAATTGGGCCACAATAAACTCATCAAAAATGGTCGATGGGTTTTTAACTTGTGGTGGATTCAATTTTAATGGATTGCTACCATCATCTTGAAAACCGCCTATTACCTGAATGCCTCTCAGCTGTTTTTGAAGCAATGAAATATCTTCTCGACTTAATCCTGCATCCCAAACATAAACCTTTTTTAAGCTAGATATAGATTTCAAGGCTGAAGACAATCCAGCTGCTTTTAACTTGGTTCCAGAAAGGGATAAGACCATCAATTCCTTCATTCCTGCTAATTCCTTCAAGCCAGCTTCCGTAACATCCGTAAAGTTCAAATTCAAGGTGTGCAGATGTTCAAAGACTTTCACAAATGCCAAATCGGTATTTTGAACAGGCATTTTAGCGAGACTTAAGGTAACTACTTGTTCTTTGATCTCTGTAAGCTCCTCTAATTTTTGGGCTTTATATTGAGCCTTATTAAAAAAATTAACCGATAAAGCTGGCGAATCTTTGGCAAATAACATTATGGTTCGATACTCATTGGAAAGCTTTTGAATAGTCTCTTCATCTGCTTCTGGGAAATCATACACTTCTTCTTGCGGGCCAGCCGAAGCAAGAAGTTTAGTTGAAAATATCCGTAAAGAATCATTGGAGGCTAAATCCACCACTTTTTTAGTGAAGGAGGCTTTTTCCTTAACCCACCAAGTTAATAATTGCAATTCATCATCGCTTAACTGTGGCCTCCCGATTGGCGGCATATGTTTTTTGTCGTCTATGGACAAATGGGCACGCTGAATCAATAAACTCAATTCCGGCTTTCCGGCTACCCAAAGTGGTCCTGTTTTACCTCCCATAGCCATGGACTTCGCATCCGTTAATAAAAGCTCTCCTTTGATTTTATCTGGATTATGGCAAGCCACACATTTCTTTTCTAGAATAGGTTGTATTACATCTTGAAATACGACTGCTTCTTCCAAGGGCACTGATTGACTTTTAATCAAAGGCTCTAGGACAAAGTTTCCTCCGTGAGTAAGATTCCCTCCAAAATGGCCCACTAAAACGAGCAGCAAAGCCATACCAATCGAAGTACTCTTGGCTATATTGGCTTGATACCAATTCTTATTTCGAATCCAATATATCAGAGCTGCCAACACATAGGTGCTTACACCCAACCAGCGATGCCAATATAAATCTCCTCCTCCATAGCCAGGCTCTTTGGCAAGGAAAATACCCATAATAACCGTTATTCCAGCACTTAAGGCCCCAACAAGCAGCAGGTATTCTGTCAACTGAAGATAGGTCTTGTTTTCATGTAAGCTAGCTTGAAAACGGAAAAATTCCATGAACATAGCCAGTAATAACAAGACAATGGGGAAATGCAGAAGAAGTGTGTGCAGTCGACCGATTGGTTGCAAATACACCGGGATTTTTAATTCACTTTCGAATACCAGTAAAAAGCCTACAAAGAAAAAAGAGGCTAATAATATCTGTTCAAATATACCGGTAAGCTTACTGTTCTTCATATAAAGCACTTAACTAATGATATCTCGAACCACTTTTCCTGATACATCAGTTAAACGGAACCTACGACCCATATGTTTATAGACTAATTTTTCATGATCTAAGCCCAATTGATTCAATACAGTTGCTTGAAAATCATGTACATGGACTGGATTTTTTTGAACGTTATAGCCCAATTCGTCCGTTTCACCATATACCATACCAGGCTTAATGCCACCGCCGGCCATCCAAATACTGAAACAACGTGGATGGTGATCTCGACCATAATTTTCAATAGTCAATTTACCTTGACTGTAGCAAGTACGGCCAAACTCTCCGCCCCAAATGACTAATGTTTCATCCAACAATCCTCGTTGCTTTAAATCAGTAATTAAGGCTGCAGATGCTTGATCTGTATCTTTCGCCTGACTTTGAATTTCAAAAGGCAGATTTCCATGTTGATCCCAACCTTGGTGATATAACTGTACAAAACGTACCCCATTTTCAGAGAGTTTTCTAGCTAAAAGGCAGTTCGCCGCAAAGGTTCCAGGAACCAAACAATCTGGACCGTATAATTTGATGATATCATCCGACTCTTTCGACAAATCCATCACCTCAGGAACGGCGGTTTGCATGCGGTAAGCCATTTCATACTGCTTGACTTTGGCAGAAATTTCTGGATCTCCAAACTCTTGGTATGACAAATCATTGAGTTCCGCTAAATGGTCTAGCATCTCTCTTCTTTCTTTGCGACCCATACCTTCTGGATCTCTCAGGTATAAAACAGGATCCTCTCCTTTGCTAAATTGTACTCCTTGGTGAATGGAGTCTAAGAAACCATTGGACCACAATTTTGAATATACCCCTTGCCCATTACCAATGCCACGTGAAAGTAATACAGTAAAGTCAGGTAAATTTTTATTCTCGTTTCCTAAACCATAACTCAACCAGGAACCCATACTAGGACGGTTTCCCTGCTGAGAACCCGTCTGAAAAAAGGTCAAGGCAGGGTCATGGTTGATAGCTTCCGTATACATGGACCGTATGATGCAAATATCATCTACAATCTTAGATGTATAAGGCATAATATCACTTATCCAGGCTCCCGATTGTCCATATTGTTTGAAATTTGTAAAGGAAGGCGCCAAAGGAAAACTTGCCTGATTGGCCGTCATTCCCGTCAAACGCTGCGAACCTCGTACAGAAGCAGGAAGATCTAAACCCATCATATCACAAAGTTTGGGCTTGTAATCAAAAGTCTCTAACTGAGAGGGTGCCCCATTTTGAAATAGGTAAATTACCCGTTTTGCTTTCGGGGCAAAATGAGGAATACCGGGTGTAAAATCTGCTCCATCTTGGTCGCCACCATTTAATAAACTAGGGACCAAAAGGGAGCCCAAGGCCACACTTCCTAGCCCTAGACTCATCGTAGATAAGAATCTTCTCCGATTAAAACTTAGCCCGTGTTCTAATATCTCTTTTTCTAACATCAGCTTAGGTTCTAGTAATGGTTTCCTCTAAATTATAAATGGTATTAACCACACGCATTAAGGCCGCTAAAAGTTGTCTATCTACTTGATTAGGAATAGGATATTCCCCCACAGCCAATATTTTATTGGCTTGTTTCAAATTGATTTTCTTCAACTCTTTGCTATAATAAGTGGTCAAAATAGTCAATTCCTTTTCCGTAGGTTTTCGACAAACAATCAATCGGAATGCTTTTTTGATTTTATCAGGAACCTGATTATTTTCTTGTAAAAGCTTAGCTGCTAAAACTCGTGAAGCTTCCAGCACGGTCGGGTCATTCATCATAACCAAAGCCTGTAAAGGGGTATTGGTTTTCAACCTTCTTACCTCACAAACATCGCGATTACTCGCATCAAAAATACTCATGGTGGGAGGAGGAACTGTTCTTTTAATTAAGGTATACATTCCCCGACGGTACAAACTAGCCCCATGGTCTTGAACATACATAGACAATAAACCGCGGCCTGATGTAGCACCCTCCCATAATCCAGGTGGTTGATATGGCTTCACACTAGGTCCACCTACCTGAGGTACTAACAAACCACTGCTAGACAAAACCACATCGCGAATGAATTCAGCATTGATACGTGAACGAGAAGAACGAGACAAATAGATGTTCTCTGGATCTTTGGCTAATTTTTCTGGGCTGAGTTTGGCTGACTGACGATAAGTGGCTGACATCACCATTTGCTTGACTAGGCGTTTGATATTCCAGCCATGCTCCATGAAGTCTACTGCCAACCAATCCAATAAGGCTGGATTAGTAGGTAATTCTCCTTGCATACCAAAATCTCCCGCCGTTTTAACAATACCCTTACCAAAAAACTCCTGCCACATTTGATTCACAAAAACGCGTGATGTTAAAGGATTTTTTCTGTCAAATAACCATTTGGTTAAACCAAGCCTATTCTTAGGCAAATTTTTAGCAAATGGCAAAATAACACTCGGCATGGCTGGTTGAACCACATCGCCAGGGGCATCATAATTTCCCCTTTTTAAAATAGTGCTGACACGTGGGGTATCTAAATCACTCATAACCGACACGATCAATCGCGATGTATCCTGTTTATTGATAAACTTCAAAATCCCTTTGACATCTTCATTACTGATTTCCATCAAAGGCTTTTTGGCATAGGTTTCTGGACCACCTATCACCGACTCTATCCCTACTTCCTTTACATTATTAAAAAAGGCAAATGTCTGGTAATAATCTTTCTGTGTAATGGGGTCATATTTATGGTCATGACAACGAGCACATTCCATGGTCACCCCTAAAAATGCTTTTCCAAATAAATCGCTTCGGTCGGCCACATAACTGACCCGATATTCCTCTTGAATGACGCCCCCTTCTTCCGTAATTTTATGATTACGGTTAAAACCCGTGGCCAATAATTGCTCCTTAGCTTGCGCAGGATTAGAAGTTGGTACTAAATCCCCTGCCAATTGCCACGTAACAAACTGACTGTAAGGAATATTTTTGTTGAGTGCATGAATGACCCAATCTCTCCAAGGCCATTGAGTACGATAGCCATCATCTTGATAACCATGTGAGTCGGCATAGCGCGCTAAGTCCAACCAATACACCGCCATCTTTTCACCATAACTTGGATTTCGCAATAACTCATCCACCATTTTTTCATAGGCCTTGGGTGAATTATCCGCCAAAAAACGATCCATTTGTCTAATGCTTGGAGGTAAGCCATTAAGATCCAACGCGACCCGCTTCAATAAACGCTCTTTGTCGGCTTCCTCATTCGGGCTTAGGTCTTTTTGCTCCATTTTATGAAGCACAAAATAATCAATCTCATTTTTTACCCAGTCCTTCTGATCTACCTCGGGAAGTGTGGGTTTTTTAGGCGCCACAAATGCCCAATGTTTTTCGTATTTGGCACCTTGCTTAATCCATTTTTCTATTAAGTCTATTTCCCTTGCAGAAAGCTTCAGATGCGATGCTTTAGGGGGCATCATTTTGATGGTATCCTCGGTAGTGATACGAAGAAAAACTTCCGATAATTCTGGTTTTCCAGGTACTAAAGCATAAGCATTCGGATGCTCTTTTAATGCCTTAAATACACTAACGGAATCGTCTAGTCGTAAACCGGCTTCTCGTTTGTTGGCATCTGGTCCGTGACAAGCAGAGCATTTATCAGAAAGAATAGGCCGTATATCAAAATTATAACTGACCAATTCGGGTATTGGCTCTTCCTTTACTTGAGAAGCGCTACTTGAAGAGCATGCATCTAAAGTCAGAACAAAACCAAGTGCCAAACAATACGTATAAAAAAGGTAAATTCCTTTCATTAGGCTTTTATCAATAAATCTTTGACTACTTGACCTTTACCATCAGGTGTCGTGTAGAAAGGTCTTTTTTCAATTTCATACTGTGTATCAGGTTTGATTCCCAAAGCATGGTACATTGTTTGGTGAATTCCCGCAATTTTCACTGGATTTTCAATGGTTTTACATGGCCTTTCATCGGCTGTTTTACCATAAACATGTCCTCGTTTAATGCCTCCTCCAAACATCAGAATAGAGCAACCATCTGTAAAGTGACGATGCATTCCATAAAACTTCATATCATTCAGAATTTCTGGCTGATTCACTTGTTCTTTCACGGTTTGATCAGGGCGCCCTTCTACCATCATATCTCTACTGAACTCTGATGCCACAATGACTAAAGTTCTATCTAAATGGCCGGTTTTATCCAAATCTTTGATCAATTGAGATATAGGTCCATCAATTTGTTTTTTCATACCCGCCATGCGCGTATGGCCATTTTCATGGGTGTCAAAACCAAAGAATGGTTCGTATTCAGTGGTCACTGAAATAAAGCGAGCTCCTTGTTCCGTTAATCGACGAGCCAAAAGACATCCTAAACCAAAACGGCCTGTATTGTAAATATCATAGCTTTCTTTGGGTTCAGAGCTTAAATTAAAGGCCTTAGATTCTGGAGAATTCAATAAAATATAAGCCTGCTCCATAGAACGGCGAAGAGATTCTTTTTGATAATCACTGCCAAAATCTCCAAAAGGACTCTTGCTGATTAAATCATTGTATAACTTATTTCTGCTTTCAAAACGCTTCATGTTCATTCCTACAGGAGGGCGAACGCTGTCCAATCCCTGACTTGGATCTGGGATGAAAAATGGACCAAACTCATTTCCTAAAAATCCTGCCGAATGAAAAGCTTTTAATTCCTCCCCCTCACCTACGGTGAATCGCTGTCCAATGTCAATAAACGCTGGAATTACTGGATTTTTAGGGCCTAATTCTTTGGCTATCCAAGCTCCCATGTGCGGAGCCGCTACCGTTTGAGGTGGTTCATAGCAAGTATGCCAATTGTACTGATGGCGCGTGTGTAAGATGTGACCTAAGTCGGCAGCTACATAAGAACGGATTAAGGTTCCTTTGTCCATAACACTTCCTATTCCTTCCAAACCTTCTGAAAAATGAATGCCATCCAGCTTAGTAGGTACCGATTTAAATGTACTTAAAACCCGATTCCCCTCCATACCTTTTTCATAGGGAGTATATCGTTTGGGATCAAAGGTTTCCGTATGAGCCATTCCACCCGCCATCCAAAGTAAGATAACGGTATCCGCCGTAGCGGCCCTTTGGGCAATTGGATTATTAGAACCTGCGAGCAAACTTGCCATAGGCGAGTTCATTCCCATAGCTGCCAAAGTGGCCATGCTCGTATTCTGTAAAAATTCCCTTCTGTTGTAATTCGTCTTCATATACAAAAATACACGATATTCTAATTCAAAACTTAGATAATTAATTGAAATTCAGGAAGTAGGGTAATAGCCCAAACAAAATCCTGAACACCTTCTACTGTAGGCTTTTTGCCCAAGTACCTAATAGCCAATTCCATCTCGCGAGGACTCGGATTACGACCCAATGCCTGACGATACAAGGTATTTACCAAAGCGTCACTGGTAGCATATTTAGCAACCCAAATCTTAGCGCCCGTATTTAAGGTATAATTAAATTTAACACCATTCGTCAATTCCAAAGCTTGTAATAAGTTAGCTTGTGAGGTTCTACTGGTAGAAACCGTCTCCCGGTTAGGTCTTCCTAAAGCCGTTAAGAATGGATCGTTTTTAACCAAAGCTGCCCGAGCAAAAGGAATTTCTTTCTTGATATCAGCTGGTAACATTTTTACAGCTAGAGCAGAATCTGAATATAAGGGGAAGAACGATTGACTCACGGCATCAGCAAATTGTTCCGCTGTTAAGCGTCTTTTCGTCATTCCTTTAAAGACATAATTGGAAGCTGTCAACATGGATACTTCTTTGAATCCAACCGTCGGCAATTGATAGGTTTTAGACGTCAAAATCTGATACATTAAACGCTTCATATCTGAACCATTATTGGCAAAATCATAGGCTAAGTAATCCAACAAATCCTGGCTCCATGGTTCATTATCCATCACATCCACTGGCTCCACAATTCCTCTTCCCATCAATTGAGCCCATACCCGATTCACCAAAGTACGGTAAAGGCGGCCATTTTTCTTCTGAACTAAAATATCCGCTAATTGCACTAAACGATCAGCTGTAATCGGGGTTTCTTTAATTTTACCTAAAGAATTATACAAAACACCTCGCCCAGCCATGCGGCCTGTAGGTAAGTCGCATTTATGAATTTCTAAGGTTTGATCCGCAAAAACATTGGCAAAGGCATAAGCATCATCCAATTTCCAATCACTGATAAAACTGTCGTGGCAGGAAGCACATTTTAAATTTAATCCTAAAAATACTTGAGCTACGTTTTGAGCAGCCTGCATCTCGGTACTTTGGCTAGAGTTGATGGTTCCTCTCCATTTAATTCCCTTAATAAACCCTTCAGACTCTTTGTTTGGACTGATTAATTCCTTGACAAATTGCTCATAAGGTTTATTGTTTTTCAATGAACCATAAAGCCATTTGGAGATGGCAAATCGGCCACCCGTGATATAACCGGTTCCTGTATAATCATTCCGCAAAGCATCATTCCAGAAACTAAACCAATGCTGGGCATAAGCAGAATTATCGTTCAGTAAAGATTGAACTAATTGCTCCCTTTTGTTTGGACGCTTATCTGTGATGAAATTTTGGATTGCTTGTGGAGAAGGTAATAAACCTTGAACATCTAGATAAACCCGACGGATGTAGGTAGCATCATCCACTGGTTTTTTCCAAGCAATTTTATTTTTCTTGAAATATTGATCCACGAATAAATCAATGGGCTGCTGAGCCTGGGCATTAGCCGCAGGTAAATTAGGTAAACGAGGCTCCAAGGCAGCTACTCGATACAAACTTTTTTCTGGACCAGTTGGCCAAGGAGCACCTTGTTTAATCCAAAATTCGAGTAAGGCAATGTCTTCCTTGGTTAAACGCTTTCCTTTAGTAGGCATGGCATCATCATGACCTTCCGGCAATTTAACCCGACGAATGATATCACTTTTCTCTGGATAACCAGCTACTAAAATAGGCCCGTTTTCACCCCCTTTAAACAGAAATTCTTTTTTGTCTAAACGAAGTTTTCCTTTGGTTTTGGTAGCATTATGGCAACTGTAACAATTATGGGCTAAGATGGTTCGAACTTTTATGTTCAATTCATCTACTTGATTCGCATTTAAAATTTGTGCTGCTGGACTTACTGTAGCACTTTCTACTTCTTGAAAAGCAGCAGGAACAGGTCCAGTAGGTAGGTCATTGGAAACTGATAAATCTGTTTCTTCAGGCAAAGCTAATGGACGAGTGGTGTTGGGAGAATTAGGCCAAGGAGCGCCCTGCTTAATCCATGTTTCCAATACTTCAATTTCTGCTTTGGTCAGGCGCTTACCCTTGGTAGGCATAGCGTCATCATGACTAGCTGGTAATTTGATGCGATGAATGATATCGCTTTTTTCTGGATGGCCGATAATCAAGGCCTTTCCATTTTCTCCCCCTTTTAAGACGTATTTTAATTCGTCAAGACGAAGTTTCCCTTTTACTTTTTTGGTACCATGACAACTGGTACAATGTTTTGTCAAAATACTTCTAGCCTCTATGGCTAAAGCTTCTTTCTGATCGACGTTGATGTCGCCTTGTAATTTTTTAACATCTATTTTAGGGGCTACCGAAGTAGAATCTTTGGCTATTTCAGGATTCCAAACAGAACTCAAATAATCGTCACCATGGGTTAACATGGCTCCATAATGTCCGGCAAAAGTTACGCCAAACACGGAAAGGATTAACAAGGCCCGATAGGATTTGGTCTCATCCGCTTTAAAAGCTAATAAGGCCAAAGCTGCCAACACGAGGGTTGCAATACCCGACCATTGGTGCCAGACCACAGTATTACCTGCATAATCATCTTGATTGGCTAGTATCAAGCCGAAAGTCACTGCCAATAGGGCAGAAATACTTACGACCCAAAGCATCAAATGAATGGCTGGTTTAAATTGATTGGATGATTGCTTCCAAGAAATGGCTTCAAGCAGCAATACTACCCATAATAAACTTAGGGGGAAGTGAACAATCAGTGGGTGTAATCGACCCAAAAAGGTAATAAATTCAGTACTATTTTGCACAGAAATGTTTGTTATAATAGGTTTAAATCTTTGTGTTGCCGAGGCTTGGAGAGCAAGTCCAAGCACTCGGCAATTTTACAAAGATTAATCTAAATAAAAAATCCCTTAGTTATACCCTGGGTTTTGGGTTAATTTACTGTTAATCAAAATTTGAGGAGCAGGAATAGGTAAGTAATATTCAAAATCAGAATATACATAATCCAAAGCGTTGAAGGCAATTCCTCCTCTTGAAACGGTAGGATTTGCTTTTTCTCTAGCTCCATGAGCATTCATAAATGCCGTCAATTCAGAAGGAGTCATGGTTCTTTGTAAATCAAACCAGCGGTGATTTTCAAAGGCTAATTCCACACGACGCTCTTGCATGATAGCTGCACGTAAACCTTCTTTGGATAAACCTGCCAATTCAGCCAATCCAGCTCTTTTTCTTACGGCATTCACATACCCTAATGCTTCGGCTGTTGGTCCAGCTGATTCATTGATTGATTCAGCTAACATCAATAATGCATCGGCATAACGCAATACCGGCCAGTTATTATCCGAGCGACCAGAAATGGTGTGCGGATATTGGTATTTAGCTACGAATGGAATACCAACAAAAGTACCGTTCAAGGTATATCCTGTTTTCAAGGAAATATCTTTACGCAAGTCTCCCGCCTCATAGGCGTTGATCATATCACGAGTAGGAATATTTCTACCACTTGGCGTAGTATTTGCGTATCCAGTTACAGCACCTTGAGATAAACGAGGAGCAAACACATAAACAAAGTTACTTTGCTCACCTAAGTCGTTACCTCCTTGATATTGAACTTCAAAGATGGACTCAGGCCCATTTTTCTTAGCTGGGTCAAAGTTGTCTTTGTAATTCGCATTCAAAGAATACCCTAAGCTCAAAACATCTTTTAAGGTAGTAGCTGCAGCTGTATAGTTCTTTCTAGTTAAATATACTTTTCCTAGCAATGCCACGGCAGCTCCTTTGGTCGCCTTTCCTCTTCCTGAAGCAGGATATGAAGCAGGTAATAACTTCACTGCATCACCCAAGTCTGTTTCAATCTGCTTGTAAACCTCAGCTTGAGGAGAACGAACTAAATTAAATGACTCATTAGGATTTGATAAAGTCTTCGTTGCTAAAACCACATCACCAAAATAACGCGTTAAGTTGAAATAATGGTAAGCACGTAAGAATTTCAATTGACCTTCAATCGCTCCCTTAGCCGTTGCATCAATAGTAGAAGCAGCTAATTTTTCCAAAGCATAATTGATGTTGTACATCGTTGCATAATGGTTATTCCAAAGCGTATTGATTTCTCCATTTCCTTGGTTAACCGTTGAGAATTCAAATGCCTCCCAACCAGCTGCACCTCCACGATCCAATGGATTGAAGTCTAGCGTGGTATTGTCTGACATAAATTCCTGCTGAATATAGGCCGAGTTGGTGATCGTTTGCAATTGACCATATATTCCATTCAAAGCTTGATTGAATTGAGTTTCGTTTTGATAAAACAAATCTCGACCAATCCTCGTAGGGTCTGTTGTCTTCAAAAAGTCTTCTTGACAAGAAAACTGAATGAAGCAAAAGGATAATAATATTGAAGCTGTTATTTTTTTCATTTCTGTATAATTAGAAGTTTAATTTAACACCAAGAGCCACTGTTCTAGGAACTGGATATGACTCATCGTCATTGTTCAATTCCGTTCCACCTCTAACACCTGCGTCCGGGTTATTTCCTGGGTAATTGGTAAATAAGAATAAGTTATTCGCCGTTAAGAATACTCTAGACTCGCTGAATATATTGCTCATTTTAGGAAGTTTATACCCTAAAGTCACTGCCTTTAACCAAACATAACTTCCGTCATATACATAACGCTCACTACTTTCACGAGACCACTTGAAATAACTAGTTCCTCCTTGTGAGTTTTTGTCATTCGGATTGGTACCCGGATTAGTAGCCGATCTCCAACGATCTTTGGCTTTATCTAATACGTTAAACACACCGTCCATGTTCATGGTAGATGCTTCAATGTTACGGTAGATATCAAAATCTTGAGCTCCTACAAATAATACGTTCAAATCCCATTGACGGTAATCAGCAGCCATGGTCCAAGCCCAAGTAAAGGCAGGATTTGGATTTCCAATTTCAGTCATGTCTTGTGTATCATATGAAATAACACCATCTCCGTTCATGTCTTTGAACTTCATACCGCCAGGAATTACACCATCTTGCTTAGCCCAAGCATCAATTTCTGCCTGAGTATTGAAAATGCCTTCTTTTCTGTAACCGTAAATCATACCAATCGGACGACCCACTTTCATGACGTTATACCCACCATAAAAACTACCATACCAAAGTATGTCATTGGCTCCTTTGATGGCCAAAATTTTACTTTGGTTCATCGTTAAGTTCATGTTAGTTCTGAAATTCACAGGACCAAAACTAGTGCGATAATCTGCGCTTAATTCAACCCCTGTATTTTGAACCTGACCAATGTTGTCCAAACTGGTAGTAAAACCAGAAACCGCTGGAATCGAAACTGGTAATAACATATCGTTGGTTACTTTCTTGTAGTACTCAAAAGTGAAGGTCAACTTATTGTTAAACGTGGCTAAATCTAAACCAATGTCCAACTGATCTGATTTTTCCCATTTCAAAGAAGAGTTAGCAAAGTTGCTAATCACTTTACCTGGTGCAAAACTGTTTCCTAAGATGTAGTTATTTGCCCCTACGAATGCCAAGCTTGGATAGTTACCAATGTTATTGTTACCTGTAACACCCCAGCTCGCACGAATTTTCATGTCATTGATAAAGCTGATATCCTTCATGAAAGGCTCTTCTGAAATTCTCCAACCTACCGATGCTGCTGGGAAATCTCCAAACTTATTATTCTCTCCAAAACGAGAGCTTCCTTCTCTACGGAATGAAGCAGAGAAAAGGTATTTATCTTTTAATGCATAGTTTACACGAGCAAAATAGGCTAATAAAGACCAGCTATACTCATAAGAGTTAGATGAACGGATAGATCCAGCACCTAAATAAGGAACTAAGTCATCTGGAAATGTATTGGCAGAACCATCAATGCCATATACTTGCTCTTTTTGAGAAGTAAAACCTAGCATTGCATCCAATTTATGGTCTTCTCCAATTTTTGGAGAATATGTCAATAACTCATCAAAAGAAACGTTTTGTAATTGCTCAGAAATATCACGAGCTGTGGCTATCCTTGGTGGCGCACCAGCTGTTCCTGAAGCTACAGAAGCTCCAATGGTAGAGGGCACAAACTCCTTGAAGCGGTTAAAGTTCATTTTTCCATTGATGGAAGATCTAAATTTCAAACCATCAAGAATGGTAAACTCAGCAAAAGCATTCGCCAAAACATCGGATATATTTCTTTTACGAATAACATTTTGTAATAAAAATACTGGATTAGGGAAACCAAAAGCTCCATCCACACCTCCGATATAAGGTCGCATCGATCCGTCTGCATTATAAATAGGCTCACGTGGATCCATCAATAATGCGCCACCTACTAAGGCACTGCGACCATCTGTATTCGCTACATTTTGACGAGTCAAACTTCCGTTGACATTCAATCCAACAGTTAAAAACTTACTCACCTGACCACCGTTATTTGAACGAATAGAAATACGATCATAATCGGTATTCATGATAGCTCCATCTTCCTTGTAGTAACCTACAGAAAACATGGATTTAATTGGCCCTTTACCTGAACTAATGGTTAGGTTGGCATCTTGATATGCCGAATTCTTATTCAGAATAGCGCCAAACCAATCTGTCGAATATTTAGTCTGCTCAGGAAAACGATATCCTAGCGGAACCTCCTCAATAGATGGCTCTCTTTTTTGTAAAATACGGATGGCATCCATGAAAACATCTTTCTTGAATTGCGCAAACTCCTGGCCTGTCAACATTTTCACACGACGAGAGTCAGGAATGGAGTTAACTCCGTAGTCTACGGAGAAATTTACATTCACTTTTCCTTCTTGCGCATTCTTGGTAGTAATTAACACTACCCCGTTTGAACCCCTTGCACCGTAAATTGCCGTAGAAGCAGCATCCTTTAATACGGAGATACTTTCTATGTCATTCGGGTTAAAGTTAGCACCTACGGATGTACCCACAGGGAAACCATCGATTACATACAAAGGATCACTACCAGCTCCCAATGAACCTATACCACGCACTCGCACCTCAAAAGCTCCACCTGGTGTTCCGGCTTTTTGCTTTACCACAACTCCTGATGCACGGCCTTGTAATAATTGGTTCATGTTATTGGCAGGTTGTTCTCCAATATCCTTCATACCGATCACAGAAACGGCTGAAGTAATATCTTGCTTTCTTTGGGAACCATATCCCACAACAACCACTTCAGTTAATTCTTTTTGATTTTCTTCTAAAAGGACATCGATTACCGTACGGCCTTGAACGGCTTCTGACTTAGGTAATAAGCCTACTGAAGAAAAATTTAGAACGGCATTTTTGGAAGATACTCGGATCGAGTACTCTCCATTTGCATTGGTAACTGCACCGTTGGTCGTTCCTTTCTCCAACACCGAGGTGCCAGGAACGCCTACTCCTCCGGTAGTGCTAACCTTACCTCGGACTTGCACACTTTGAGCAAGTCCTTGGTAAACCAGGAGCATACAAAAAATTAGTAATGATAGTTTTTTCATAATAAGAGGTTTGAGTTTGGTTATAAAAGGTTGAATAAAAGCTGCTTCATAAATAGAACTATTCATAGAAACAATAATATTATAAAGTACAACTAACTCATTTGAGCATAGTCAACCATCCTTAACTATCCTTATAAATTTATGAAGCTGCTTATTGTATCTTTTTGATAATCAAGCAGAAACAACGAAAGGTTGATTATACGGCAATGCGGAAAACATGACTTGGTCAGATAAAATGCTTTTTTATCAAAAAAAAATTAAATTATAGTCGTATCGTGAATCCTTAGAGGCCAATTCTCCCTCAAAGCATACTTTAAAAAATAGTAACTATTCAAGATTCAAAACTGCGGTATACAAAATATTTCTACCTTTGAACATTAAATATATGCCATGATTCATCATTCCGTTTTTCTTCATTTTAAGTCTACGATAAACCAAGAGCAACAGGATCTTTTCTTTGTTGAAGCTAAAAAATTAGCACAAATACCAGGCGTACAAAACTTTCAGTGCCTTAAAGAAATTAGCCCTAAAAATCCATACGAATTTGGGCTAATCATGCAGTTTGAAAACGTAGCCTTATATGAAGCTTATACAAACCATCCTGACCATGTTCATTTTGTTGAAAACATATGGATACCATCGGTAGCAGATTTTCAAGAGATTGATTACACCGTGATTCCTTCCTAGCGATGACAGAAAACTCAGTCTTGAACAACATAAAAAAACTCATCCACTTGACGGAGGCTGAATGTACATTGATAGAGAGTACCTGGAGAAGAGTGAAACTGAATAAAAAGGACTTTTTGTTTGAACGAGGAGAGGTAAGCAAAGATGCAGCCTTAGTCATTTCAGGTTGTTTAAGATCCTTTTCTGTGGATGAAAATGGATTTGAACACATCATGCAATTTGCTCCTGCCAATTGGTGGATAACTGATATGTACAGTTTTATTTCACAAAAACCAGGAGATCTGAGTGTTCAAGCCATCATGGACTCAGAAGTCATGCTCCTCAGTCGAAAAGACCAATTAATGCTTTTTGATCAAATACCCGCCTTAGAAAGATATTTTCGGATATTAACAGAAAACTCATTGGTTGCCTATCGACAAAGGCTCATAGATAATCTTAGTCTAAGTGCTAAACAACGATATGCTAATTTTTGTCAGACTTTCCCATCATTAACCAATGATATCCCCCAAAAGCTCGTTGCAGCCTACATAGGGGTTACTCCCGAATTCTTAAGTAAAATGCGGAGCGAATACCTTCGTAGCTTATCCTAGTATCCTTAAAAGCAAACCTGGAATCTCCTTCTTGGTTTGACTTCACTAGTAAAAGTTTTATTGGCAGGTCTTAGAAAAATTCAATTTCTAGGCATTTTTATAGGTCGTATCCTATGCTTTGAATCCATTAGAAGAATAATGCAAAACTGACGAATCTCATAAAAAAACATTGTTGAACTCATTTTTTTATTCAAAAATCTCATTTCCAAAATGTGGCATTTAGCTATATATTTTTCTGAATTTCATATTTTATGATGGTAAAATCCTTACCAAAACATTTATGTCTTCTTTTAAAAATTCTTTTAAAAAGGAATAAACATATGCCAACAAATTAATATTTGTGCTGAATTTAAAATAAAAATCAAAATTTTTATTTTAAATGAAAATGTAATTTTATTGCCCTAAAATATCATATGAAAAATATTTGTATTTTAAATTGATTTAAAATGTTCTCATTTATCAATTAATGGCTTCAAGATTTGCTGCGAAAGTCTACTAAGCCAATCTACTTGATTATTTTATGATAAATATGGTACTATATTTGCGTCAACATGAAAAAATAGTAACAGGCTGATTGAATTTGAATTTTTGAAATGAATCACAATAACCATTAAAAAAAATACAAATTCGACCATAATAATAAGACTTAAAAGTCATTGAAAAGTACTATTTCTCTTCGTGTTTCTAAATTATAATCAAAATTTGTTTTTGAAAGACAACTTGGATCATTATCGTCACACAAAATGAATACGTGTGACGAATCCTTGTCTGTCTAAACCCAGTACATGGGATTATAATGCTTGGAAAATCTTCAGGATTTTGACAGGGAAATTATTGTGCCTGTTGGTCTAACTGAATAAAGTATACTCTGTGTTAAAAAATTATATATCAACATAAACGATGAAAAAGAATTTCATTACCAATTCCTAAATATGTGTTCTAAACTTGCTACTACTATTGGCGCTTGCGATTCCATCGTTAGCTGCCAATATGCAAGTAGCGGAAGTTGGATTTACGGTATCGCTAGAAAGTAGTTCATACAATAGTACCACGAACAAATCTACTTTCTTGTACAAGATTACGCAGAAAGAAAGTCAGCAAACTGGTTTGAGTCATTTTGTAATTCAAAACTTTTGTCTTCCTAGTGGTTCAGGAATTAAAGGGGAAAATTCTCCTAATGGTTCAACAGAATGGGAAACTATTTCTTCAGATAAAATGAATACCTGCGATGGTAGCACAACAGAGTGTCAAGATGGCTTTGGGTCTTTATTAAAATTTAACTACAACGGCGGAGGGACTACTAACTATTACCGCTTGACAGTAAATGGCCACTTTTTGCCTACTGATGGTTATGGTATTTTACGTTGGGGAGGAAAATCAGGAACTGTTACTTGTGGACAAATCATCCGTGGCAAGATTGTAGGAGAATAAAAATCAACATACGAATATTACACAAAGCCCGTTCATTTGAATGGGCTTTGTTTTTTCTTTATAGCCTTTTTACTTTCTTAATCTAGATTATCTTTTTCGCTACTATTAGTTCAGATCTTTGTATCGCTAATTCAAAAAAATATGAAAAAGAGCATCTTTCACAAAGCTGAATCCAGAGGCCAAGCCAACCACGGATGGTTGGTTAGCGCTCATACTTTTAGTTTCGCCAATTATTACGATCCGAAAAGAATTCATTTCGGAGCACTTAGGGTATTGAATGATGATTCTGTAAAAGGGGGAATGGGTTTTGGACAACATCCCCATGACAACATGGAAATCATCAGTATCCCCTTAGAAGGAGATTTAGAACACAAGGATAGTATGGGAAACCTAGCAGTCATACGCCAAGGAGATATTCAGGTGATGAGTGCAGGTACGGGTATTTACCATAGCGAGT
This sequence comes from Aquirufa sp. Wall-65K1, assembly GCF_054558475.1. Lineage (NCBI taxonomy): Bacteria > Pseudomonadati > Bacteroidota > Cytophagia > Cytophagales > Flectobacillaceae > Aquirufa > Aquirufa sp. Wall-65K1. The sequence goes on along the minus strand of NZ_JBPXKD010000003.1, from coordinate 173,053 downwards.
ACAATCACCATAAAGAACAAGCCGTCAAATTCCTGCAAATTTGGGTCTTTCCGAATAAGAAAAATGTAACACCACGATATGACCAAATTACCCTTCAAAATAAGTATAGCCTGAATCAACTTCAGCAAATTCTATCACCCAACCCAGAGGACGAAGGAGTTTGGATACATCAAGATGCTTGGTTTCATTTGGGGCATTTTGAAGCAGGAAAAATAAGTCATTATCGGATAAAAAAACCGGGAAATGGCGTTTACGCTTTTGTCTTAGAAGGTAATTTTCAAATCGAAGGATATGATGTAAACCGTCGAGATGGTCTAGGCTTATGGGATCTAGATAGCTTTGATTTAAAAGCTCAAAGTGATAACTCAAAAATTCTACTCATGGAAGTTCCCATGAATATTTAACCTAACATTAATCAAACTAACAAACAACATGGCAAATTTAACTTGGGCATTAGACCCGACACACTCCGAAATTCAATTTAAAGTAAAGCACTTAATGATCACTAACGTGACCGGTGGTTTTACCGATTTTAATGTAATTGCAGAAAGCGCTGATGAGACTTTTTCTGATGCAAAAATTAGCTTTACCGCAAAGGCCGCTAGTATTTCAACAGGAAACGAACAGCGTGACGCCCACTTGGCAAGTGCAGATTTCTTTGAAGCTGATAAATTTGAAAACATTAGCTTTAGCTCCACAGGAATAGAAAAGTCAAGCAGTGACGAATTTAACCTATTGGGTAATTTAACCATTAAGGATGTAACTAAACCGGTCAAAATTCATGTAGAATTTGGTGGCGTAGCTAAAGATCCATGGGGACATTTAAAAGCAGGATTTACCATTAATACAAAAATCAACCGTACGGATTTCGGATTAAACTGGAATGCCGCTTTAGAAACAGGTGGTGTTTTGGTAAGTGAAGAAATCAAGATTGCTGGAGAAATCCAATTAGTAAAAGCCTAATCACAAAACCCCAAAACCAAAACATGAAAAAAGTAAATGTTTTAGTTGTTGGTAAAAACGAAGCAATCGTAGAATTGCTTATCAGACTAGTGAATAAGTATCCTGAGCTTTCCGCTCAGGGTACTTGTAATCTAGAGGAAATAGAAAGCTTATGCCTATCGTCATCCACTATGGAGCTAATAATATTGAGTAGTGGTTTGTCGACAACACAAGAGATGGATATTAAAAATATCGTCTCAAAAATTCATCCAAAAGTAAAATGCTTGGAGCATTTTGGAGGAGGTAGTGGTCTATTGCGCACAGAAATTATTCAAGCCTTGGGTTACCTTGTAGCCTGCCCTGAATAATGATGCCCTCCATTAATCACAAATTTCAATCGATAGTCCTTTTTTAGGAACAGGGCTATAAGCCTTACATTGGGCACACATCTTATCCTCCGGTAAAGCCGAAATACTAAAATAAAACTCATCTCCTTCCTTCAGATTTTCTGGAAAAGAACAGATACTTTTAAGGGCAAAAGCCTTGGTATACACTTTATTTGTCATGGGATTCTGCCAAGCCAATTCCACTTTACTACTATCTACCTGGCCTTCTATCACTTCAATGACATAGTTCATACAAACTCCTTTCAACGCTAATCTGCCTTTTAAGCAAGTGGCCTTGGGGAGCTCTTCTCGTTTACAGGAAGAACTCATGGTTAAAAACAGGCCAAAAAGTAGAAATAAGCCGCTATTTTTCATATTTACTTCTTTAAATCGTTTTCTTTATCAAAGCTTCCTCGCAGGCCTTTCGCCCATAGGCAATTAAATCTTTAGCTCGATCAAAATCAAATATAGAAGAAGTTGATTTAGGAATTTCAATTAAGATATCTGGGGGATATTTATCCAACATCATTTCCGTCACTTTATCTTGGGTCATTTCATAAGAATAAAACAAAATATCACTCAGGGATTTAGTACTTGCCAGGGCAGATAAATCTTGGGGAGCTGCATTCACCCAATATTTTCCTAACCAATCTTTTATGCCTTTTAAAAGTTCTGAATCCTCTGAATCATTTTTTTCAGGTAATACAAAAAACGGCGAATCTCCATTTAAATCCACGGCGATAAGCAGTTCTCCCTCTTGCTTTTTTACAACGTTTAAGGGCAAAGGATTGAGTACTCCTCCATCTACTAAAACATGCTCTCCATCGATCACAGGAGTAAAAATGCCAGGTATTGCAATCGAGGCCCTTAATGCCCGGTATAAATCCCCCGATTGAAACCATACTTCTTTCTTGGTATTCATATCAGCCGCTACTGCCGTAAATGGAATCTTAAAATCTTCAATTTGGGGTACATTAATGAATTGAGACAATACTTCAAAAATACGCTCACCTTTCACAAATCCGTGTTTACCCAAAGTAAAGTCCAAGAGACTAAACACCTTTGCTTTGGTCAGTTCCAGTGCCCAGCTTTTATAGGCTTCATGGAAACCCGCTGCATATATTCCACCAACTACTGCTCCCATGGAACAGCCTGTCACACTGATAATTTCATATCCCTGCTCCTCTAAAACATCAATAACCCCCATGTGGGCAAAGCCTCTGGCTCCTCCACTTCCTAAAACCAGGTGTACTTTTCTATTCCTATCCATCCCAATTTTGGTTTAATTAGTTTTTTATAGATCAAACTCCGAACTCAACAATACCCCCATTGGAAAACAATTTTTCTATCAAAGGACAATAAATTATTTCTTCCAACGTATGGATTGTAGTCTAAAAAACGATGAAAAAGTACGGAATATTACTCTTATTGCCACTTCTTGTACAGTGCAAAAGTGCTGAGAAAATTAGTCCAACCTGCTACCAAGGCAAATTTGTTTTACAGGGCATCTGCATGAATTATGTGATTGAGGCCATAAATAAGGACATTGATACCTCAAAGGTAGAGGTCAATTGGAAAAACCCCGAAACGGGTAAATCATATCAACATGTTTTTGCTTTGGCAAACCCCTGTAGCGTTACAGCGCGCATCAAAGAGGGAGAAATTTTCACCTTTAAAATAATGAGTCCCCCAAAAGAAGCCACCTGCGCTCAATGCTTAGCTTACAGCCCAACGCCCAACAAAAAACTCTATATTGAAATTTGTCCTTAAACTAAATTCCTTTCTAAACTTGGGATAATCAGGCCTTCAATATGTTCCTCCATTTTCTTTAGATCTGGCAACATATCCTTCCAGTTAGGAATCTGCAAGGACTTATAATATTCTACCCCAGCGAGTAAATTTTGCTTGAATGTTTTCAAATAGCGCTCCTGCTTTACATTCATATTTTCCATACTTTCAGCGAGTTCGTTTTTAAGGTAGTCAACATAAAGTCCTAATTCCTTCACAAATAAGTTAGGCCGTTCCTGGGTATTCAGGATATTGATTCGACCATAGATATGATCTACCATTTCTTTCAAGGAATATACTCCTGAAAAATAGGCCAAATTGGGCCCAGGACAAATTGCGATAGCATGTAAATGATGCTTTGGTTTGATGCCATAGTTTTTTAATGCAGAAGTCCCCAAACCGGTACATAGACAAGCTTTTTCGGTAATCTTATCCACTTGTTTTTTCAATTCTTGACTTGGTAAATTTTGAGCTTCCAACTCCTTAATTTTGGCATGCTGGTACTGCCTTGAAGCAGTACAAATGGGCTTTTCCGTGAATTCGGTATTCGTAGACAAATACTCCAAATTACATGGACTACCCGGCCTACCCTTTTCTATTCTTTCTAACCGCTGTTTTTCAGAACTACTCTTTCTAAAATTGTTAAAAGGAACACCTAGAGGAGAGGCGTGGCTCATGTAATAATCGGACTCTTCAGCTGTAGCCAAGGCTTGTAAAGTAGCTTCATCTACATTCGTTGCTTCAGGTACCAACAAAAAAGGACTTCCCCAACCTGTCCCCTGGGTTTCATAATGATCAAGTAAAAATTCATTTTCTTCGCTTGTACCTATTCCCCCTTGCACGGTGATACGCATCTCGGGTATATCCGAAAAATGCGTGAGTCCTTTTTCCACCAAGACTTTTTGGCACATATCAAAAAGCTCCTTTTTCATGTCCGCACGACTTTGCTTAAATTCTTCTAAAATGGGCCCTAATAATAATCCATCCGTCGCAAAAGCATGGCCTCCACAATTCAAGCCTGATTCAATACGGAACTCAGAAATCCAAAGTCCCTTTTTGGCTAATAATTTACCCTGAGTCAAGGCACTCCTAAAATCACTCACTTTTAAAATAATTTGCTTCTTTAGTCCCCCTTTTTCATTTGGGAAAAAATCTGCAAACTGGTCGATGTAGCTGTATAACAATGGATTATATCCTGCTGAAAATATGACGGAAGATTTCAAGTCACTCAAGGCATATCCTCGTAAGGCAGATAAGGCATCTGAAAATTCTTTTTCAAGAGCTTCACCATCTTTGGAATAATTGGTTTTATTTACCTTAGACATGATGTTCACGTCAATGGAACCTGGAATGATGCTTTCTCTCAAATAATTTTCCAATGCCTCCTCTTTCGAGATTAACCAGCTTTGATATACCTGTTTTAAGGCTGAGGACTCTGGTAATAACTCAAAATACCGATGTAAGTCTGTTCCTTCCTCGAATGATTGATGACGCATAGCCTCCATCTTTTCATTCACTAATTCATTGACCAAATTCAAATACGCTTGTATGCGCTTAGCTCGGTAATCGTTTTCTGTTTTTAAAATAGTTTGAAAAGGTCGATTATTCGCTTTAGCATGAACTTCCCTCATTTCCTCCACCAGGTGGTCATCCATAATGGATATAACCGAGGAAATTCCTAAATGAGCCACTTTTACTGGAGTATCAATGGTAAAGCCTAATCCCATAACAGGGATATGAAATGAATGTGCGAGCTTTTTAGACATAATCTAATTTGATTTGTCGCAAAGTTCAAGCCTAAGAAACCAAATAACTATGACCTTCGTCAGGTATGACTTTATATTAATGGCCCTTAAATAGACAATACCTCACAAAAATACCCTTGAGCAAAACCTATTATCGCTTTTTGTAAATTCTCTTTTCCCCCAAAATCCATAAAGGTTGATTTGGATTTTTCCGAGGAGGGATACGTTTCTCCGATTTGGTTTGAATATGATTGATGGCCAAGGAAATATCATCCGTAAATAAGATATAATCAAAGTCATTGGGACTTACGGTTTGCTCATGAATCAAGGATTCGAAATAGGCCATCAATTTTTCATGGTATTCTAATCCCATGACCACAACAGGAAAGTGATTGATTTTTCCGGTCTGAATAAGGGTTATTACTTCGAAAAATTCATCCAAGGTGCCTAATCCTCCAGGCATAACCACAAAACCCGAAGAATATTTCCTTAACAATTCCTTTCTTACTGAGAAATATCGAATGGTAACAAATTTATCTAAATAGGGATTAGCCATTTGCTCAAAGGGTAATTCAATATTACAGCCAAGTGATACTCCTCCAGCTTGCATAGCCCCTTTATTTGCCGCTTCCATAATACCTGGCCCTCCGCCTGTCATGATGGCAAAACCAAGTTTGGATAGTTCTTCAGCCAACTTTTCGGTAGTTTGATAATAAGAATGATTGGCGTCAAATCGAGCTGAGCCAAAAATGGTAATACAGGGTCCTATAAAGTGGAGATTTCTAAATCCTTTGATGTATTGAAAAAGTACTTCAATGGAGAAAATTAACTCTTTCCAACGTGCTCGTGGTCCTTTTAAAAAATCAAACTCATTTGTCCATTTCATCTGTTTTCTGTTTTATGCTATACCAAACGAATTTACACGATAAATCAGATGTGGCAAGCATATTAAAATAAAAGATATGGGCTACCTCATACTCAAAACATCCAAGTAAGGATACTATAAGAAGTAAGAAATGCTACCTTGTAAGTAATTTAATTTCATTTCCTCTTACCTGTTCATGAAAAAACATTTTTTAGTTATTCTATTAACGATTACCACCCTCTCTTTAGCTTTTGGTCAAGGTAAGGTGTTATCAGGTAAATTGGTCGACAAACAAAGTCGACGAAATATTGAATTCGCCAACGTCAGCCTTTGGAAAAAAGACTCCACAGTTTGGAAAGGAACATTAAGTGATACATTAGGAAATTTTACTTTTAAAGAACTCCCCTCCAATCTAGCTTTCATAAAATTTCAAGCTCTTTCCTATAAAACTCGAATCATTAGTTTAGCTGAATTCTTTTCTATTAAGTCAAATGAGATTACTCTTGAAGCAGAAAATCAAACACTTAGTGAAATTATTGTCAAGGGAGAAAAAGCGGTTTCTGCTCTTCAAATAGATAAACAGACCTTTCAGACCAAGCAATTTCAAAATGCTGCCAACGGGACAGGTTTAGATTTAATGCAAAGACTCCCCGCAGTAACAGTCAATACGGAGGGAGAAATTTCCTTGAGAGGGAGTACAGGTTTTATATTATTAATTGACGGAAAACCGTCTACTCGGACTCCCGCTGATATTTTAGCCCAAATACCCGCTAATTTGATTGAAAGTATTGAACTAATCACAAGCCCTTCGGCTAAATACGATGCCGACGGTAAAGCGGGGATGATAAACATCATTACCAAAAAAAATACGAGAATTGGAAGCGCATGGTCTGGAAACATCATGAATGGGGGTACGCTACCTTTACGATTTAGTAGTGATCTGCAATGGAGTTTTACCGACAAAAAATGGAGTGTATTTGCTGCAGCAGATTATAGAAGGTACGATATTGATGGCTTTCGAGTGGGAGAAATTCGTACAAAATTCCTGGATACGCTTAGCTACATGCCTTCCGAAGGCGTCAGAAATTATATGGATTTTCAATATTCCATCCGAGCAGGTGGTACCTGGCAGGCAAGTACCAATGACCTTTGGAATTGGTCTGCCTATGTAGGAGAAAAACAAACCGACCGAACCGCGAACCTTCACTACCAGGACTTTATTCAAACACAATCAAGGGGTGACCTTTTTTCCTCTTTCCAGTCTACTATAAACCCATATAGGCAATTTTTCAACCAAAATTTATTTATTAGATCGGGTAAATTTCAAACTTATAACGTCGATTATTCTCACACCTATGCTAATCAAGCTAAGTTAAGCCTACTGGGTTTATATGAATATTCAAAATTAGGTGGACCTCTAAATAATTATGATACCTATGAGGGCAGCAACAAGCTCTTATTATGGGAAAGGTCTACCGAAACTAGTCCTTTGAGTGCATGGAGGTTCCAATTAGATTATAGCCTACCGCTGCCAGCCAAGAATAAACTTGAATTTGGTTATCACTTTAGATATGTTAATCATCAAGGAGATTTTCTATTTGAACGTTTTGCTGCAGGAACCAATAGCTGGTACTCTGATCCTAATTACACAGATAAGATGGAATTGGCGCAAAGTATACATGCACCATATGTTCAATTAAACGGAAGTCGTCAGAAGTTTTCATATGCCTTGGGATTAAGGTCAGAATGGATGGACCGTAATCTTACTCATGCCGGAGAACCAGGTAAAACCTACACCCTAAATCAAATATACCTATTCCCCTCTTTACAAGGAATCTGGAAATTAGAAGGAGAAAAAACCCTTCGCATGGCATATAGTAGAAGAATTGAACGCCCTTCGAGCAAATTAATGTCGCCTTTTAAAAACCATCGCCATGCTGAAACGATTGAAACAGGAGACCCTAATTTATTACCAGAAATAGCCAATGTTTTCGAATTAGGCATAAGTAAAGGCTTCCAAAATATCTCCTTTACCGCAACTGCCTATGTCAATTTTCTTCAAGATAAAGTCTTTCGAGTGAATGAAATTTACAGTCGGACAATATTAGGAAGAACCTATACCAATGCGGGAAGTTCTCAATCCACAGGAGTGGAATTTTTAACGGAAATAAGACCTAGTAAAATTTGGAGAGTATACTTATCAGGAAATCTATATCAGTTTGATGTTCAAGGAAATTTTAGAGGAATAGAAACCCAGCAAAGCAGCTTTAATTACAATTTAAACGGTAATACTAGCCTAGACATCAGTCCTAAATTACGTTTTGTTTGGGATTTCAACTATTTATCTAGATCCGTGACTACACAAGGTTACGACTCTGATTTATTGCTTTCCAATGTTAGCATAAAATATGCGCTTTGGGAAAATCGGGCAAATTTGAATTTACAATGCCTCAATGTTTTTAATACCAACATTCAAACCATTGTCACTCAAACACCTGATTTTTTCTCTAGTACAGATTATCGCAAATGGGACCGAGTGATTCAGTTGAGTTTTGGTTTCCGAATCAATGATCGAGGACAAAAAACGAAATCGACCAAAACAGATTACGGAGAAAAAGATTTTTAATAAAAAAGCCCCGAATTCGGGGCTTTTTCCTACAATGATTTAAGATAACTTATACTTAAAGGTACATTGACCATTTCATTATCGCTCTCATCTTCAATAAAGCAATGTTCCACACCCGCTTTTTTACCTAATTGGATAATCTTTTTCCAATTTCCCTGGCCCGTTCCTACGGGAACGTCATTGATGGCTGGAGTATGACCCGTTAAATCACCAACTACCCCCTTGCGTAAATCTTTCACGTGCATTAATTTCCAACGACCTGGGTATTTTTTCAAAAGCTTCACTGGCATTTTTTCGCCCCCTCCATGCAATGTCCATAATACATCCATTTCAAAAGAAACATAAGCTGGATCAGTCTTTTGAATAATGTAGTCTAATAAGGTGCCTTTTTCAAATGCATGAAACTCGTATCCATGGTCATGGTAGCAAAGCGTAATCCCATTTTCTTTCAAAACCTTACCCGCTTTATTAAATACGTTTACTGCTTTCTGAGCGTCTTCTAAAGTAAAATCGTTTCCTTTATGAGGAATCCATGCACACATGACAAATTTAGCTCCCAAGACTTTTGCCTTTTGAACTACAGCCATGGGGTCTTTTTCTAACTCTCCAAAATCTGCTCCAGTAGAGGGAATAGAAATACCCCTAGCATCACATTGCTGTTTAAATTCCTGTAAAGTCATACCTTTAGCGCCTCCACCTTCCAACTCCGTAAAACCCATTCCTTTGATAATATCCAAGGTTTTGAGTGGATCTTGAGGAAATTGTTTTCTAAAAGTATAAGCTTGTACCCCTAATGGATAGGTGTACACTTTTTGGGCATAAGCACCCCAGCTAAGACAAATTCCCAATAGGGCAATCATTAATCGATTCTTTTTCATGTGTATTTTGTTTTATAAGTTCTTTTTTTTCAATTCGTTCACTGCATGATTAGCCGCGCGTGCGGTTAAAGCCATGAAAGTTAAGGTAGGATTTTGTGTCCCTGTGGATGTCATACAGGCTCCATCGGTGACAAATACATTTTTACAAGCATGTAATTGATTCCATTCATTTAACAGGGAATCCTTAGGATTTTTCCCCATTCGAACACCGCCCATTTCATGGATATCAGCACCTGGAGCAGATTTTGAATCAGCTGTTCTAATTTGCTGAAATCCTGCTTTTTCAAACATTTCCTGCATTTGCTCTCTAAAATCTTTGACCATTTTGACATCATTTTCTGTCCAGTCACAAGAGAACACAATTTGCGGTATGCCATATTTATCTTTCAAATCGGCATGTAACCTAATGTGATTTTGTTCCGTAGGCACTGTTTCTCCCATCATCCAAGCGGAGATATTCCATTGGCCCAATTGACGATTCAATAAGTTTTCTCGCAGCGTATCTCCAATTCCATCTTGTTTCGAATATTCACCTCGTCCTCCTCCTACTCCCACGGCATAGCCCCGTAAAAAATCGGTCTCTTGCCTTAATACATTTCTAAATCGCGGGATATAGGCATTGCTTGGGTTTCCTCCCGCTGTCTTTTTATCTTTAAACCCATCATAACTGGCATTTGCCGATCCGCGGTAATTATGCCAAGCTATGTATTTCCCCAAAAGTCCTGAGTCATTTCCCAAACCCTGGGGAAACCGACTAGATATTGAATTCAAAAGTATGGCATTGGTATTGATGGTAGACCCATTCACAAAAATCACCTTGGCATAAAAAGGAATCATTTCATGACTGATGGCATCAATGACCTGAACACCAATGGCCTTTTGCTTTTTCTCATCGTAAATAACAGAATGTACCACCGAATGAGGTCTTAAAGTCAAATTTCCTGTTTTGGCAGCCCAAGGTAAGGTGGAAGAATTACTACTAAAATATGCCCCATAATTACATCCTCTATTACATTGACGCTGACTTAAACACCTACCCCGACCTTGTTTAAAATGAATTTCCTGAGGATCCGTCAAGTGAGCACATCGACCGGCTATCACCCAGCGATTACCATAGGCTTTTTTTAATGTCTCTTTAAGATGCTGTTCTAAACAATTTAATTCAAATCCAGGCTGAACTATACTATTAGGTAGCTCCGCCAAATTATCATTAAAACCCGCTATACCCGCAAAAGTCTCGACATGGTCATACCAAGCAGCTATATCTTTGTATCGTATGGGCCAATCCGTCGCAAAACCATCACGGATAGGACCTTCAAAATCAAAATCAGACCAACGCTGCGTTTGTCTTGCCCATAATAATGACTTCCCCCCAACATGATATCCACGCGTCCATCGAAATGGTTTTTCATACACCACAGGTTGTTCATCATCTGGCAAAGCCCAATGTTTGGTTTCTTCCCGCATAAAGCCACTGGCTGAAAAACCTTGTTTGTCCGCCAAAGTAACTGTCCCACGATGTTCAAACTCCCAGGGGGCTTTAGAGGCGGTAGGATAATCTTCTACATGTTTTACTTGCCTGCCCCGATCCAAAACCAAAGTCTTTAAGCCCCGTTCACAAAATTCCTTGGCAGCCCAGCCTCCACTAGCTCCAGAGCCAATGACAATAACATCATAGGTGTTTTTCTTGGCACTATTTATATTCAAATTGGCCATATACTATACATTTACGCACCCATGGTAAAAGCCAGGTGCCATGACATAATGATAATGCGCTGTTAATACATACTCAGAGCTAGTATATCCACGAATCGTTTCAGCCCTCAACGTGGTATAAGCCCAAAGATGCTCAGCTGATTTCTCTAAGTCCATGAGCAAGGATTCTCGCTGAGAGGTATTACATGCTCCAAAAGTCAGGTGATGGTTTAAATCTGCTTGAAGCGACAAAGCCTTCATCGCTGATTTTATTTTATTTTGATCCTCCACTGTATAACAATCGCTAAATAGTTTTTCGAGAAAAAGCTCTACACCTACTCCATTTCCCCCTTTTGACTTACCCTCCGGAATGAATGTCCCTACTATCAGTCGAAGCATTTCCTTTTCTTCGTTTTTAAAAACTGAAATGGGTGCAATACTTTCTTTATTCCAAGCTTCCGCCCAGCTTGGTAAAGCGACCAAAGCCCCAGCTGAAAGGGCTAATGATTGTAAAAGCTTTCTTCTTTTCATTTTAAATTTTATGGCTGAAATTTGAATGAAATCAGTTGGAAAATTACCATTAGCTGCCCTGATTTCATTCAAGAAATTCGTATGTGAAAATGTAGTGCTTATTTCAATTGACCTATTTGTTCTCGGTAATACTGAACCGATCGAATGACAGATGGCAGATTACTTGGCTTCTCTTGGGTATCTCTTTCAATATTGATATTCCCTTGAAAACCTTGGCGCTTTAACTCAGCAAAGACTTCAGGAAAATTTACTACTCCCGTTCCTATAGGTACATCCCTCAATTTTGGATTATTGTATTCGGCTATATCCTTTAAATGGATAGCAATAATGCGCCCTTGTAATTTTTTTAATGCATCTACCGGATTTATACCACTTTTAGGGTAATGTCCTAGGTCTGGGCAAGCATAAAAATTTGGATGATTTTTCATGGCTATTAATAAAGAGTCTGGTGTCCAATAGACACTTGTACCTTTCCAGTGATTATGAATGGCGACCTTAATCTTATATAAATTGGCCAAACTATCTACCCCATCCCATAAATGCACGGGAGGTTCGGCCGTTACATAATTAACTTCCAACTCTTTGGCTATATCAAATTCCTTCTTCCAGCGGTCAATCGTTTTGCCTCCAACTAAATAGATGGATTCCATCTTGAGCCCCTTGGCTTTAATCATCTGTTTCAGTTGTCTGATTCCAGATTTTGATAAATTCATCACGGCAGAATCTTTCAAGACGGCCCCCGCTTTTCCAAAAGTATAACCCTCAATAAATTTCAAGCCTGCGCTATCCGCTTTGGCTAATTGTTCTGGAAATGAAAATCCGTTAAATGTATATAGGGCCACACCCAAATGCCAATCTTTAGGAGCGAATTTTGCCATATTTGATTTTTTATTCACATATTTATTGGGCTGTTTAGCTAAATTGTCAATGGTTATACCCAAACAAAAGCTTATGGTGCAGAAGACAAGTATTTTTTTCATATTGAGGTTTTTATTTTCTATGGATACACACAACCAGGAGGATCTAAATCAAATTAAATGAAAAAAATCAGTATTATCCTTATATAAAGCTGCAAAATAACAAGGCAAACAACTCAAATTTATTCCTAAAAACATACCATTAAACATTGAACCAAACAACTACTATGAAAAAAACGCTTATTCTATTACTTATTAGCTTTTATGGTTGGGGACAAGCTAAACAAAAGCCAAACATCATTTTTATTATTTCAGATGATCATACTTCTCAGGCCATCAGTGCATATGGAAGTAAATTGGCGAAGACACCCAACATTGATCGAATTGCTAGAGAAGGAGCTATATTATATAATAATGTAGTTACCAATTCCATTTGTGGTCCAAGCAGGGCCACTTTGTTAACTGGAAAATTCAGTCATAAAAATGGCTATAAGTTCAATGAAAAGAAATTTGATATTGAGCAAGCCGTCTTTCCAGAAGAATTACAAAAAAATGGATATCAAACGGCCTGGGTGGGAAAAATGCACTTGGGTACCTTACCACATGGTTTTGATTACCTAAATATACTTCCTGGGCATGGAAGTTACTATAATTCTGATTTTGTAGATAGTCAAAATAAAACCACGCGCCATGAAGGCTATGTCACGAATGTCATTACGCAACTCTCCAAAGAATGGCTAGACAAAAGAAATCCCGACAAACCCTTTTTCATGGTCGTTGGACACAAAGCTACTCACCGTTCATGGTTACCTGATATTCCCGATTTAGGGGCATACGACCATGTAACATTCCCTATTCCTGACACATTTTATGATCAATATGAGGGAAGATTAGCTGCCGCAGATCAAGACATGACCATTGATAAAACCATGATTCTAAGCCAGGACCTAAAAATCCATGGTAAATATGAAGGAGTGGGCGATGGTGGCAATTTCAACCGTTTTACTCCTCAGCAAAGACCGGCTTTCTATGATTATTATGAAAATAAAATTAGTAAAGAGTTTGAGGAGAAAAAGCTAAGCGGTAAAGCCTTGGCAGAATGGAAATACCAACGATACATGAAAGACTATCTTTCAACTGCCAATTCCTTAGATAGAAATATTGGTGAATTATTGGAATATCTAGATAAAACAGGTTTGGCTAAAAATACCGTAGTGGTATATACTTCGGACCAAGGCTTTTATTTAGGAGAACATGGCTGGTTTGATAAACGCTTCATATATGAAGAATCGTTAAAGACCCCATTTGTTATTCGTTACCCAGGAGCCATCAAACCGGGCACTAAAGTGAGCCAAGTAGTTTCTAATGTAGATTGGGCACCAACTCTGCTGGATATTGCTCAGACTAAAGTCCCAGCAGAAATTCAAGGAAAATCTTTTTTACCTGTTTTAAAAGGTCAAGGGAAAAATTGGAAGAATGAATCCTATTACCATTATTACGAATACCCACAACCTCATCATGTTTACCCACACTTTGGTTTAAGAACAGCCCAGTATACCTTAGTTCGTTTTTATGGACCCAAAGACTTTTGGGAATTATATGACATCAAGAAAGACCCAAAAAATTTGCACAATATCTACAGCAAAAAAGAAAATGCGCAAATTATTGCCGATTTGAAAAGAGAATTAGAAAAGAAGATGATTCAGTATGATGACAAAGAGGCACTAGAAATATACCGTAAAGGCATATAAAAAAACAACAACAGGATAAAAAAGCCTATCGCTAATAACGATAGGCTTTTTGCATTCCTGTGTTCTATAATTGTATACTGTCTTTAATCTCACTATTCATTTAAATAACTCTAATTAGAATCATGTAAACGAGTCATCTTTTTAAAATATTAGAATCAAAAGATTTCTATTATTAAATCGATTTTTCAAAACTAGGAGAAATCTTGTAAAAATTTCAATAAAATCTTAGTTATTAGTACAATTTAATAATTCAGTACTAATTTATTCACTATTGCTCGCCCTACCCAGGGGCGTAAAAATGGAGTTAATGGTTAGGCATTTTCTTATTATTTCGAAGATTAAACTGTAATTAGTTAGTTTTTTTATCAAAATAATGTTTAATTTTAGAAAAATAATTTTTTCTTTTTTAAGTAGCCACTATCTATTTAGGTATAGAATTTGAATTTTAGGACAAAGGAATTTGCCTTTCAAATTCAGCTCCGATGAAGCTTACCTAACTTAAAACTTTAACATGATAATTCCGTTCTAAATTTATAAATAATTACTAATCAAGTAATTCAATTGGCGTTGAAAGCATCCATCAGATTAACAATTTTAAAGTTAATCGGTTAAGAAGTTGTAAATCCTTACTAGGGGCTTTCCATGAATTACTTTGTTAGTTTAGTTCTAGCAACCATGTTCTTAACCTTACCATTTCTATCACTTCTATTTTCGATTATCATCGCTTATTTTAACTATAAGAAGAATAGAGGCATTATTTTCCTTTCCATATTTTACTTTTTGATTGGTATAATCAGTCTATTATACTATTTGTTCACTTACGATGAACAATTACCCTGGCTTTTAGCCATATTATATGGGCACTTCTCCCCATTGTTTTTTTTGATTGGACCAGCAGCATATATATATGTCCGTAACACCGTAACTGACCAAGAAGGTCTATCCAAAAAAGATGTTTGGCACCTACTTCCCAGTATTTATATGCTGATTGGGCTGATTCCTTATTTTTTAAAACCGTACCAAGAAAAAATGGCATTGGTTATTAAAATTCTCAACCAACCAGGAGAGCTTTATCTCAATCAAATTCATTTGCTTACCTCCAATCTAGTCAATGATTTTATTCGTAATTTCTTGTATGTCTTGTATGCTTGGATGATGATCATGTTATTAATTAATGCAGCATGGACTCATAACCCAAAATCCAACGATTCCTATGAAATTCAAAGACGCATTACCTTTCAATGGCTCATCATTTTTGTGGCTTTCAATACTTTTATTGCCAGCATTTTACTTTCATCTAATTTCATCGTTCTTTTTAGTCCAGAAAGAGACTTCAGTAACTTAAATGAATATCTACCCTATTACCGTATCCTAATCATGTTCGCCTTTGTCATGCCTTTGCTAATCTTGCTATTTCCAAGGGTATTATATGGTATACCAAAATTAACTTTAGAAGAACTAGAACTTATCCAATCTAAAAAGAAAAAAAATACTTCCGATAAAATGGAACAAGAGGTAGACGATTCATTTTTTGAATTATCGGATATCATCATGAAGTACATTGAAAATGAGAAACCCTATTTGAATCCTCGCTTTTCTATCCGAGATATTGTGGTCACCCTAAATATTCCCCAGCATCATGTCTCCTTTTGTTTTAACAAAATTTTGAATACTCCATTCCCAACCATAAAAAACAAATACCGCATTGAATACGTAAAAGAACTTATATTAAAGGATAAGGAAAAGCGCTATTCTTTGGAGGGATTAATGAAAGAAGCCGGTTTCACATCCAAAAACAGCTTTTTCCAAGCGTTTAAAGAAATTGAAGGTTGTACACCTAAAGTATGGTCAGAACAACAAAAAATTGCTTAATTCCATCAATATGTTTTTATAAAAAGCCGAGTACACGAGCTTTTTAATAACTTAGGTTTTTCAAATCTATACCTTAACATGAAAAACCTATTCGTTCTAGCCCTGATGGCTATGCAAGTCTTCTCCGTAAATGCGCAAGCATGGAAACCTGCAGGAAATAAAATCAAAAGCCCCTGGGCAGATAAAGTAGATCCCAATAATACTCTTCCTGAATATCCAAGACCACAAATGGTCCGTGATCAATGGCAAAACCTAAATGGCTTATGGGATTATGCCATTCTCAACAAAGGGAGTAATATCCCAAGTCAATTTGAGGGCAAAATTTTAGTCCCATTTGCTGCAGAGTCTAGTTTATCCGGGGTTCAAAAAACGGTGGGAGATCAAAAAGAACTTTGGTACCATCGCACCTTTATGGTTCCAAGCACCTGGAAAAATAAAAATATCATCCTACATTTTGGTGCAGTAGATTGGAAAGCAGATGTGTGGGTCAATGACATCAAGGTAGGGACCCATCAAGGAGGTTATACCCCATTTAGTTTTGACATTACCGCCTTTTTGCAAAAAGATAAAGAACAAAAAGTGGTGGTCAAGGTTTGGGACCCGAGTGATTTAGGTTTTCAACCTAGGGGTAAACAAGTGAACAACCCTAGGGGAATTTGGTATACTCCCGTAACTGGAATATGGCAAACGGTTTGGTTAGAGCCTGTAGAATCAACATTTATCAGTCAATTAAAAACGGTGCCTAACATAGACGGAGGAAATATCAGCGTTCAATCCAAAATAGAAGGAGCTAATCCCACGGATATCATCGAAGTAAAAGTCTTAGATCAAGGTAAACTAGTTTCTTCAGGAAAGGCTGCCCTCGGACAAGAAGTTTTGGTGGCCATTCCGGATGCCAAATTATGGAGCCCAGAGTCTCCCTTTCTTTATGATTTAGAAGTTTCCGTTTTACGCAATGGTTTAGTTAAGGATAAATTGAAAAGTTATGTAGGGATGCGTAAAATATCCACGAAAATTGATGCTAATGGGATACACCGACTTCAGTTAAATAATAAAAATGTATTTCAATTAGGTCCCTTGGATCAGGGTTGGTGGCCAGATGGATTATATACTGCACCAACGGATGAAGCGCTCTTGTATGACATTAAAAAGACCAAGGATTTAGGTTACAACATGATTCGCAAGCACGTCAAAGTGGAACCTGCCAGATGGTATACGCACTGTGATCGTGAGGGAATTTTAGTATGGCAAGATATGCCAAGTGGCGATAAGGATCCGAAATGGGTAACCAGAAATTATTTCAACGATAAGGAATTCATTCGTTCAAAAGCCTCTGAAGAAAACTTCATGAAGGAGTGGAAAGAAATTATGGACCTAAGCTATTCTAATCCAAGTATAGTGGTTTGGGTACCATTTAATGAAGCATGGGGACAATTTAAAACACCAGAGGTGGTAGAATGGACAAAAAACTACGATCCATCTCGATTAGTCAATCCTGCAAGTGGAGGAAATCATTATGATGTAGGTGACATGCTGGACATGCATAATTATCCTGATCCTAAAATGGGCTTATTTGATTCCAAGCGGGTGAATGTCTTAGGAGAATATGGTGGTATAGGTTTAGCCCTAGACCAACACCTGTGGGAATCAAATCGGAATTGGGGATATGTACAATATAAAACAAGCGAAGAGGCCACGAAAGCGTATGTTGACCTGGCAGAAAAATTGAAAAAATTAATCCCTTTCGGTTATTCAGCCGCGGTTTATACGCAAACCACCGATGTAGAAATTGAAGTAAATGGTTTAATGACCTATGATAGAAAGGTCATCAAGCTACTTGAAGATAAAATCCGCCAGGCCAATATCGAGATTCGAGAAACATTGAAATAACCTGGATATCTAAGAACCCATGGAGTATTTCCATGGGTTCTTTAAACTCATCATACCATGAAACTAAATCAAAAATGGGTATTCAGCTTTGCCCTTTTGCTTGGCTTTAGTTACCTCATGCAATGGCAAGGAGCTGCCCTAAAAAATAGCTTTACACCCATGGGGATTATCCACTTGGAGTTTGCTCCTTCGGCTGAGGTATTTCAAAAGATACTTAGTCAGTGGGACCTCCAAACTCTTCGATGGAATTTAGCGCTTGACTTTCTCTACATACCTGTTTACACCTATTTTTTTCGGCTTACTTTAGCGCTATTAGCTCATAGACATAGGAGTAAACTTGTCCAGCAAATAGGATTACTTTTAAGAAATGCGGCATTGCTTGCCTTCTTATGTGATATCCTAGAGAATATAGGGATGATCATTTCCCTGGGAGGCTTAACATCCACTTGGATTTACTCCTTAACCAATAAGCTTGTAGGAGTTAAATTCGCCATTATTGGCATCAATATGATATATATTTTAGTCTCTTTACCTACTTTATTTTTACGGAACAAAGAGGCTTAGTCTCTCTCTGGATTAACTTATTCCAGCTGCTTTCTTCATAGCTGATGCTGTTTTATGCTGCCCCGTATGGCTCCAACCTGGGGGCATAAAAATGTATAACAACTTATTCCATAGTCCTGGCGCATGATAGACATCCCTAGCCAAGGCGACAATTTCTCCAAAATAGGCATCTAAAAAATGATTGGGCTTCATCTCTCGGGTAATCCCATACTCTACCTTGACATCATCTAATTCGGGTTGATAGGTCTTAAAAACTCGATCCCAAATGTTTAATAAATTACAAAAATTAGTATCCATGTACTGTACATTTCGAGCATGATGTACCCGGTGATGCGAAGGACTGAGCATATAATTACCCAATTTGCCTAGGCGAGCATCTTTAATCCAATGATCTCCAATATGTATAAAAGCACCCCAAGTTCCATCAATGAACATGATGGCAAAAAGCATGGCTGGGGGAAGTCCTGCCAAAATACATATACTAGCTCGAATGATATCAGCATAAGGCCCCTCCAAGAAAAAATGAGCATAAGAAACCGCCAAATTCATATTTTCTGGTGCATGGTGCGTTGAATGTAAACACCAAAATAACCGAACCTTATGCGCTAAATAATGATAAATAAAATGGGCAAATTCCCAGATGATGTAACCATAAACAAACCAATACCAAGTAAATGATACTTGAAATAATGCCTTGGGTTCAAAAAAACCAATGCATATAACCGTCATCCCCAAGGATAAATATTTTCCAATGAAAGCATTCAGCAGGTAACTAAAAAAGGGAATCTTGTAGTTTGACAAACCAAAGCTTTTGAAAATTAAACCCCGCACTAATTCTAGTACTAGGGCGATTGGAAATAAAGGTCTTATTAAAACTTTTATTCCCTCATAGCTTAAAAAATCAGCGAAGGTTTTCTCTTGTAGAAATTCCCATAAATCATCAAATCCAAAAAATCCTACGATCCAATCTCCAATGGCTTGTAATATTTCCATATGTATTTTATTAAACAGGTTGATTCACCAGCAAGTGAATTAGTATTAAATTTTTAAATAGCTTCTTGGTCCACATAACACTCTACATGAGGGTGCATCCATAGGAATGTAGCCGGACAGCTCGTCGTAATTTTTTTCTCCATGATTGAATTAAAAGCATCCTGCTTCCCTTTCCCCGTAATCAAGAAAATGATTTTCTTTGATTGCAAAATACCCTCCATCCCCACACAAAGACCAAAAGCTGGTTCTGCACCCTTTGATAATGCAGGATCATGCTGGATGGTTGACTCAGCTAGCTTAGCCTTATGAAAAGGCGCTTGCAAATATTCTCCTGGTTCATTAAATGCGATATGGCCATTTTTCCCTAATCCCAAGATACAAATGTCCATGGGTCCTTCTTGCTCAATGATGGCTTGAACCCGATCACATTCAGCTTGATAATTTGGAAGGTTTGTATCAAAACTAATATATCGGTCATCTGAAATATTCAGCGGTCCTAATAAATGCTTTTTTAAATAACTTTCACACGAATCTGGATGCTCTGAGGGAATTATACCCCATTCATCCATTTTAATGGTTCTCATGGAAGAAAACAAGCTTGGATTAGCCACATGGGCCTGATGCATACGCGCATACATTCCAGTGGGAGATCCACCGGTGGCAGCACAAAATAACAAATCAGGTTTCTCTTTGACTGAATGAATGATGCTTTGACTAGCTAGTTCACTCAATTCGGCATAGTTCTTTACGTAGGTAATTTTCATAAACTTATGAGCTGTTTCAAGGTTCTATTTCAATTGGGAAGTATCCACACGACTGGGCGTATCTTTCCCAGAAATAATGGTTTGGGCACTTAAAGCGATCGATTTAATGATGGCCGTCATGTTCTCCAAATCCAAGGTTTCAATTTGATCACTTGGCTTATGGTAATTAGGCTCACTGTCCATTTTAGAAGTGGAAATCGTATGAGCAGGAACACCTAACCTAGCCAAGGTGGCATTGTCTGATCGGTAAAATAAATTTTGATCGGTATAAGGATCTGGATGAAATGTAAAACCCGTTCCTTCCAAATTTTTCTGCAAAATAGCCCCCATATCCGTCTTCTCAAAACCTGTTATGTAAGCACTATTTTTACCCCATTTACTTTCCGTACCAATCATTTCCAAATTAAACATGGCTTTTACGGAAGCTGGATCAAACTGCTCAGAAAAATAGGACGCCCCATATCCACCACTTTCTTCCGCAGTAAAAGCTGCAAACACTAAGGTTCTCTCATTTTTATTCCATTTCTTAAAATACTTGGCTAGCATCATCATACCCGTGGTGCCAGCAGCATCATCGTTTGCCCCATTGTAAATAGAATCTCCTTTTACCGCACGGTTTGACATCACTCCCAAATGATCATAATGACCTGAAAAGATAACATATTCATGCGCCAAAGATTTACCTGGAATGATACCGACTACATTACTTAAAGGCATGGGCGTAACTTCATTTTCAACTTCAATATGGAAGGTACTTGCTGCTTTATTTGATAAAATAAAGGCTACATTTACTTGGCTCACTCTTAGCAGATTACGGTTACTCAAACGGGCAAACATGGCTGCAAATTCCTCATCTACCCATACCACCGTAGGAGTTTTACCCGATATAAATCGATAAGCCGACTGAAAGAAATTTTCCCCTTTGGCTATTGTTGCCTGAGCATAAGCTGAACTTTCTCGAATTTGAGTCTTTGTCTCTTTACCAATCACCACGACTTTTTTGGCATCAAAATTCTCTCCATTGACTGTCGCTTTTAATGACTTCAAGCTAGGCTTATAGACCTGAAAAGTTTGCAAATAAGAAGCGGACTTACCCCAAGGCTTTAATTTCGTTTGGGCAAATTCCTTTGAAATAAAAGTTGCAGCCAATTCTATTCCTGGTGTAAATGGTTTTCTTCCGGCCAATTCATCTGAAGCTAAATAGCGCTCGATACGCTCCACTTCTTTCACGTTGATGATTTTGTCAATCGATTGCCCCAAAACGGAAAAAGAACAGATTAGTCCGACGAGTATTAAATAGGTTTTTCTCATATAGATGGTTGATTTACACTAAATTTCAAGCTTTAAAAGTATTAAAATAATATCAATCATTCTGTCCAAATTAGCGATTTTACTGTAATTGAATTTTCTTTGTCAAATTCCCCCCTGTAATATCATGCTTAAAATCTTCCTTTGTTTATTAATAAGCCCACTTCTGGTAGCACAAGCTTCTTTGTTTAACACACCTGGCCAACAAGCCGATTTTTGCCTAGGGTCATCAGGAAAAATAGAATTGGTTTTTGGTCAAAAAAATAAGATTTATTATTCCTTTTCTTCGGATCAAGGGCAGCATTTTTCAGAGCCTAGTTTGGTTGATTCTTTAGTAGGATTACACTTAGGAGCCTCTCGAGGACCTAGAATTGCCAGTTCAATATCACAAACCATCATTACGGCCATCGATAGGGCAGGAAATGTCTATGCTTTTAGAAAAACCGAAAATGGGACTTGGTTAAAAAATCAAGTTAATGATGTTCCCGAAGTTGCCAAGGAAGGTTTTAATGCCATCGCTGCCAACCAGAATCAGTTTACGGTCATTTGGTTGGATTTACGGGGGAACAATAAAAACAAATTGATGTCGAGCAGCTCCCAAGATGGGGGCAAATCATGGCAAAAAAACCAACTCGTTTATAACTCTCCAGAAAACAGTATTTGCGAATGCTGTCAACCTAATATCATCATGAAAGACCAACATATTGCTATTATGTTTCGGAATTGGTTAAAAGGTTCTAGGGATATGTATGTGATTGAATCAAAAAACGGAGGGAAAAGCTATGGTCCAGCAAAGAAATTAGGGCAGGGCACTTGGGTTTTGGAGGCTTGCCCGATGGATGGCGGCAGTCTTAGCTGGACAGCCCAAGGTGAAATAGCCACTGTTTGGCGAAGAGCAGAAAACCTCTACATTTCAGGCACCAAAGGAGAGGAAAAATTACTGGGTCCCGGTAAAAATGCCTCCACGGCCATTTTATCCTCAGGTCAATGGATGATTTGGAGCCATTTGGGACAAATTGTTTTGCAGTCGAATGCTACTGGAATAAGTAAGCCCTTAGGCCCTGGTCGTTTTCCAATAATGAAAGCCCTCAATGCCCATCAGGCCTTCCTCGTTTGGGAAAACAAAGGTCAGATTTTGGGACAATTACTAGAGGATTAACTGAGATTAGAAATGATTTCAATGGGGTGACTGTATACTTTATGAATTGGACACATATTAGCTATGCTCAACAATCTTTCCCTTTGTGCTTCATCCAAATTCCCTGACAACTGAATATTTCGATGAATGGTGGTTTTGCTGAGCTCCTTATCCCAAACCATATCTATTTCTAAATTCACTTCTTTTAAATCCCAGCCTTTACGGTTGGCATACATCTGCAAAGTAGCCGTAGTACAGGCTGCTAAGGCCGCTCTAACTAACTCATCGGGTGAAAAACCCAAATTGCCTCCACCCAGTTCCAGAGGCTCATCGGCTAGTATTTGATTCCCAGAATCACTATGAATTTCTACTTGAAATGGAGCTGGTCCACTATTTGATCTGATTTTCCCCATAACTTATTTATTCGTTAAACTAGGATATGGAACAAACTCATTTTCCTCTCCTTTAATTTTATCAAAGCGCTGATTTTTCCAATCTTCCTTGGCTTTTTCTATCAAGGCTTTATCGCTGGAAACAAAATTCCAATTGATATATCGCTCTTCTGGAAATGGCTCTCCACCAAAAATATAAATGGTTGTATGAGCCTCCATGGTAAATGTACATAAGCTTTGGTCTTTAGCTACCAGCAATTGCTTGGGACCAAAGGTATTTTCATCATCAGTCAGGGCACCCTCTAAAATATAAATGCCAGATTCACCATAAAGCTGATCCTCCAGAGAAAGCACTGTTTTTTCTTGACTTTTAACCTCTATCATATAAAGCGGGCTATACACAGGAACCGCAGATTCTCTCCCAAACGCTTTTCCTGCAATCAAGGTAAATCGGGTATTCCCTTCTTGCCAAGTAGGTAAATGCTCCTTAGCTACATGAACAAATGAGGGTTCCATCTGCTCCAATTCTTTAGGCAAAGCCACCCAAATTTGTAATCCATGCAATATTTTGTCGGAATGCCTCAAATACTCGGGCGTTTTTTCCGAATGAACAATCCCCCTTCCTGCCGTCATCCAATTTACCTCTCCCGGTTTTATTTCTAAAGCTGAACCTAGGGAATCTCGGTGCATGATGCTTCCTTCAAATAGATAGGTCAAAGTAGATAAACCAATGTGTGGATGAGCTAACACATCTAAATTCTCTCGTTCACTCAACTTGGTTGGACCCATGTGGTCAATGAAAGAAAATGGACCTATCATCCTTTTTTGCCTAAATGGCAATAAACGACCCACCATAAATTGACCAATACTGGCAGCTCTCTCCTCGATAATTAATTGAATATTTGACATAGAATCCAATATTTATAGAACGAATTTACAGGCTTTCTTGAGGAATAAAACTTAATCTAGATGAAGAAAATTAGACGCAAGCCTAGAGCTAATTTTATAGAAATTTAATAGATGCCAAAACATCAAGTTAAATTCCGAAGGCACTTTTGTGAAAACCTTAACCAAGATGATGCACAAAAATAAATTTATCCAACTAATTCTTTTTTTTTTACTATTATTATGTAATTTGGGTCTAGTAATTACACCAAAAAATTAACCAAAATTTCTAAGCCCCCCTCTTTTATCTTCAGAGGTAGGGAAAACTAATCAACCTAATAATTAAACTTTATGAAAAAAAATCAGACCATGAGACCCGCTGTCTCATACCTGAGAATGTGTATTCTCTCTTTTGCCCTAATTTGTGGAGCCGTCCACTCGTCTTGGGCAGTGGCAGCACCCCTGTTTGAAAAATCAGTTTCTGGAAAAGTTACTGAAGAAAACGGCGCTCCTATTCCGGGAGTTTCCGTTACCCAAAAAGGTAGCACACGTGGAACGACCACTGACATCAATGGAAATTTCAAAATCAATGTCGATAGTGACAAATCGATACTTGCATTTTCTTTTGTTGGTTATATTCCTCAGGAATTAGAAGTAGGAAGTCAAACTAATATCACCATCAAATTAAAAGTTGATACCAAATTATTGACTGAAGTCGTGGTGGTGGGATATGGTAGCCAGAAAAAGGCCAATTTAACTGGAGCAGTAGATCAAGTTAGTAGTGAGGTATTTGATAATAGGCCATTAACCAATTTAAATCAGGGTCTTCAAGGTGTTATGCCCAATTTAAATATCAAAATGGGAGATGGTAAACCTAATCAAGCCCCTAGTTTTAATATACGTGGTACCACATCCATTGGTCAGGGAGGCAATGCTTTAGTGTTAATAGATAACGTAGAAGGGGACCCTAGCCTTTTAAATCCGAACGATATTGCCACCATTACCTTATTAAAAGATGCAGCATCTGCTTCAATTTATGGTGCTAGAGGCGTATTTGGGGTTGTATTAATTACTACCAAAAATCCGACTAAAGGTAAAACATCGGTTACTTATTCTTCAAATTATTCCTTAAAGAACCCTATTGCTGTACCTGATTTGGTAACTGATGGTTACACTTTTGCCTCCATGTTTGCCGAGTCCTTTGTCAACTTTCAAGGTAGTTTTCCTCAAAATGTGAATAAAACCATGAAATTCTCGCAGGCTTACTTGAATGAATTTAAACGAAGAAAAGAGGTTGGCGGCTTACCTGATTATGAGATTGATCCGGTAACAGGGGAATATGTCTATTATGGTAGTACAGATTACTATGGTCATTTATATAAAAAATCTACTGCGTCTAAAGAACATAACCTAAGTATCTCAGGAAGTAGCGATAAAGCGAGTTACTTATTAACTGGTCGCTATTTTGGTCAGGATGGTTTATTCAGATATAATTCAGACGACTATCAAATGTTGAATTTTTCTGGTAAAGGGAGTGTACAACTGTATCCTTGGTTAAAAGTGACCAACTTTACACAATTCTCTAACATGAAATACCATAACCCACTCAATGTGGGAGAAGGAGGCGGTATTTGGAGAAATATAGCCGATGAGGGTCACCCCATGTCACCCATGTTGAATCCAGATGGAACTATATCGTTTTCCGCAGCTTATAGTATTGGGGATTTCTATTATGGAAAAAATGGAATTGACAACGACAAGCGTGTTTTCAGAAACACGACGGGTTTTGCCGCTGATTTCTTCAAAAACAAATTACGTGTGAAAGGTGATGTTACGATTCAAACGACTGACAATAACGATAGAACCAAAGCAGTACCCGTTCCATATAGCGTAAAACCAGGCGTTATTTCCTATGTGGGAACGACCACCAATTTCATCAATGACGTCTACAGGGAAACGAATTACATGACAACTAACCTGTATACAGAATATGAAAATACCTTTCATGAAGATCACTATGTAAAAGTGATGGCAGGTTATAACTACGAAGAATCTAGATTTAAGCGATTATCTGCCCAACGAAATGGTTTGATTTTTGAAGGAGCGAATGATATAAATTTGGCCTTAGGTCAATCCATCGTAACAAGTGGAGGCTGGGAAGTATGGAAAATCATGGGGGGATTCTCCCGCTTAAATTACTCATTTAAAGACCGTTATTTATTGGAAGTGAATGCTCGATATGATGGCTCTTCTAAATTTCCTAGTAATCAACGATTCGCCTTCTTCCCTTCCTATTCCTTAGGATGGAGATTATCTAAAGAAGCATTTTGGAATGTACCTGAGAAACTAATAACAGACTTAAAATTAAGAGCTTCCTATGGTTCATTGGGAAATGGAAATATCAATTCCTATGCCTATTTGGAACAATTTAATATCGCCCAATCTGGTTTAGTTTTAAACGGCCAAAGACCTCAGTTTACCACGAATCCCACCGTGATTCCAGAAGGCTTAACTTGGGAAACAGCTACGACAAAAAACGTTGGAATAGACTTATCTATGTTAAATAACCGCTTGCATTTTAATGCGGACGCGTATATTAGAACGACAACCGATATGTTTACTGTAGGTTTAACTTTGCCTGCGGTATTTGGAGCAACGGCCCCGAAAGGAAACTATGCTGACTTAGAAACCAAAGGCTGGGAAATGTTGCTATCCTATAATGACCAAGTCAATGTGGGATCAAGTCCTCTAAAGTTCAATGTTCGCTTAACCCTTTCTGATTATACAGCTACTATAAAAAAGTACAATAATCCTCAAAAGTTATTAAGTGATTATTATGAAGGACAAGTACTGGGCGAAATTTGGGGCTATACCACTGCTGGATATTTTACTTCGGCAGATGATGTTGCTAAAAGCGCTAAACAAGATTTATTCCGAAGTGCCAACAGTGGATTGTGGTTTCCAGGAGATATCAAATTTGTTGATTCCAATGGTGATGGTAGAATTACCCCTGGTACCAGTCGGGTAAGTAACCCAGGAGACAGATCCATCATCGGAAATTCTACACCACGTTATACCTATGGAATCATGTTAGGTGCTGATTGGAAAAACTTCTTTTTCTCAGCCTTTTTCCAAGGTGTAGGACAGCAAGATTGGTACCCAAGTAGAGAGGCCAATTTATTCTGGGGGCAATACAATAGACCCTATGGAGATATTCCAAAAAGCCAATTAGGTAATATTTGGAAAGAAGATAATGTCAATGGTTACTTCCCAAGATATGTTTCTCGTATCGCTAGTAATGCCAATGGAACTTTATCCGCTCCTCAAACCAAATACATGCAGGATGTGCGTTATATCCGTTTAAAAAATATCCAAATTGGCTATAATTTACCCAATCAGATTGCGTCCAAAATTGGTTCTTCCGCTGCCCGAGTATATGTTTCAGCTGAAAACATTTGGACAGCTTCACCGCTATTTAATATTACTCGTGATATAGATGTTGAAAATGCCGTAGCATCTGATCAAGTATTCTCTCCTGGAGGAAACTCAGGTGATGGGTATAACTATCCATTGATGAAAAGTGTAACACTTGGTTTATCTATTACATTTTAATGAGCAAGGATTTAAAAAATATTCTCTGCCCGTAAAGCAACCTAAAATTTTAATTTAAGATCATGAAACTTAACTATATCTTCTGCCTACTTTTCACATCCATTTTATTTTTTGGGTGTAGTTTGGAAGAAATTCCAGAGGCAACGACCACCAAAGGCCCCATTTTCAGTAGTGAAAGCGGCCTAATTTTGTATACCAATTCATTCTACAATATGATGAATGGTAAAAACTTGCATCGCGCCGATGCGATGTCAGACTATTTAGCCAGAAAAGACACCCCTGCTTTTATCACGCCAGGTAACTTTAGTGCAGAGGTAAGTTCAGGGTGGTCTTGGTCTGACCTAAGAAATATTAATTATTTCATTAAAAACTGCAACGACCCCAAGATTCCTTTGGCAGTTCGAAACAATTACATTGGTATTGCTAGATTCTTTCGCGCTTGGTTTTATTATGAAAAAGTGAAACGCTTTGGTGATGTACCTTGGATCAATAAACCTTTGGATGTTTCTGATACCGAACTATTGACTAAGGGTAGAGATTCCCGTGTCATGGTGATGGATTCTGTTATTGCTGATTTGAATTTTGCTTGTGCCAATATCACGGCGAAAACGGAGGGAACGCGCAGTTTGGTAACTAAATATGCTGCTTTTGCTTTCAAATCACGTGTTTGTCTATATGAAGGGACACTCAGAAAATACCATACTAACCTAAATTTGGCTTCTAGCTCCGCTGGTTTATTAACTCAGGCTGCTGCAGCAGCCAAAGTGGTCATGGATGAGGCAGGATATAAACTTTATGATGGAGCGGGTGTAGATAAATCTTACCGCCAGGTCTTTATAAATCCAGCGCCCGTAGCTACTGAAGTGATACTTTCCGCCGTATGTGATTTGGCATTAAACAATCTCAATGATGCTAACTGGTATTGGACTTCTGGAACATATGGAGACAAGGCCAACTTTATTCGTTCATTCATAAATACCTATTTGAATATTGATGGTACACCATTTACTAATAATCCGGCATATAAAACGATGTTATTTAAAGACGAAGTAAAAGGCCGAGATAAACGTCTCCAACAAACCATCCGCTCTGGGGATTACAAACGTTTAAATAATGGCGTATTGGAAGCTGCTCCACCTTTATTCTCTTATACCTTTACGGGGTATCAACCTATAAAATGGGCATTGGATGATATGTATTATGATACTAGAGATTTAAATATTAATTCTGTTTCCATCATACGTTATGCAGAAGTCTTACTTAATTATGCGGAAGCAAAAGCCGAATTAGGTACTTTAACAGATGGGGATTGGGCAGCCTCCATTGGTCTATTAAGAAAAAGGGCAGGTATTACTGGCGGTATTACTAGCTTACCAAAAGTGATAGATACTTACCTTCAATCAACCTACTTCCCTAATATTTCTGACCCAATCATTTTAGAGGTTAGAAGAGAAAGAGGCATTGAATTATGCCTTGAAGGTTTCCGATTTGATGATATTGTCAGATGGAGAAGAGGTGAACTTATGCAAATGGAATGGAATGGTATGTATGTGCCAAGCTTGGATACTCCTTTGGATTTAAATGAGGATGGAAAATTGGATGTAGCCTTTTACCAAAAACTACCTGCTAGAGTATCTGGGGTAACCTATGTAGAAGTTTCCCCACTCATCAGTGGAAAAGCAAATCCGCAATTGCTTTCAAAAGGCACTTCTGGAGAATTAACTTGGTTCAATAACATCGTCAGAAAATGGGAAAACAAACATTACTTGTACCCTATTCCTGCAGGAGATATCATTACAAATCCTAAACTCGGTCAAAATCCAGGATGGTAAGAAAAAGGCCTACTCTATTTTAGTAGGCCTTTTTCCTTAAATTTTTATGAACATATTGATACTTGTATTAATCTATGAGCCTTTTTAACAATTTTTATAAAAAAATCACGTTTGCTTTGGTGATGAACCCCAATCAGCTATTGTGAATTAAAAAGAATCTATATAATTTAAGTGCATTATAAGAATTTAGTTTGTTGATGAAGTGTAATGCAAAAAAGTCACCTGATGTTCATGTGACTTTTTTTATTTTCCCATAGCATAAAATGGCCAGTTTCAAATAGCAAAACCATATACTCAAAACCAAGATGAAACGATATACACTCATTCTTCTACATCTGACTCTCTTCATCTTTCATTTTCCAGCCTACTGCCAAAAGCTCTTCCCAGATGCCTTGGTAAAATTTAGCCCCTTGCTTAAAGAGTCCATTTTATCAGGAACAGGCACTGCTACTTGGGACGAACAAATCCGAGAAAGAGGCTTCATTCTTAAAGAAAAAGACGGCTATCATTTATGGTATACAGGTTACTCCAAAAATAACCCGATCAAGAAATTAGGATATGCCACCTCCCAAGATGGCATACGGTGGAAGAGGCATGAGGCTAATCCCATTAATCCTAAACAATGGATTGAAGATGTCTTTGTCATTAAAAAAGGTCAAAACTATTTTATGTTTGCTGAGGGTAGAGGAGACACAACTCACCTGCTTGTGTCGAAAAATAAAACCCATTGGAAAGAGTTGGGAAACCTAAGAATTCGTAAAAGCAATGGAAAAGCCATCGAGAAAGGGGCCTTTGGAACTCCCTGTGTTATCGCCGTTAAGGACACTTATTATCTATTTTATGAAAGAGACGACAAGGGTATATGGTTAGCCAAATCAAAAAACCTAATCGATTGGACTAATGTACAAGATGAACCCGTTTTACAGAAAGGACCAGAAGCCTATGACAGATACGGGGTAGCTATGAACCAAGTGATTTATCATAAAGGATATTATTACGGCTATTACCACGCCACAGCTTTTCAAGACTGGCGAGAATGGTCTAGCAATGTAGCTGTTTCAAAAGACCTCATTCATTGGACTAAATACCCAAACAACCCTATCATAGGGAATAACGAATCCAGTAATATCATTCTCCCAGAAGGTAAAGGATTCCGGATGTATACCATGCACGCTCAGGTCCATGTGTATCAATCCAAATAATTTTCTTTACATGGCTAAAAACAAGAAAGCCTAGACTTGAAGCAAGTCTAAGCTTTACGTAACCCGTGTTCTACTTATTTCTCTAATAATTAATCAAATTATCATGAAAGAATGATTCACATCTATTCCTACAATCAAACTAATTTTTTTGAAATCATTTTTGTGATTTACGAACTACAAATTTAAAAAATAAAGAGTAAATTATTTTTTATTTTAAGGTACTAAATAAGTTCATTTTGTTACTAAAAAGTAAATTTATGTTACTTTTAGAGAAAATATTGATTCTTTTGCATAAATGAGCCTTACATCGCACTTTTTCCTGAAAACAATTTACACAAATCTGTTTTTGAGCCTTTTAGGGATGATGCTTTGCTTACAAAGCTTGGCACAAGACACAGTATTTGTCAAATCATACTCTTTACCTGAAAAAATCGCCAATATTGATGGAGATGGACGGAATTTAATTGTCCGTACAGATAATCACCTATATAAATTCAACTCAGGTCGTTTTGATGAGTTAAAGTTTACGCCCAAAGACAATGATCGATTTACTTGGATCAGCAAGACGGATAATCAGGAGATTTTTGGCACTTTTAGCACCTTACAATTTCCAGAGAGTCATCAAGTCGACCATAAATCCCTTCTTAATATTTTACCTGGCTATGACCAGTATAATATGACGCAAGCGACCATCGGAAACTTATATTATTTGGCCTACAATGGTCTCCTGCTGGAGTACCGTATTCATAAGTTCTATCGAATTCAACATCGCGGGAAGTCGATACGCCACATATACAATGATGATAAGATGCGGGTAGTGGCCACCTATTCGGGTATTTTTATTGATACCGTCGGTGAAGTTTTTACTAATAAACCTATTGCTGGCACCTATTTCTCCAGTGGAGAATGCAATAAAATTAATGGGCAATATTATTTAAATTCTGACCCCATTTATCGTTTGATGGATAATCAGTGGGTTCGATTACCCATTGATACCGATATTCAACATTTCAAAAAATTACTAAAGATTGGCCAGCAAACTTATTTCCAATCAAGCCATGCCATTGGAATTATTAATCTCAACAACAATGCCTTTAAAAAGGTCATTACCCATACATCTGCCTTCCATGATATGGAAAATATGGGCAATCTTCTTTTGTTAGGAAATGCAAATGGAAAGTTATATATCTATGATCTGAACAAGAAAAAATTGGAGTCCATACAAATGGGTTCCGCCATTTATGATATCACCATCAAAGGCGAGCAAATCATTTTGTCGTGCAATGACGGGCTATATGAATTCAATTTAAAAACAAAAAAAAGTGTTCTACTTTTTCGCCATAAACATATCATTCAATCCATCTTTATTGGCAATAATATCCTATTTACCAGCTTTGAAGGGCTTTTCTTATATAATCAGAACAAAGAGGTATTTCAAATCATAGAAAACGTAGAATTCAATAAAAGAGCATTAAGCGTCTGGAATGAAAGAATATTTGCTGGATCTACTGAGGGTCTTTATGTAATAAATCTTCCACAGCTAATCAATGAAGTTTTACCAAGTTTAGAGCCTGCCATCATTGACGACGGCCAAGAAGATTACTCTATGATAATTGCATTAGGATTTACCATCCTAGTTATCTTAGGTAGTATACTTTTCATTCGATATAGAAATCAAGGAATACCTGAAAATTATAAGGCGCCAAAAACTGATATTACTCCCGAAAGAATAAGGGAAGACATGATAAAAAATGAGCATTTAATTAGCGTAGAAAGTATCGCTGAACATTACCAAATTTCTAGGGTTCACCTGAATCGATTATTGAAAAAACACGATAAAAACACCTTAGACTTAATTAAAGAAATCAAAAAGGAGATTGTATTAGATCTAAAAAGTAAACAGGTACCCATTGAAAAAATAAGCCAACGGGTTGGCTATACCACCAAATACATCAAGCAACATTTCCTTAAGAAATAGGCTCTTTATTTTTAGTTTACACAGATATTTGTACCCGTAAATGTATGAGAATTGGTACAGGAACTATTCGATTTCTGACCTGTAATCCAATCCCATATTTTAATGGAATCTCCTTCCCCACAACGCATTCTAAATTGGATAATTCCCGCAGACATACAAGTCAAAAGTCCAATAAAAACGATAGCGGTGAGTATCCCGAAATAGTCTGCTATGACTCCGGTCGTTAATGCGCCGATCGCATATCCAAGGTCGCGCCATAACCTGAATATCCCCATGCTTTTAGCCCGATCCATGGGGTGAGTATTTTCCGCTATTGTGGACAAGAAAGTTGGGTAAACCATGGCAGTACCCCAACCCAGTAGGACAGAAATAAGTACAAATTGGAAGAGGCTATTTGCCCAAATCAACAGAATTAAAGCAATTCCTTGTAAGAGCATACCGACAAATAACATATCTTTTTTACAAAACTTATCCGACATTTTACCCGTCAACAATTGACCTAGACCCCAAACGGCCGGGTATATAGCGGTTATCAAACCAATCTCCTGCAATTGAAAGTTTTTGGATGCCAAGAGGATAGGAAATATGCCCCAAACCATACCATCATTCAGGTTATTGATCAAACCTGCTTGCGTAACTGATCCTAAATTTCTATTTGCCCAAGTGGTCTCTATGAAAATATTGGTCAAACGTGGGACACGACTTTGCTGTTCTTCTTGAATAACATGTTGTCGGGTATCTTGTATGAAGAAATAACTACCGAATAAACCCAAAATAACCAGCGCAATTCCAAGGTAAAAAGGATAAGGTCGTAGACCATAATGATTGGCAATATAGGCGGAGAAAAAAGCAAAAAGGGCAACCGCTATATAACCTGCTGATTCATTAATTCCCATGGCCAATCCCCGCTGCTTTTCTCCCACTAAATCAATTTTCATCACCACTGTGGAACTCCAAGCTAAACCCTGATTAATGCCTAAAAAGACATTGGCCAATATTACCCAATTCCAATGTGGAGCAAACATTAAAATAAAAGGAATAGGAATGGCCATCATCCATCCAAAAACTAATAAATTTTTTCGCCCCATTCGATTAGCTAAAGCACCGGCAAAATAATTAGTCAGGGCTTTAACTACACCAAATACAATGATGAATGATAAGATCGCCGTTTTTGCTGCTAATGCGAATTCTTTCTCTGCTATTTGAGGTAAAATAGAGCGCTCCAAACCCACCATTCCACCCACAAAAGCATTGATAAGCACAAGTAAGCTAAACTGCTTCCAATTTTCCTTTAGACCTAATTGAACCTTTTCCATAAAATTTATGCCTGACCATATTTTAAGACAATAGCTAATTGTCCTGCATGATAAGCTGTATGTGAAACAATCCGACCAAATGCCTCGGCCTTAGTTTTTGTCCCAAATTCCTTAGTAGAAATACTTTGCTCCCAATCCTCCTCGCCTTGCTGGGAAACAATGGTATGCAATTTCTCAAAAGACTCCTCTAGGTAGGCTTTTAATTCCTCCAAATGTATCCACTCCCCTGTATCTTTTTGGTCAATAACCGTTTTAGCCACTACCCTTACCGATGAATCTCCAAAAACATTTTTGGCAAATAATAATTCCACATCGCCGATATGACGAATTAAAAATCCAGCAGAATTGGGTGAATCCCCTAGTTTCTTAGCTAAATCATACTCGGTCATGTTTGCCAATAATTTGGTAAATCGTGTCCTAGACTCGATCCACATCTCAAGCATTAGATTTGTCGTAGTTTTCATCTTAAATCGAATTTAGCAACATCCTGAGCCTGGCTGACAAGTCTTTTCTTCCATCGGTTTTTGTGCAAATACGGAAATAGAAAAAATCCCTGTTTTTCCAGAATTAAATTCCTCAATCTCCTGAGCACTTAAATAATGACTTAGGATATCATTGGGAATAATGATAGGCTTTTCTTTTTGAATTTGCACATTTGTAAAGCCAGTATGCTGAATTAACTGCATATATTCATCTTTTTGGATAGCTCCGGCAACACAGCCTGCATACATTTCCGCATCCTTTTGTAAACCTGAAGGCAATTCCCCTACAAGCACCACGTCAGAAATACTAAAGTGACCACCAGGTTTTAATACCCGGTAGATATCTTGAAATACGCCTGCTTTATTTGGTACCAAATTTAAGACACAATTACTCACAATAACATCCGCTACATTAGCAGAAATAGGCATATGCTCAATATCTCCTTGGCGAAATTCCACATTATTAAACCCACGAATCTCGGCATTCAATCGCGCCCTTTCAATCATTTGGGGTGTGAAATCAATCCCGATAACTTTTCCAGTTTCTCCTACCTCATGACGGGCTATGAAACAATCATTTCCTGCTCCACTACCTAAATCCACAACCACATCCCCAGCTTTTATTTGGGCAAATTGTGTCGGTAAACCACAGCCTAATCCTAAATCGGCATCGGCATTATATCCTTCTAAGGTGGAGTAATCTTCTGACATGATATTATACACCTCAGTAGAACAGCCCCCCGCTCCACAGCAGGAAGCCATATTTTCTTCTTTCCCCTGCATGGCTATTTCACCATATTTTTGCTTCACAATTTCTTTTAATTCTTGCTCTGTTTTCATGATATATTCATTTTTATTTATCGCAATTTTACGATGGATTTAAACAAAAAAATTTAGCAACAAGTACTCGTCTTTACATGCCTTTTTTCAAAAAAATGACCCAGTAAATCCCTTAGTTTATTCCACTCTGTTTCATTAATGCAATAGCAAATAGAAACACCATCAATTTGCCCCCTCACTAAACCTGCTTCTTTCAATTCTTTTAAATGTTGGGAAACGGTCGACTGCGAAATAGGTAACTCGTCCACAATATCTCCACAAATACAGGACTGCTTGCTTAATAAAAGCTGCATGATCGCCATACGGGCCGGATGCGACAGTGCTTTGGCATATTTTGCTACTAAAATCTGCTCTTCGGTATAATTTATAATCTTACTTGCTCCCATATCAATCGTAATATTACGATTAAACTTTGAAATAAAAAAAATTGGGGGACATTTTTATTGATTTACATGAATAATAGGCACAATTCCTACCATTTAGCACAAAAACCTTATTATTAATTGGAATTATTCTAGTTTATCTTAGTTTTGCGCATTGATGAAAAGACTGGCCTCCATATTGCTCATGTTTATCCTTCTCTATCAAGCTGGAGGATTTGCGTTGCGGTATATAGCCAATTCCGACAGTGAATTTGCCCTAAGTGAAGAAGAAAGCGATTCATATGTGGTTAAAATCCCCATTTCTTTACCCTATCCTAGCAATCGAGAAATTCCTCAGGAGGTAAGTGGTTCCCTTCAGCAAGGTGATGATTTCTATCAGATGTTGGATCAAAAGATAGAAAATGACACCTTATACACCCGCATAGCGAACGATAAAAATGCGCGAGATCAATTTACTGAATTGGCTGATTTGGTCAGTGAGCATTTAAGCGACCAACCTGAAAAAGCCCCAACAAAAAGTAAATTAATTCAAACCCTTGTTAAGGAGTACTGCCAATCCCAAAGTGCTTGGGTATTTTATATTTTAGAATGGCCAGTTCATCGTACTCCTTATCATCATACTACATTAAAGACATCCACTTTCCAGGATGCCTTATTTTCTCCTCCCCAGCCAGCTTAATTATTTCTGGAAAAATTAGCATGGAAGAAATCCCTTCTTCTCTGTTTGTTCTATTTCAATTTAATTAAGCAAAATGAAACATACTTTACTGTGTGTATTCATCTCTATTTGGAGTATGAATACGATCACGGCACAATTGCCGCATGATCAAATTTACATGAATAAAAATATTGCCTGTGGAGCGCTCATGTACGGAAATTCTTCGTGGACAAACTATTGGGAAAACTCCTTAAAAAGGGATAATCCCAATATAGGGAAACTAAGTACAGAGTCACTTGGAGCCATGATTGCTTATGGTATCACGAAGAAAATTAATGCTTTGGTGATGGTACCATATGTCAAAACACAGGCAAGTCAAGGCAATTTAATGGGCCAGCAAGGCTTTCAAGATGTAAGTCTATGGCTCAAGGCCAAAGTATTTAACTACAAGCAATTGCATGGACATGCTACGCTGGGAGTAAGTACCCCCATGAGTAATTACGTCACAGAATTCATGCCAATGTCGATAGGACTTGGGGCAAAAACACTTAGTGCTCGGGGCATTCTCAACTATAATTTACCCTCCAACTTATACCTAAGTACCACGGCTTCCTACATTTTTAGAAGTCAAGTTCAAGTGGATCGGGATTCGTATTTGAATGGAGAAAGACTATACTATACGAACAGGGTGCCTGTTCCGGATGCCTTTGATGCTGCTTTTAGAATGGGCTATCTAAAGAAGGAAAACCAATTGGAAGTATTTGCAGAGCATTTTTCTTGTGCTGGTGGTGATGATATTCGTCGGAATTCTATGCCATTTCTAACCAACGACATGACGATGACGGCTGTAGGAGCCTATGCCAAATATCAACCCAAATCTTTAGGACTAAGTGCCCGAGTTTCCTATGTCATAGATGGACAAAATGCAGGACAAAGTACCCAAGTAACCATAGGTTTACTCTACCTATTTAAGGTTAAATAATCTTTTAAAAATCATGAAAAAAACGATATACTATTTTATCTACCTACTGTGTTTTGGCATGCTTCTTTCCTGTGAAAATTCAGTATCAGAGGCTACGCTTAGTCCCTATATACCCAGTAACATGGACGAAAATGCTGGTAATTGGAAGACCTTTGTATTAAGTTCCCCCACAGAAGTAAGCTTGTCGGCACCGGCGGCAATCAATGACCCCTCTTACCTAAAAGAAATTGACTCGCTTAAAAATACGGTCGCACCTAATTTAACGAATGAACAAAGACAAATTATTTCTTATTGGGGTGCAGGGGCTGTTTACCGGTGGAATGAAATTGCGCGTGAATTAGCTGCTCGTTACAATAATGCTCCGGCTGCCAATTCGGAAGGCAAATATCCTGTGCCAGATCCAAATAATCCATTGGCAGACCCCAAATTTCCATTTGCTAATCCTCCTTATGCATCTAGAGCTTTAGCATATTTGAGCGTTGCCCAATTTGATGCTTTAGTTAGTACTTGGAAATATAAATACCAGTATAATCGTCCCGCACCAAGTGTCGTGGATAAGGGCATTAAGGCATTATTGCCTGTAAGTAATTTACCAAGCTATCCCTCAGAGGATGCCGTAGTAGGACAAGCTAGCTATGTCATATTATTAGCTATGTTTCCAGGTGAAGGACCATTTTTGAAATCCAAGTTAGAGGAATGTAAAAATGCGAGACTTTGGGCGGGAATGAACGTAGGCTCAGACATTCAGGCGGGAGTAAGCTTAGGTGGGGCTGTTGCAGCTAAAGTTATGCAAAGAGCAAAGGCTGATGGTATGGGAGCAGCAAACAATCAAGCGGCAACAGCCGATATGATGGCAGGAGCCAAGTCAATGGGTATCTCGAAGGTATGGACTAGCCAAGAAAGCCCTGCTAGGCCCCCTATGCTTCCTACCTTTGGAAATGTAAAAACATGGAATTTTGATCGAGCGACTTTAGAAGCTATCCGTCCTAGCATGCCTTACGTAGAGGGCTCAGCCGAATTTAAAAAAGATTGGGATGAATTACTGGCTATTGAAAAAAATCAAACTCGTGAACAGGCCGCTATTGCGAACTTCTGGGCAGATGGGCCAGGTACCTATACCCCTCCGGGACATTGGCATCGCTATGGGGCCAACGCTGGTTTTGACGCCAAATATAGTGAGGTTCGGATGGCTAGAATGCTAGCCTATTTGGGAACAGCAGAGATGGATGCTGGAATAGGTTGTTGGGACACAAAATTTTATTATTATACACCAAGACCCCAGCAATACGGAGTTAAAACTTCCGTTGGTTTACCCAATTTCCCCAGTTACACCTCGGGGCACTCTACATTTTCAGCTGCTGGAGCAGAGGTATTATCCGCCTTTTTCCCGCAAAAAGCCAGCACATTTAATTCCTATGCCCAGCAAGCTTCTGATTCGAGAGTTTATGGATTAATCCATTGGAGAGTTGATTGTACGATGGGCTTAAAACATGGAAAAATCATTGGGCAATACGCCGTCAAAAGAGCCAGCCAAGATGGCGCGCTATAAAGATTTATTCAATCCGCCAATTTAGAAATAATTAAGGGGTAATTTTTAATAGTCGACTGATATTCAGTCGGCTATTTTTGTAAACCAAGCACCCAAAAAGATAGATTTTAAAAAACTAAACTTACATAAAATCTAAAAAAACATATGATTGTCTTTACCTAGTTCCTCCAGGATTCACGGCTTTCATTTTGGGTGAAATCAAATGTATCAGTAGCCAAGCAAACAAATAAGCTGAACCGCAGATAAGGAAAATTAAATTATATCCTCCTGACAAGTTATTACTTGATTTATATGAATCTAATATGATACCAATGAAGTAAGGAAATATCACCCCTCCTAGAGATCCTGCCAAGCCGCCGATTCCGACCACAGAACTAATGGCATTTTTAGGAAACATATCTGAAACGGAAGTAAAAATATTGGCCGACCAAGCCTGATGCGCAGAGGCAGCTATACTGATTAGTATGACCGCTTGCCAAATATCCGTTGCCCAGCGTGCCGAAATGATAGGCAATGCCAATAAGGCAAAAAACAACATGGCTGTTTTTCTTGCTTTATAGACTGGCCATCCTTTGCGCATTAACCAGCCAGGAATATAACCTCCACCAATACTACCAATAGAGGTACAAGTAAAAAGTACGGCTAAATGAATACTAGGTTTCTTAAGATCTAAAGAAAAGGTAGATGAAAAATACGATGGCAACCAGAAAAGGAAAAACCACCAAATGGGATCCGTAAAAAATTTACCTACTATAAACACCCAAGTTTGAGGAATGGTAAACAATTTTTTCCAAGCAATGGGCGTATTATCCAAATGATCATCTTCTTGAATATAGTCTAAATCTGCCTGACTAAGTCCCTGTTTCTTACTCGGTATTTCATAAAAAATCCACCAAAAAATAAGCCAAATAAACCCGATAGCACCAGTGATTAAAAATGCCTCTTGCCAGCCATAAGCTCCCAAAAGCCAAGGTACCATAATGGGTGCTACCATGGCACCAATATTGGCTCCCGAATTAAATATACCGGTGGCAAAAGCCCGCTCTTTTTTGGGAAACCATTCAGCAACCGATTTAATCGCAGCTGGAAAATTCCCTGCTTCACCCAATCCTAATACGGCTCTGGCAGCCCCAAAACCAAATGAAGTTTTTGCTAAAGCATGAAACATGGCAGCTATGGACCAGATGATGATGGAAATGGTATAGCCTAATTTAGAGCCAATCTGGTCAATGATTTTTCCAAAAATCAATAAACCGATAGCATAAGAGGCCGTAAAACACATCACAATGAAGCTGTAATCCGTTTCCGACCAATTCAGCTCCTTTTCTAAGGTTGGCTTTAATAATCCTATTACTTGTCGATCCAAGTAATTGATGGTCGTAGCGAAAAACAATAAAGCCACAACAACCCAGCGAAAATTTCCTACTTTTTCTTTCATCAGAATCCTATTGAGTTACCCCCATCTACGGGAATTGAAACGCCTGTAATATATCCAGCTGCATCTGAGGCTAAAAATACGGCTGTCCAAGCCACATCTTCTGGCTTACCAAAATAGCCCATGGGTGTTCTATCCATGGCTTTATGTTTACGATCTGGATCTGAATTCATGGCTGTTTTACTCATAGCCGTTTCGATAAAGCCAGGTGCAATGGCATTTACACGTACCCCGTTCCCTGACCACTCAGAAGCCAACACACGAACCAAACCATATACACCAGATTTGGATGAAGCATAAGCCGCTACTCGATCGATTCCATAATATGCTGCCATGGATGAAATCATGATGATGGATCCTGATTTTCTTTCCAACATATGCTTTCCTACTTCTCTACTTAATACAAAAACAGCATTCAAATTAACTTGAATAATTTGGGTAAAATCATCATTAGATACCTCCACTGCCGGACGCTTCATATTGATACCTGCATTGTTGACAAGAATATCAATTTTTCCATACGATTGTATGATATCAGCAACCAAAGAGGGTGTGGCATTGACATCCGCCATATCATGAACAAAATAGAAGGCACCAGCACCTAAATCATTGACTGCCTCTTGAAGTACGGCTTCTCTTCTTCCTGTAATGATAACATTGGCCCCACTAGCCAGCATACACTTAGCGATATCAAATCCGATACCTGTTCCTCCGCCTGTAATTAAGGCTACTTTACCCGCCAATGAAAATTTGTTTTCCATATTGTATTTATGCTTTATTTCATGCGGGATATGGCCAATTCCATTCCCCTTATTTCTGCCAAACCCCGTAATCGACCTATGGCCGAATATCCAGGATAAGTCTTTTTTTGTAAATCATCTAACATTTGGTGCCCATGGTCCGGACGCATAGGAATTTGCTCACCTCCTCGTTTAACTTCCTCCTCGTGTATCGCACGAATCACTTCGAACATAGGAACATCTCCTGCCAAATGTGGCGCTTCATGAAAAATCAAAGGCTCTTCTTGTTCTCTTTTCGTCGTTCTGAGATGTAAAAAATGTATTCGATTCGCAAATCGACGAATCATAGCTGGCAAATTATTATCAGGCCTAACGCCTAATGAACCCGTACAAAAAGTAATTCCATTGGCGCGCACGGGAGATGCATCCATCAATGCGGCTAAGTCAGCCTCCGTACTAACTACCCGAGGTAATCCCAATAAGGGGAAAGGAGGGTCGTCTGGATGAATGCACAAATTAACTCCTAATTCTTGTGCGTAAGGCGCTACTTGTTGAATA
This sequence comes from Aquirufa sp. Wall-65K1, assembly GCF_054558475.1. Classification (NCBI taxonomy): domain Bacteria; kingdom Pseudomonadati; phylum Bacteroidota; class Cytophagia; order Cytophagales; family Flectobacillaceae; genus Aquirufa; species Aquirufa sp. Wall-65K1. The sequence continues at coordinate 131,556 of NZ_JBPXKD010000003.1, read as the reverse complement.
AAATAATGCAAGTTTTTACGCAATTCATCTGGACCAATGGCCTGGTATGCATCTAATAAACTTTGAAAATTCTCTAAATGAAAAGCCTCCTCGGAACCTGGTAAACCCAATAAAACGGTATTTTGCAGCTCTTCCTTTTCGGCAAGAGTCATGCTTTCAAACTTCGATTTTGCGGCCTCTTGAACTGCCAAAGTATAGTCTGATTTAGCTGCAGGTCTTTTTAGAATAAACAAATCAAAAATAGCAAAATCCGTCAAAACAAACCGAAGCGCCCTTGCCCCATCTGGCATCTCAAAATCAAGCTTGGTTCTAGACCAATCCAAGACCGGCATAAAATTATAACAAACCGTTTTAATGCCCTTGGCGGCTAGGTTCGACAATGATACTTGATAGTTTTTAATGTACTGCTCTCGTTCAGGAAGGGCCTTTTTTATCGCCTCATGTACAGGTAAACTTTCCACCACGGACCAATGCAAGGGCGTCCACTGTTCATTACCATTTTCTATGATATCTATTCTCTCCTGAATAGCTTCTTTTGACCAAACCTCTCCTACTGGGATTTGATGTAAAGCAGTAACCACACCGGTGCAGCCAGCTTGTCTAATATCCATTAAAGAGACTGGGTCATGAGGCCCAAACCATCGCATGGTATGTTGCATGAGGTAAAGAGGTTTTTGCTGTGAAAAGCCAAAAATAGCAACTTTATACTGATGGTAATGGCATATATTTTTTCAAATACACATATGCTTTTATCAGCAAAATGTCCTAATTTAAGCCTAATATAGGCTTTTTATATGGAAATGCGTCTCCGTAAACGATACCGATAGGTTTGTAATTTCAGGTAAATTGAATACTTAATTAAAACAAAGAACAAATATTGGAAATCTGTCCTAAATGCTCCACCAATCATTTTGTCATTCGAGCTGGAATGATCCGCGGAAAAGTTCGTTACCAATGTAAATCATGACAGGTACATTTTACCCAAGAGCAATCGGCAAAGCCTATTCCCCAAAAACAGATTCATACCACCATTAAAGACATTGCCAACATCATGGGTGTCTCGATTGCAACGGTATCAAGGGCATTAAATAACAAACCAGATATTAGTCCTAAAACCCGAGAAGCAATTCAAAAATTAGCCTTGGAACTAGATTATAATCCCAATTTGTTCGCCAAAGGCTTCCAAAGAGGGGAAACTAAAACCATAGGCGTGGTAATCCCAAATATAAAAAGACCATTTTTTGCAGGGGTATTATCAGGTATTCAAGAGGTCGCCAATGAACGAGGCTATCGGGTCATGATCTGTCAATCGAATGAATCATATGAAGCCGAAATAAGCAATATTCAGGGGCTATTAGCTAGCCATGTGGATGGTCTTTTAATTTCTCATTCAAAAGAAACAACGCGTTTCAACCAAATTAAAAATCTATTTGAAAAAGGATTACCCATGGTCCACTTTGACCGAATTTGTACGGAGGTAGATACTCCCAAAATCCGGCAAGAAGATTTTGAAGGAGCATTTCAGTTAGTAGAGCATTTAATTCAACAAGGCTATCAACGCATCGCCATTTTAGCTGGACCACCTGAATTACTGATTAGTCAAAAAAGGAAAGAGGGCTATTTACATGCACTAGAGAAATATGGTTTAGTCATACAAAAGGACTACATGGTGCATGGTGATTTCAGCAAAGAATTTGCACTAGCTAGTTTGGATAAGTGGCTACAATTACCTGAACCACCCGATGCGATTTTTGCCATACATTATTTAAATGCAGTAGAAATTATTCAATATGCCAAAGAGCTGGGAATAGCTATCCCCAAACAATTGGGCATCGTTGGGTTTGGAGATGAATATTTAGCGGAAATAGTGGACCCTCCCCTGACAGTTTTCCATTTATTTCCTCAAAAAGTAGGGGAAATCGCCGCTGGTTTATTGTTTGATGTCATTTCTCGAAAGGATTCCACTCGACAAGCGGATGTCTTAGTACAGGGCCAATTAATCATTCGAAAATCTTCCTTAAAAAAGGCCTAAGGGAGGTATTGGTGAAAGCGCAACCAATGCTCAAAATCTTCTGTCCAATGATCAGAGGGCGTATTCATTTGTCGCATGCCAAAACCATGCCCACCCTGGGTATACATATGCAATTCTGCTGGTTGTTTGGCATTCAACCATTCCGTATATAATTGCACTGAATGAGCAGCTAAGCCCAAATTATCATCGCTGGCTGCTGCTATAAAAATAGGCGTACGATTCTTGGGTATTTGACTTCCCAAAACGGCTTTTTTGTACAGGTATATTGGCGCAATAAAATTTGGGCGATTGGCATCTGAAGCTGTTTGTAAAACAGACATGGTTAAAGTTCCACCTGCAGAAAAACCCATAAAGCCTATTTTCTGGGGATTCAAACCCATGGTCTGAGCATGCTGGCGAACATACTCCATCGCTTTTATTCCATCCTTTGTGGCCAATTCCACGACTGGAGCATTAATTTTATCCAATTGATTAAAATCCTGCATCTTCGCACTTAATTCTTTCACTGGGTCATTCGTAAGCGTATGAACTAGTCGATATTTTAATACAAAAGCAGTAATCCCCCTTTGATTCAACCATTTGGCCACTTCGATACCTTCGCTATCGATGGATAATATATGAAAAGCTCCACCGGGTGCTACGATAATCGATGTCCCATTTGCTTTCGATTTCTCTGGAAAAAAAGCCGTAATGCTAGGTTCTACCACATTGTAGACTAACCTCGTTTTAAAGCCATTCGAGCTGCTTTCTGCTTCTGTCCAAGTCCATGATTCAGAACCAGGTGCTTTCCCTTGATATAAGGGTATCCGCTCTTGAGAAAGGGCCAGTTGATGTAATAAACACAAAAATACAGCCAAGAATAAGCCTCTTTTCATACGCTAGCTATTTCGTATATTCCCTCTTTGAAGAAACGTCAGCCTTGGGAAAATCCGAAGGAATTGGGATATCAACTTTTCCTGTTGCTGCCCATTGCGCACCTCGTAACAAAGTGGTAATAAAACCTACACAGGAAACAGAATAATCTGCATGGCCCATGGGTGTGTGAAATACTCTTCCTTTTCCATATTGGGTGACTATGAGCATAGGTTCATGTCGACCGCTTCCCTTATTTTCTTTAGCTGAAAAAGCAGTTCCTAAGATTTCCATATTGACAGCTGGTCCACGTAAACGGTCATACATTTCATCTTGGCTATGCATCCAAGTGAGCGGCATGCCCTTGGTGATGGGATGATTTGAGTTACGAATCGTAATTTGATATTCCTTTTGAGGTCCATGCGAACCAGCGCGACCGGCCTGGGTATCTTTGACTAATTTTCCATCCATGTCATAATAAACATAGGGACCATCTTTTTCGGTACGGTCTCCCCAACCCCCAAGACCAATCATTTCATTATAGGCTGGCCATTGTGGAAAGGAATTATCGGCAGCATGAATAACCACTAAACCTCCTCCTTTTTTCATGAATTTTTCAAAGTCCAATTGGGTTTCAGCAGGCCAAGGAGCAGCATTCCATCCAAAATTACAAATCACTAAATCATAGTCAGAGAATTTAGGATGGAAACTTGAATCAGCCTTAGGCTTTGGCAGAGATACTGTATTCTCAAGGCCTGGCAACATGTATTTAGGAATCAAATCTGCCGCATTCCAAGTGAAATGAGATCGTTGCACATCCACTTTGAATTTTCCTGATTGCTCTAAAAAATCCTTCATCATAAAGGTAATTTTCGGCCATTGATCATGGTTATTTTGACCGTCAACTATCAAGGTTCGAATGACTTTAGTCTTGGCAGCAGGCTTTATAGCTTTTGTTTCTCCCCCATGTAGTAAGAATATACTTAATAAAATGGTCGAGAATAGAAGTCGGGTGGAGAATTGTTTCATAGCAAAAATGTTTCTGTACAATGATAAAAATGAATGCATTTCCATTCGGAATTACTACATAGATACAAGTAATCTTAGCATTTTCAAAATAGCCAAAGATTGAGCTTCAAGTGTAATATTTAAATTGATTCCATTAATGATCGTAACTAACTACTCGTGATATTTTCCAATTTCCATTGTCCATTCTCCATATCATCAAAAACTTAAATTCGCCTACTTCCAATTTCCCATTTTCCACATGGGAAAAAGTATGTCGACCTATATGAATAGCTCCGTAGTCTTTAATCGGGTGAACCTCCAAAGTTCCGGGTACTAATTTCCGAGTTAATACATATTCGCGATTAAATATCTGTTGAAAATTAGCAATAACTGTATCATAATGAAGTAAGCCACCATTATCTTGAAACCATTCTAAATCTGATGTAAAGAATTGTTTAAAAGCGGGCATATTTCGCTCATTATAGGCTTGAAACATCACACTATCTAAATGGGCTATTTGCCGATGTAAATCAGCAGATTTACTTGACTGCGCTGAAGCAGACAAACAAATAGCCCAAAAAGTACAGATATAAACAAAAGTTTTCATTCGATATCATCCATAAGAAAATGGCCCTTTTTATTTAAACAAGAAATAAGCGATTACCAGGGTAACTAGCACATTAAAACCTTGAGCTATAAGGAAGGCATACAAAGGTTTTTTGCCTTCGCTGCTAAATAAATCGGCGAACTTAGTTTCCAATCCAATGCTGGTAAAAGCTAATGCAAACCAAAGACCTTGAAGGGATTTTAAACCACCTTTCACTTCAGAAATAACATCTCCAGAAATGACAAATGAAAATAAGAGGGAAGCCGCCACAAAACCAATAACAAATTTGGGGAAACGCTCCCAAATGATACCCAAGGTAGGTTTTGATTCTTTGGCCACATCCGACTGATTGTTGGTATATGTCCAATAAATCGAAATCCCAAAAGCCGCTAAACCTAATAAGACATTTTGAGAAAATTTGACAATGGTACTAATTTTTAATGCTTCCTCTCCAATCAAAGAACCCGAGGCAATTACGGCCCCAGTGGTATCGATGGTACCACCTAACCAAGCTCCGGTTACTGCTTCTGATAAACCCAAAGCTTTAGCAATGATGGGCATAAAAATGATCATCGGAATAGCTGTAATCAATACTATGGAAATGACATAAGAAAGTTTTTTTGAGTCCCCTTTGATGGCCCCTGCCGTAGCTATGGCTGCCGAAACGCCACAAATGGAAACGGCACTTGAAATCATGATAGCCATTTCCTCGTCGATTCCCAATTTTTTGGAAACCCAGAAAGCAAAATACCAGACGGAAACAACCACTAGTAGCGCTTGAACAAGACCTAAAGATCCGGCTTTTAAAATATCCCCAAAAATGATACTGGTACCTAATAATACCAATCCTATTTTCACAAATAATTCGGTGGATAATGATTCCCTTAACCAATCTGGAATATTGGAAAAATTACTGATGATTAAGCCAATGGATAAGCTGAAAATAACTGCTTCTAAATTCCAATTTTTAAGGAAGGAATTACCTGCCAATATAAGAGCCAAGGTGGTTAAAATAAAAACAATTGGAAATCCTTTGATGGTGGCCGCTACATCTTTACCCAAAGTTTTGGTGGCTAAAATTGCAATGGCATATACCCATAAAAACAATTTTCCTAGATTGAATAAATTCGTACCGTTTATTACTTTTTCTCCTAATTCGGCTGCGTTTTCCCATGCAAAAACGGGGCTTGGTATTTTAATTCCAAAGAGGGCTAGGGCAATAATTAAGAATCCAAAGACCACGACAGTCCAGTCTTCTGTTAAGCTAAATGTGGTTTTGTTGTTTGACATAGAAATGGAATAAGTTTAGGTAAATTAAAAGAGTATTTTAACTTTGATAAGACAAGTTATTAAAAACTCTATGAAATTAATATACTATTCCTTTTTTTTAATTCTCGCTCACTCACTAAGTGCTCAACAAAAAACCTCGGGAAATCCCCTATTCCCAGGATGGTATGCCGACCCGGAAGCCATCATTTTTGATAAGCAATACTGGATTTACCCGACTTATTCGGATGTGTATCAAAAGCAAGTCTTCTTCGATGCCTTTTCTTCCAAGGACCTCGTTCATTGGAAAAAACATGCTAGCATAGTGGATACCTCTGCCATCAAATGGGCCAAAAAAGCCATGTGGGCACCTGCGATAGTTCAAAAAGACAAAAAATATTATTTGTTCTTTGGTGCCAATGACATTCAGAGTAATCAGGAAATGGGAGGTATCGGCGTAGCGGTTTCTGAAAAACCCCAAGGACCTTTCAAGGATTTAATTGGGAAGCCATTAATAGGTCAATTTCAAAACGGCGCACAGCCCATCGATCAATTTGTATTTAAGGATAAAGATGGTCAATACTACATCATTTATGGAGGTTGGAAGCATTGTAACATAGCCCGATTAAGTCCGGATTTCAAATCCATCGTCCCTTTTGAAGATGGAAAAATGTTTAAGGAAATCACCCCCAATGGCTATGTGGAAGGCCCTTTCATGTTCATACGAAACAATAAATACTATTTTATGTGGAGCGAAGGGGGCTGGACTGGCCCTAACTATTCCGTTGCCTATGCCGTGGCAGATAGTCCATTTGGTCCATTCGAAAGAAAAGATAAAATTCTCAAACAGGATCCCCAAGTGGCCACTGGAGCTGGACACCATTCTGTGATACAAATCCCAAATACTGACCAATGGTACATTGTCTACCACCGAAGACCATTAGACGAGACGGATAGAAACCATCGGGTTACTTGTATCGAACCCATGTATTTTGATGATAAAGGGGATATACTTCCGGTAAAACTAAGTTTTAAGGGGGTGAATGCGCAAAAAATCAAATAGTCGAACAGCCTAAAGCATGAAAAAATGGATTCCCTTTAAGCTTGCCTTGAGCATTTTCTTAGGATTCGCTACTCTAGCCATGCTGTTCCATCTACTGGTCCTACTGGGAATTGTGCCTGCTGATATTGTTTGGGGTGGCCGCTTACAAAGTCGAATTGAACTCATCCAAATGGAAAGCATTTCCTTGTTATTATTAGCCTTCATGGCTGTCATTGTTTCCATGAAGGCTCGATGGATACTTCCCAAATTCTACAAGATCGCGGATTATTTGGTATGGCTGATACCGCTTCTATTCTTCTTGAATACCTTAGGAAATACGCAAGCACTGAATGTGACTGAACGAATTATTTTCACGCCCATCACCTTTTTATTGACTCTGATTAGTTTGCGAATAGCTTTGGAGAAAACTTAATATAATACGCTACTAGTTCTAAGATTTTCTAACAGTTTCTGTTGGCTGTTCGACCTTGATTTTGATAGAATAATTTCCATAAGAAATGATAAAGTAGAATGAAACAGAGATTAATGCGAATACAAATGAACCAACTACTCCCATTAATACATTCTTCCAAGTAGGGGTAACCAATGGCTTAATAACCTTATGGAGAATATCAACCTGATTATTGACTACCTGTTCTTTATAACTCTCCAATTCCTCATCTAGCATATTTTCAATAAAGCCTTGAATTATAAATGTAGCTTTTAGTTTATACCTTTCTATAGAACTTTCAGAAGACGAGATTTCATTAAAAGGGATAAGCTCAGAATCGGTTGGAGTTTTCCCAAGTAAAACTTGTTTTTCGATATATTAAATTTTACTTTTTTTGTATAATGAATAGGCAACGTGTCCAATTAAGTCAGAGTCTTTTTCTACCAGTTTAGAGTAAATGAAATTATAGTTCCTCTGCATAATGCCTTAAAGATTTTTCGTAAGCTTCATTGATCATTTCTCTAGATATTTCACGAACTCTTATAATTCCATTTAAATTCGTTTTTACTACGATAATGCCCTTGTAATGATGCATTTTATTAAAATCCATACCTTTACTATTCGCCCTTCTAATTGACTCGGTTGTTACTTTTAAAATGCTCATTTATTCGGATTTAATTAGTTTTTCGAAAATAATATAAATATCCTACCAAAAAATTCATCCTCTTATTTTTAATATCTCAAATTGAAAAATACCAACTAACTTATATCCAAGCTCATTTTTATGTCCGCTCGGGTGTACAACACAGGGCCTAAGTCTATTTCAACAAATCCAAATCGACGGTACATTTCCACAGCTCTTTCTAATCGACGATTGGAATAAATAATGATCTGTTTTATCCCTTGTTCTTTAGCATAATCCAAGCAATGTTCCATTAGCAATTTACCTATTCCTAATCCTTGAAATGCTTCATTGACTGCCATTTTGGTCAACTCAAATACCTGGTCTTGAATCTTCATCAAGGAAACTGTTCCTACAATTTGGTCACCATACCAAGCATAGAAAATTTGTCCACCTGGAGCTAAAATTACCTCCTCGGGATTGGATAAAACCTGCTGATCAATCTCCTCTACATGGAAATACTTTTCCAGCCATTCAAAATTTAAATTCCGAATAGCATCTCTATGCTCAGGTTCAAAATGTGTAATGCGAATTTGACTCATTAGTTATCCAACAGTCGACGGTGATAATTTATCTGACCTAGATGGTAACCCAAATGAACCGCCAGATGAACAAAATAATACGCTGATTTCATCGAATGGTCAAAGACTTCCATGGGATAATCTTCCTCCAGTTGTTCTTGACTTATCTTGGGTAAAACCTGTTGCATCATCAACTCGGTTTGTGCAATCATGTCCATCAATTGCACTCGCGGCACAGCCTTATCCGAAAATTCCTTGTCTCGATTTCTAACATAACCTGTATTGCCATAAACCGACCCAAAATAGGTTTGCAAATTTCCGATTAGGTGCAAACATAAATTACCGGCGGAATTAGATATAGACCCATCTACTTTCCATAAATTAGCTTCATCTTGGTACTGCGAAATTTCCCTTTTTAAGCGATTTAAATCTCGAACAAATAGTTTTAATAAATCTTCGGTCAACATTTCCATAGAATTAGTACACGTGCATCTCAAATATAGAATAAAATAGCATGCTAAAATGAGTACCCGAGCATTTGTATATTCATTAAAATGAATACTTTTAACAAAATTCCTTACCATGAAAACTAGATCCATTTACCTATTTATTGCGCTGATTTTACCTATGAGCCTATTTTCGCAAAATAGCATGCGCATTCACCAGGCCGTTAACTCGTTTTTAGCAAGCCTAAATCAAGATGAACTGAAAAAGGTAAGCTATTCCTTTCAAGATAGTGTTCGAAAAAAATGGACTAATCTTCCCGTAGGTTTAGTTCCAAGACCCGGCATACAATATGGTTCTCTGTCAGACAAAAGTAGACTAGCCTTTCATCGGGTTTTAAGTTCATTATTAAGCTCTCAAGGCTACTTAAAAACCACTAGCATCATGCAGCTGGATGATATTCTGAATACTTTATATCAAGAGGCCTACGACAAAGGGGAAATCAAAAAGGAATTTTTGACCCAAATGCAAAAGCTGAATTGGGCACATGGTAATTATTATATCTCCATTTTTGGTAAACCTGGTGATGCTCCTTGGGGAATGAATTTTGGAGGGCATCACATGGCCCTAAGTTTAACCTCTGATGGCAAAAAAATAAGCATGTCGCCTTATTTCATTGGAACAGATCCTTCTGAAGTTAAATCTTCTAAATATGCTGGGCTAAGGGTTTTAAGTAAAGAAGAAGACTATGGATTTATGTTGGTCAATATGCTTTCAGATGCTCAAAAATCAAAAGCCATTTTACAGCAGGCTGTTCCAAAAGATATCATCACTTCTCCCAATAGTCAACAGCGAATCGACTCCTATTATGGGATTGCAGTGAAAGAATTTACAGATGCTCAAAAGGCCATGTTAAAAATCTTGATTCAAGAATACATCCATAATTTTGAACATGAAAAATCGCATCAAATGATGGATAAAATTGCGGCTACGGGCATGGATAAAATCTATTTTGCTTGGGTCGGAAGTTTAGAAAATAATAAGTCACATTATTACATCATCAATGGACCCGATTTTCTCATTGAATATGACAATGTAGGCTTTCAAAATGATGGAAATCACATCCATGCCATCTTGAGGGAAAAAGGAAATGACTTTGGTGCTGACTTATTAAAAATGCACTACCTTGAATCAAAACATTGATTAATCGGAAAATTAACCCTAATTTGTCTATCAAATTTGTTATAATACCCCAATATTGAAGCCAAATTAGGCCCACAAAACCATTTGAATTAATTCATTTCTACCCATGAGAAAAATTTTCTTTTTCCTTCTCTGCTTGGGATTATTCACACCCCTGTTAGCTAAAGAACATTTACCTAGAACCATTGTCACCACCGATGGTGAAATTGATGATGTGGATACATTCATCCGTATGCTTTTATATTCCAATGAATTTCACCTAGAAGGTTTGGTATATTCTAGCTCCATGTGGCATTATAAGGGTGATGGAAAGGGAACCTTGTTTACTTCTGAAATGGAGATGACCAAGAAAATGTACGGAGCTAAAACAGATTTGCGCTGGCCTGGGGTACAATGGATACAAGATTTATTAAAAGCCTATGCTGAGGTTTATCCCAACCTATCTCAGCATGCCAAAAACTACCCAAGTCCAGCTTACCTCAACAGCCTAGTGAAAGTAGGCAATATTGACTTTGAGGGAGAAATGGAAAAAATCACGCCGGGTTCTGAATGGATAAAAGCAAAACTTGTGGACAATAACCCTGAACCCATTTTTTTACAAGCTTGGGGAGGAACCAACACCATTGCTCGAGCTTTAAAATCCATTGAAGAGGCCTATTCCAAACAAAAAGATTGGCCAAGCATACAGGAAAAAATTTCGAAAAAAGCCATCATCTATACCGTCATGGACCAAGATGCTACCTATAAAAAGTACATCGGTCTACATTGGCCCAACATTCGGGTATTTTACAATGCCCATCAATTTGGAAGCTTTGCCTATCCTTGGAAAAGAATCATGCCCAAAGCAGCTCAGCCTTATTTTGAAGGTCCATATATGTCAAAGAACATTATACTGAACCATGGCCCACTTTTGAAAATGTATTATGCATACGGAGATGGACAAAAACAAGTCGGAGATGATGAACACATACATGGTGATCCTAACAAATTGAAAAATGCTCAATGGGGAAGCTTTGTCCCTTATGATTTCATTTCAGAGGGAGACTCTCCCGCATTTTTACATTTAGTGGATGTAGGTCTAAACAATTTAAATAATCCATCTTATGGAGGATGGGGCGGTCGATTTGCTCCGGCCAAAGATAATCCGTATCGATACGAAGACAATGATGATGCTGCTGATTTCAATCCTGAACTAGGCAAATTAGATATTAATTATTCGCAAACTCGCTGGCTCATTGCACTCCAACAAGACTTTGCTGCGCGAGCAGATTGGTGTGTAAAAAGCTTCCAAAAGGCGAACCATGCCCCTCAAATTACCGTCAGAGAAGGCATGAAGGTTTATGCCAAAGCGGGTCAACGTTTAACATTAAATCTGTTTGCTTTAGATCCAGATAAAAATGAGGTGAACTTAAGTGCTTGGCCCTACAAAGAAGCTGGAAGCGGGGCAGCAGATATCCAGGTTGCAGGAAATAAAGCTGTAGTTAATATCCCACAAACGGCTGTCAAAGGTCAAACGTATCATGTAATTATCGAAGGAAAAGACAATGGTACACCCGCATTAACAGGATATCGTAGAGTGGTAGTCCATATCCTTTAAACCACTAAATAAAATAGATTCAATAAAAAATTGTACAATATTGTGCTGAATTGGGTTTATCTATTTGATTTTCTCTTATATTGAGAGGCAAATTCACCTAAACCTAATAAACGAATCTAGCACTCCCTTTCAAAAGTACAGGGAGCCTGATGATTCAATCAGCTGTATGAAATCATTGATTTGGATAAGCTTACTAGCTTGCTTTAGCATACCTATTGGTTTTGCTCAAAGCCCCAAAACCATCTCTTTGTTTGATGGTAAAACATTTCGTGGCTGGGAAGGAGATACCCTACATACTTGGCGCATTGAAAATGGCATGATTCTCGGTGGTTCATTAAACAATACCGTTCCACACAATGACTTTCTTTGCACGCAAAACACTTATTCCAATTTTATTCTTAAACTGAAAATCAAGCTGACGGGTAACGAAGGATTTGTTAATTCCGGCATTCAATTTCGTAGCAAACGATTGAGCAATCCTGCCTATGAAATGATAGGTTACCAAGCTGATTTTGGCACAGGTTATTGGGCTAGTCTTTATGATGAATCAAGGCGAAATAAAACCTTAGTTAAACCAGATGATCAAGAGGTTTTAACGTGGATTAAATTCAACGATTGGAATGAATATGAGATCAAGGCTATTGATCATCATATTCGACTATATATCAATGGTAAAATGAGTGTGGATTATCAAGAAATGGATGCGACTATTCCCCAATCTGGATTAATCGGAATACAAATCCATGGTGGCGGAAAGGCCCTAGTTGCTGTCAAAGATATCGTCATTCAGGAATTACCTTAAAACAATCTCTTAAAACCTATGAACAAATCTGTTAACTATTTTTGGGGTATTACCTTATGTCTTTTTTTGGCAAATCCCATTTGGGCAATAAGTTCCAACGCCATCCAACAAGATAGTAGTAAAGTCGATTTTGACTATACCTTAGAAGCAACCATGCTAGGGTATTTTTCGAAAGATGGAACAAGAAACCCTACCCTAAAAGCCAATAAAGGCAAAAAAGTACGGATTACTATTGTCAACGGAGAGCAAATGACTCACGACATCTCCATGGAAAAAATAGGGATCAAGAGTTCCACCATTTTAGATAAGGGATCGAGTACGAGCATCGTATTTATTGCTCAGTCAAATGACACCTATTTTTGCTCCATCCCTGGTCATCGGGCGGCTGGAATGGTGGGAAAATTTGAGGTGGTGGAAGGAGCTATCACTGCTGAGCTTGTAAAAGGAATAAGGCCTAGCAAAAATGGAAAACCCTTAAACTTCCATTTTGAATCAGGAAATTTGGAAGATTGGAAAGCAGAAGGAGAGGCCTTTGCAAATCCTATCTTCAACCAAGATCCCTCTCCTGTTCATGATAAAAGCATGAAAATCAGTCCTGAAGGAACACATTTCATCAGCAGTGGCGGAACTAAAAACTATGCTTTGACAGGTAGTTTAAGCTCTGTACCATTTAAGGTAACACAGCCTTTTGCTAGCTTTTTGGTTTCAGGGGGCGCATTACAAGATACACGGGTAGAATTGGTTTTGGCCAAAAGCAAAAAGGTCATTTTCCGCTCTACGGGTCAAGGTCGTGCCACTTTACAACCCGTGGTGGCGAACTTAAAACCCTATTTACAACAAGAAATCTTTATCCGCATCATTGACAACGAAACGGGAATCACTCCTATCCCCTACGTAGCCCATGACAAATTCGCGCACATCAATTTTGACAACTTTCAATTCCATGCGAATCGGCCAAATTTCCCCAATGAATTACATCAAAAGGACATCATCATTCTTCCCCCATTGGATCCTGTACTCAACGCCGGACTTTCCGGTTTAAAGGCCGCAGAAGTAATGACTTTACCCAAAGGTTTCAAAATTAACTTAGCCGCCGCCGAGCCTGATATTGTTCGTCCAATCAGTTTCACCATAGATGCTAGAGGGCGTTTGTGGGTGGTGGAAGGTCATACCTATCCCGTTCCTGCTCCAGAAGGACAAGGAAAAGATCGCATCCTGATTTTTGAAGATACGGATGGCAATGGGACTTTAGACAAACGAAAAGTCTTTATGGAAGGCTTGAATTTAGTGAGTGGCATTGAAGTGGGCATGGGTGGGGTTTGGCTAGGTGCAGCTCCCTATTTATTATTTATACCTACCGACTTACAAACGGATAAACCGACGGGGCCTATCCAAAAACTATTGGATGGCTGGGGAGTACAAGATACCCACGAAGTATTAAATAGCTTGCGCTGGGGACCCGATGGATGGCTCTATGGCAATCATGGGGTCTTTACCCATTCCAATGTTGGTAAACCAGGAGCAAGCGATCGAGAAAGAACCAAAATCAATGCAGGTGTTTGGAGATACCATCCCATCAGTCATCAGTTTGAAGTCTTTGCTGAAGGAACGAGTAATCCTTGGGGAATCGACTTCAATGAGTTTGGGCATCCTTTTATAACGGTTTGTGTGATTCCGCACATGTTCCACATCATCCAAGGGGCACGCTACGAACGACAAGCGGGAAAACATTTTAATCCTTACACCTATGAGGATATTAAAACCATCGCTGATCACCGCCACTATGTAGGAGATCGTGGGCCGCATGCAGGCAATTTTAGATCAGCTTCCGCAGGAGGTGGCCATGCTCATGCAGGGGCTATGATTTATTTGGGAGGAAATTCTTGGCCTAAAGAATACCGAAATAACATCTTCATGAACAATATCAATGGTTCGAGATTGAATGTAGATCAGTTAAACCGGCAAGGTTCAGGCTATTCAGCTTCTCACAAAAAAGACTTTATTGTCATGAACGACTCATGGTCACAATGGCTCAATTTTAAATATGATCCAAGCGGTTCAGTATTTGCCATTGACTGGTACGATAAAAACCAATGCCACAGTTCTAACCCAGATGTACACGATAAAACGATGGGTAGAATTTTTAAAATCACGCATGAAAACGACAAATGGGTACAAGTGGATTTACATAAAGCCTCTGACATGGATTTGGTGAATTACCAGCTTCATGCCAATGAATGGTATGTTAGACAGGCTAGAACCATCTTGCAAGAAAGGGGCGCAAATCCGAAAGTTCATGAGGCCCTCAAAAACATCATCGATAAAAACCCAGATGTGACTAGAAAATTGAGAGCACTCTGGACACTACATGTTACTCAGGGTCTGACCGAAAAAGATGTTGCTCAATTATTAACGAATCCGGATGAAAATGTACGAAGTTGGGCTATTCAATTGGTTGCGGAAAAGAAACAAGTCTCAGCTAGTATTTTAGGCCAATTTGAGGCCTTGGCACGTACAGATAAATCGGCACAGGTTAGATTGTATTTAGTTTCTGCCTTGTTACGTTTGGAACCCGCTCAGCGTTGGAATGTATTGGATGCCTTGGTACAAAAAAGCGAAGATAAAACAGATCATAATTTACCTTTAATGCTTTGGTATGCTGCCGAACCATTGGCAACTTTGGATGTCAAACGTGCTATTCAATTAGGTGTCAAAGCGAAAATGCCTAAATTTTTACAATATACCATTCAACGAGTGGCTGCCTTGAAATCGGATGAAGCGATGAACTCATTGAAGGAATTACAATCCAAATTAGGGCATTCCCATGAGAACCATGAAATCACTATGTTATTGGACAAAGTATTGAGTCAAAAATAGCCTACATGGGACTGGATTCGGAAGAAATGTGGGACATCCTTCTCTCCATTTTCACGTATTCAATCCCATTTTTCAGGAATGCTTCGCCCACTATTTTCATGCCAAATTTTTCATAAAACTGGACCTTGGAAACTCGGGCGTTGCACCAAATTTTTTTTACATCTGCTTGACTAAATTGTTCAAACACATGCTTCAATAAAAGGGACCCATAGCCTTTGCCTTGTTCTGAAACAAGCGTGGCAAATTTCCGGAATTGGAGGGATTGATTCTCCTGGAAAAGGGAAATAACGGATTTCAATTGACCTTCATCAATTAAGCCCAAGTGCATAGCCGTTTCATCACCTGCTAGCTTAACAAAATCCAGGTCTTTATCTGGCCACATGACTTCCTGGCGAATCACTAAAACTTGTTGGATCGGAATTTCTTGAATTTGCATGAAACTAATTTAGTGAAAAAGCGAGGTAGTGGTCGCCCGACTTGGTTTTCAACTTGCCTCCTCCACAAGCGATGACCACATATTGCTTGCCATCTACAGAATAAACCGAAGGAGAAGCATATCCAGCCGCAGGCAATTTATATCTCCATAATTCCTCGCCCGTTTTACGATTGAAAGCCCTGAAATATTCATCTTTAGTGGCAGCGATAAACACCAAACCCCCTGCTGTTACCGCCGGACCCCCATAATTATCAGTACCCGTTCTAGGAATTCCTTGAGCCATTAATTCGGGATATTCCCCCAAAGGAACTTGCCAAATTTTCTTACCTGTATGCATATTCATGGCAGTCAAGGTGCCCCAAGGTGGTCGACTGACCGGATAACCTTTGGAATCAAACCAGCGGTTATAGCCCGTCATCAAATAATCTGAAACAGATAAAAGGTTAGAGGCTTTTACTTCCACATTATCCCCATGTAAATAGGCCCAAATTGCCTCCTTTTGTTCGAGACTTATATGTTGAAAAGAGGGCATTCTACCTCTACCTTGATTCAATAATTGAAGGTAGGTTTTAAGGGTGTATTTTTTATCTAGATCGAGCAAAGCAGGAATGGAACCATCTTCATTTCCTTGTCTATTTTCTCCATGACAGCTCATGCACTGTTGTTGATAAATACTTCCAGCCTTAGTTAATTTGAGGCTTTTAGGGTTAGGAATTAAAGCACTGTAAACTGGATTTTCTTTGGCAGGAATGTACATCACGTACTGCTCGTCAACTGCCGCCCCACCCCATTGAGCGCCGCCATCGGTTCCTGGGAAAAAGATCGTTTTTTCTTTACCCACGGGAATATAAGCATGTCCAGATTTGGCTAAAGCCAATTCCTTTTTGATTTCATCTGAATTGGATGCCCAAGGATTAATATCTTTTTCAAAAAAGCTTTGACGCGTAAATGGCTCTGGCCAAGTGGGGATCGGTTGCGTTTTAGCGGCTACTTCCCCGGGAATATCGGAGGCAGGAAAAGGAGTTTCTACTATGGGATAAATGGGCTTGCCTGTCACACGGTCAAAGACAAACATAAAACCCTGCTTACTTAAAACGGAAACGACATCCTTCTTTTGCCCTTGAATGGTCAAGGAAAATAAATTGGGAGGCGCAGGTATATCTCGATCCCAAATATCATGGTGAACCGTCTGATAATGCCATAACCTTTTGCCTGTTGTGGCATCGAGGGCAATCAAGCAATTGGCAAATAAATTGTCTCCTTTTCTATTTCCTCCGTAAAAATCAAAGGCCGCCGAACCGGTGGGGGCGTAAACGATTCCCCTTTTTTCATCCAATGCCATGCCCATCCAGCTGTTGGCTCCCCCTAGATTTTGATAATTATATTTCTCCCAAGTGGTATATCCATATTGACCGGGTCTTGGAATGGTATGAAAGGTCCAAACTAATTTTCCAGAAATGACATCATAAGCTCTGATATCCCCCAAAAGTGCCGTAGCAGATTCTGAAACCCGCGTCCCTACGATGACTAAATTTTTAAAAATAGTCACAGGGGTATTGAGAGATACATATTCATCAGAGCCCTCGCGTTGAATTCCTGATAATAAATTCACTTTACCCCCTTCACCAAAACTAGGAATTGGCTTACCCGATTTAGCATCCAAGGCAAATAAATACTGGCCATATCCAAAAAAGATCCGTGATTTTTTGCCTTGGCTCCAATAGCTGACACCTCGACTGGTGGTGCTATTGGTTTTAACTTGAATATGGGTTTTCCAAAGTTCCACGCCTGATTTAGCATCAAGCGCAAAAGCTTGGGTGTTGGCAGAAACGCCGTACATAATGCCTTTGATGATGATGGGGTTGCACTGCATTTGCGTGCTATTTGTGGAGGTATCTGCTCCACCTGCATCGTATTCCCAAGCCAGACTTAATCGATGTACATTGGATGGATTTATCTGTTTTAAAGGGGAAAAGTGGTTGCGATCATTCGCTCCATGGTAAGAGGGCCAATCTATATTGACCTTGTTTTGCCAAGCAGTAAATCCTAGCATCAAGCCTAGCAAACAAATCCCCAAAATAAACAGCCAGGTTTTCATTGGAATTGAATTTGTCAAATGTAAGGGTTTCGGGGGGAAAATGAATAGGATGGGTTGAGGATTTATATTGCCTTTTGTGCTAATGGAGAAATTGAAGTATTCCTTTTTACATAGACTCATCTTGCATTTAAACTAAACAAGGAACTTCTATTTATCCTTTCAATTTTCTATCTTCAAAAAATACTACACATTAAATCTATTTCAACAGCCATTATTTATCATTGTAAAATTTGTGAAACCTTTATTGCTGAAATAGCAAATATAAAATTACCTTGACAATGCATATACTAACTATTTTATGAAAGAAAGCGAAGAAATTATACAAGCACTTTTAAAGTTCAGAAATGAAAGAGATTGGGAGCAATTTCATAATCCAAAGGATTTAGCTTTAGCAATAAGCATTGAATCGTCTGAACTTTTAGAATTATTTCTTTGGAAGAAAGCAGAGGATGCAAATTCTGATAAAGTAAAAGAAGAACTTGCTGATATTTTTTCATTTGCCTTTTTACTAGCTGAAAAATATGGCTTTGACGTTAAGGATATTGTTTTAGAAAAAATCAAAACAAATGGAGAAAAATATCCCGTAAATAAAGCAAAAGGTACAGCTAAAAAATATACAGAGTTATGAGTTTGAATAACGTTTTTGAAGTAAAGCGATATGATTTCAATTCAAACTTATTTAATGAGTTTCAAAATCTTCATTATGCTAAAGATTTTTGGCCAATTGTTTATATTCTCAGTGATGGGGCAATAAAAGAAGCATATGTTGGCGAAACAACTGATACATATGCTCGAATGACTAGCCACTTGAAAAGTAATGCCAAAAATAAACTTTCCTCAGTTCATTTAATCACTAGTGAAAAATTCAATAAATCTGCAACTCTTGATATTGAATCTAATCTTATTAAATATATTTCTGGAGATGGTCAGTATAAATTAATTAATGGAAATGGTGGCTTAGCAAATCATAATTATTATCAAAAGAAAGAAGTTTATTGGGATATTTTCAAATCGATTTGGGACAAATTAAGGGCCGAAGGGGTTTCAAAACATTCCATTGATTACATAGACAACTCAGACTTATTCAAATACTCTCCTTACAAAACTTTAACTTCTGAGCAAAGAAGTGGCTTGTTATTCATATTAAATAACTTGCTGAATGATGAGTATAAGAATTTTATTGTTGAAGGCGGAGCTGGGACAGGTAAAACCATACTAGCGATATTTTTATTCAAATTACTAAATACCAATAATGAAGATTTTAATTTCAAAGAATTCGGCGAAGATGAGACCGAATTTGTAGAACTAATCAAAAATTTAAAAAACAAATATTCCAACCCTAAAATGGCATTAGTCGTGCCAATGTCTTCTTTCAGAAATACGCTGAAAAAAGTATTTAAAAATATCAAAGGTTTAAACCCAAATATGGTTATCGGACCTGCAGAAATTGTAAAGGAAAAATATGACATAGTAGTTGTTGATGAATCTCATCGCCTTAGAAGACGCGTTAATTTGGGAGCCTATTTCGGAGCATTTGATGTGGTATGTGAAAAGTTGAATCTCGACAGGTACACCTGTAGTGAGCTTGATTGGATTCAATTACAGTCTAATAAATCCATTTTATTCTATGATGAAAATCAATCCATAAAACCTTCAGATGTCAAAAAGAGAGATTTTGATTTAATGAAGCTTAAAAAGGATACAAAAGTAGAATCCTTAAAATCCCAATTTCGAGTAAAAGGAGGTAATGATTATGTAAAATACATTGATAACATTCTGAATTGCTCTATGCCTACTCAATCTGAAATTTTCAATTCCAAAGAATATGAATTTGTTCTATTCGACTCTATTTCAGATTTAGTATCACAAATAAAACTAAGAGAATCGGAGAATGGGTTATCTCGATTGATAGCAGGGTTTTCATGGCCATGGATTTCTAAAAATGACAAGTCGTTATATGACATAAAAATTGAAGGGGAAGAATTACAATGGAATAGTGTTGCAGATGATTGGATAAATTCCCCGAATGCAATTAATGAGGTAGGGTGTATTCATACAACACAAGCCTATGATCTAAATTATGCAGGAATAATTTTCGGAAATGAAATTACATATGACAAGGGAAAAAATGAGATTGTCATTTTAAAGGAAAATTATTTTGATAGAAATGGTAGTATTGGTATTACTAATGTTCAAGACTTAAAATCCTTTATTATAAATATTTACAAAACAGTTATGCTAAGAGGCATTAAAGGCACCTATGTATATGTTTGTGATAAAAATTTGAGAGAGTATCTCTCAAAACATATTACAAAGTTTAAGCCTGAAAAACCTACTTTAATACTTCCAAAATCTAAGGTAATACCTTATCAAAATTCAGTTCCAATATATGATTTAAAAGTAGCGGCTGGAAATTTTAGTGAATTGCAAACAGTATCGGATTGCGAATGGGTGGAAATTCCAACTAGATATAAACCATCTACTGATTTATTTGCATGCACAGTTATCGGAGAATCGATGAATAAGGTTATTCCAAATGGTTCAATTTGCTTGTTTAGAAAGTATTCAGGTGGCTCTCGAAATGGACAAATCGTTTTAGTTGAAATTACAGATATTCAGGACCCTGATTTTGGTTCTCGCTATACCATTAAAGAATATAGAAGTAAAAAGAAAATAAATGGTGCCCAATGGAGTCATGAGGCTATTATTTTGAAACCCCTATCATATGATTCAAATTACAATGATATTGTCATTGAACCTGATGAGTTGAGTCAATTAAAAGTTATTGGAATATTTGAATGTGTTTTATAGAAAAAGACACGATCCCATTAACTGTATAACTAGAAAATAGGGGGTTCGGATTTTCGTTTAAATTCGGACCCTTTTTCAGATGATACAAGATATTGTGAAAAAATATCAATTAGTTGATTAATATACATGAGTAAAAACTAAACCCAATAAAAAAGCTTAATTTGAATTGATTTGCTTCTTAATTAAAATCAATTAGAAAAATCATTTTGAAAAAGTGTAGGAATTTCAAAAATAGACGTACTTTTGTATCAACAGTACCCGTTCAGCATACCGTAAGATCTGCTAGCGGGTCATTCTTTTTTTATAGCTATGGCAAATAAAGCTCCATACTCCATAGCAGACCAAATTGCCTCGCTCAAACAGCGAGGAATGCTATTCAAAGACGAACCATCTGCACACCATTTTTTAGAAAATATTAGCTATTATCGCCTCAAGGGTTATTGGTGGGATATGCAGACCGACTTTAATCTGCACACCTTTAAACCCAA
Organism: Aquirufa sp. Wall-65K1; assembly: GCF_054558475.1. NCBI lineage: Bacteria > Pseudomonadati > Bacteroidota > Cytophagia > Cytophagales > Flectobacillaceae > Aquirufa > Aquirufa sp. Wall-65K1. The sequence continues at coordinate 110,339 of NZ_JBPXKD010000003.1, read as the reverse complement.
TACATTTTTTGAAGACATTCTAGATAGATATACATTTGATAGACACTTACGATTGATTCTTTTTGATGCCATTGAGCGAATTGAAATTGCATTACGCACCAAAATGATTTACCACTTATCCATGGCACATGGTGGTTTATGGTATTTGGATTCAAATTTATTTGAATCTACACCTTTACCCACTAATAAAAGCATAAGTATTTATCAAAATACTATCCTAGAGCTCAAAAAAGAATTGTTTAGAAGTCAAGAAATTTTTATAAAGGACCACAAGCTAAGATTTCCTAACCAAGATGCAGATGCTTGGAAAATAATGGAAGTAGCCTCTATGGGAGTTTTATCGAAGCTATATAAGAATTTAAAACATCAGTTGCCAGAAAAAGCAAAAATAGCTAACGAAATGGGGCTGAACCTACATAACGAATTATCAAGTTGGTTAGAGGCCATTACATATATTAGAAATATCATAGCCCATCATTCTAGACTCTGGAGTAGAAATATGGTAAAAGTACCAATCGCAAATTTAAATAACCCACTTTCTATTTGGCTTGACAAACCAATTTCCTCCATTCAGACAAAGAAACCATTTTTAATCATTAGTACAATGGTTTATTTATGCAATGAAATAACCCCAAATCATCAAATTAAAAATAAAATCTTAGCTCTATTTGTAAATAATCCCAGTATTCCAATCTACAAATTAGGTTTTTTAAACAATTGGCAAAATCAAGGGCTATGGAAATAACCACTAGCTATAAAATCATTTGGCTCTATAGAATAACGGTATAAACTATATCCCCAAATCCCCCCCCATAATATTCCCCCCAATTCCTTTGAAATTTGACTTCTTTATTGGAATATTGATGATTCAACCAACCTAAAATATCATGAAACGTTCTCGTTTATTCTTGTCACTCCTATTTGCACTTGGACTTTTTCAAATGTCCTTTGCACAATCATCTGTCGATGCTATGGTCAAAGATTGGGAAAGATCTAAAGCCTATACCAAAGAATATTTAGATGCTATGCCAGAATCTGGTTATGCCCTAAAACCCACTCCTGAAATGCGTTCTTTTGCGGAACAAATGCTACACTTAACTGATGCCAATTACAGTTTTGCTTCGGCTGCATCTGGGGAAAAAAGTCCGATTGCTATGGGTGCTTCGGAAAAAGCGACCGACAAATCAAAGGCTAATGTGACCAAATTGGTGATGGATGGCTATGATTTTGTCATTAATTCGGTTAAAAAAATGACCGCTGCTCAAATGGCTGAATCCGTTAAAATGTTCGGAAGATTCGATATGACCAAAGAAGAAGCTATCGCTAAATGCTTGGAGCATCAGGCCCATCACAGAGGTCAAACTACCGTGTATATCCGTTTGGCCGGAGCTAAACCTCCACAAGAGAAATTATTCTAGTCAAACCATTTGGCTACTCATAGAAAAGGCAACCTCATTGGTTGCCTTTCTTATTTTATGCAGGTAGCTGCTCCACATATTTTTTGAAATTATCCAAAATCATTTGCCAACCCATTTTTTGCATATCTTCCGGATTTTGATTTTCAGGATCAAAAGATTCATTAACGATTACGCTATCTCCCTCAACAATAAAGTGGACACTCACTTGACGAGCATCGCCTAAAGTCATTTCAAGGTATTTTAAGGGCTCTATCCGAGAAAATGTCCCCCAAAAATCAAAGCTGAATGAGCCATCTTTAGCTGCCATGGTATAGTGAAATTCTTTTCCAACTTCAAGTGTAATGGAGGCTTGCGGACAATGCCAATCATCGCTAGCAAAATTCCAATGTTGTATATGTTCCGCTTGGGTCCAACAATCCCATACTTGTTGGATAGATGCTTTTATTCGGGCAGAGACGTGTATTTGTGTCATTATTTTGAATTACTGTTTCGTGAATATATTAATCAATTGGATTCTTACATGAGCTCTCATAAAATTAAAAAAATAAAGGCGATTCTTTCGAACCGCCTTTGTATCATTAATGGCGGGGTATTTTTACTTAAGCGGAAAAACCTTGAATTCGTATGAACCTGAATTTAATTCCATCTCCATGTAATCTCCTTGCTGTTGAATATCGGAAATTCCTTTGGATTTGGTTATATCTTGACCGCTTTCTGTGACCTTGGCTGAACTAGCTAGAAGCTTTAAGTGAGCCGTGGTATTGGCTGGTACGGTAAATTTATAGGTGATGATTTTTCCTTCCTTTTTCCATTCGCTCGTGACTTTGCCATACATGGTTTCTACATAGCCTTTGGCAAAATTGATTTTACCTGATACATCTGGGCTAGGCTGTAACATGAAGTGCTTAAATCCTGGTGAAGCTACATCGCGTTGAATTCCTAAAGATGTCTGGTACATCCATGCGGCAACCGCCCCAAAGGAGTAATGGTTAAATGAGTTCATACTATTATTTCCTCCAAATCCATTTTCAATGGTATAGGAGTTTAATCTCTCCCAAATCGTGGTAGCGCCATTCGCTACTGAATACAACCAAGATGGATAGGTCTTTTGGGTTAATAAGCCATAAGCCTCCTCATGTTTCTGGTTATTCGAAAGCGCATCGGCAATGGAGGCTGTTCCAATAAATCCAGTCATCAATGAGTATGGCGGGCGCGCTACGCCTTCATCATCTTTATTGGATCTCTGAACTGTTTCAACCAGGTGTTTTACGATGAAAGGTTTATTAATTTCATCAATAACTCCCAATGCCAAAGGAATGGCATAAGAAGCCTGCGTATCCATCAATTGTCCTTTATCCGAAACTGGCGGTGTAGCAGGCGCTGCAGGTGCTGCTCCCGGAGGGCCCATGCGCGCTGCTCTTACTCCTGATTTTACTGTTCTATGTGTATTGGGATCAATGTAAATGGAATTGATTAATTTCTTTTTGTTTTCGTACTGACTTAGGTAAGCACTTTCATCCGTTTTATTGCCCAAAATGTTGGCCACCTGCGACATAATTTTCAAGTTATATGCCTGATACGTCATCCAGAAAAGCGTATTGTCATTTTTGTTGTTTTCCGGACTTAGCCAATCGCCCAAGGGACCTTCATTTAAAATTCCGTTGGCGGGATCTACTTTTGTTTCTAGAAATGCCACATAGCGCTTCATGGCATCATAATGCTCTAGCAGCATATTTTTGTCCCCATATTGCTGATAAGTCTCCCAAGGAATGATGATTCCGGCACTTCCCCAAAGCGTTCCACCAAAGCCTCCTCCCATAGGAGCCACGTCGGTAAATCGACCATCTGCCCGTTGAACATCCCTCATCGCCAATAAGTGACGGCGCATGAAATTATTCACTGGAGCCATGTAGCTTGCCGTTTTTGAGAAAACATTGATGTCTCCACTCCAACCCATTCGCTCGTTTCTAGCAGGGGTATCGGTCGGAATAGAAAGGAAGTTTCCACGCATAGACCAGGTAATGTTTTGCCATAATTTATTTACCAGTGGATCTGAGCTTTCATAGTAGGATCCTATATCTTGAATCGAAGAAAGAACTAAGCCTGCCACTTGACTTAAGGCAGGGGCTGAATCTAAACCCGTAATTTCAAGGTAACGATATCCATGAAAGGTAAAACGTGGTTGAATGTATTCATCGCCACCTTTCAATATATAAATATCTTGGGCTAAAGCAGCACGGATATTTTCCAACATGATCATTCCTTTTTGCGAAGCATACTCAGCTAAATCAGGGTAAAGGACTTCGGCAAAACGTAAGGTAACCGTTTGTCCCGCTTTGCCATTTGGAATAAATATTTTGGGGAATCCCACCATATTTTGACCCATATCATAGACATATACCCCTTTTCTTGGCTCATGCATCGCCTTGGCTTGCATCACTTTTCTCACTTGAACGGCATCGTCTAACTGACCTACCAACTTCATACCACTGTAATTCAAGGCATTGGGTACATCACCCACATAAGCAGTACCTTCTAAGGGAATTTTGACGGCAGGTTTCCAGTTCTTGGCTTGGAATGCAGGAGTAGACCAACCGGAAATGGCTGCTTCTTTTCTAGCATCATACACTTCTCCTTGGAAGAAACTACCATAACGAATGGGCCCATCGTTGGTATAAGTCCATGTATCAGGATTAGTCGTAATGATTTGTTCAGTACCATCGGTATACTGAATCACCAATTTGGCCAGCAGGGATTGACGATCACCGAAGAAATTCCAACTATCTCCGCTAAAGGTAATATTTCCACTCCACCAGCCTTCACTTAACCAGGCACCCCATGCATTTTCTCCTGATTTAAGTAGTTTGGTTACATCATAGGTCTGATACAAATGGGTTTTATTGTATTGGGTCAAACCTGGGTTAAAAAAGTCTTTTCCGACACGCTCCCCATTCAAATACAATTCATAAATCCCCCGAGCGGTAGAATAAACACGCGCTTGTTTGATGGTTTTATTGGGTAAACTGGCGAATTGAGTCCTTAGCATAGGAGCGGCAAATCTACTCGGATTAGCACAAACGAGTACATTCTCAGCAGCTGCTGCTATTTGAAATTGTTTCCCATCCCATTGAATAGACGTATGGCTGAAAAGACTAGGATTTTCAGCAGCATCAAATAAGGTATTACTTGGGAAACGGAAGTTTTTAATCAAGACGCCTGAAAACATGGCTTTTTGATTAGCGGGTACTTGAAATCCAATATCGGATAACATCGGGAAACTGATGAAATTGTTTCCTCTTCCCACAGGGTTTAGATTAAGCCCAGATTGTCCTCCTCTGGGGGCAGCAGCGGCTCCAGCTGGAGCTCCATTAATTTTATGAGCAGGATCCACTTGATCAAGGTAAAAGTCGAAAACGCCGAAATTACATTGAGCAAAAATGGTATGTTTCTGGTATTTATTCGTAGGAGAAATGAGGGTTTTAGCAATTTTAAAACTGGCAAAAACCTTACTGGGATTGTCCTTTTTGTCATAACCTACCCGATAAACATTTAATTGGGCCAGCCCAGAATCTGATTCAGAAACACGGTTGATATCCAATTCTAGTTGGATGTAAGAAGCATTTGGAACATTAGCCACATCCATAATGTTCAAGTTTCTATTTTGGAGGCGTGGATCATTGGCTCCAAAAACAAAGGAAGCTTTGGTCGATTTGGAAGCTTCATCCAATTGGATACCAAATTGGATTTTGTACATGGATAAATAATGGGAATACAGCGGGAGGTCGTTTTCTCCTATCCACTCAGCCCCGCTCCATGCGGAGGCCTTGGGGTTTAATAGGCCCGTTTCAAACCAGGAAGAAGCGGAGCTTACTTTATTTTGTTGGTTCCAAACCTGAACAGTCCATTGATATTTTTGACTTGCTTGTAAGGCTAAGCCTTCATAATTAATCCCAAGGGATATAGATGAATTTACTTTTTTACTATCCCAAACAACTTGTTTTTTGGAATCTTGAACCGTAATACGGTAGGCGGTTTGTTGGTTTCCACGAGATTTATCTTGGCTTTGCATTTGCCAAGAAAACCGAGGATGTTGTTCATCCAAACCAATTGGCTGTGTTTGATATTCCACCTTCAGTTGTTGAATGGAATGTTGAGCCTGAAGGTTACAAATACTTATTACACTGAACAGTACGTAGAATAAATGTTTTTTCATCACTTTGGGATATTTTACATAAATATGATGTCTTTACATGAGTTGTAATACTTAATTCGATGAAAGACTTAATTTAAGCGATAAAATTATCCTTAGAGTTATAAGGATAGTTCCAGAATCACGGTGGCTTCGAGTGGCTCAGCCACCTAGCTTTGAAAAACTCTGCCAACTATAATTACAAATACTAGAGCCTCTTTAGAAGGTGGCTTCGAGTGCCTCAGCCACCGAGATTGCTTGAGTTGGTATTTGAGAGCCCAGCCACCGAGATTGTTTGTTTGTTCGATCGTTCTAATTTTAACGATAATGAGATTTTAGGTTGGCTCAGATGGTGGCTGAGGTTCTCGAAGCCACCATTTTTTTGTTATAAACTACATGTAAGACGACTCAAAATACATATGAATGTTGAAGATAAATGAAGATTCTAGTTGGAACAAAGAGGTGGCTTCGAGTACCTCAGCCACCGAGATTGTTTGTTTGTTCGATCGTTCTAATTTTAACGATAATGAGATTTAAGGTTGGCTCTGATGGTGGCTGAGGTTCTCGAAGCCACCATTTTTTTGTTATAAACTGCATGTAAGACGACTCAAAATACATATGAATGTTGTAGATAAATGAAGATTCTAGTTGGAACAAAGAGGTGGCTGAGGCTCTCGAAGCCACCGTCAAGTGCTTAAGCCAAATTCTTTCCATATCTTTATTTCTCAAACTATGTATGATGAAAAGAATTTCATTTAATGACATGTTCTCTACCATTAAAAGAGCATTTGTTATAGCTGGTTTACCTGAAGAAAAGGCGATAATTTGTGCCAAAACGCATACCGAAACGAGTCGAGATGGCGTATATTCTCATGGTTTAAACCGAGTAGAACGATTTTTAGATTTTGTCTCAAAAGGCTGGGTAGATGTTCATGCAGAACCTAGCTTGGAGGTAAACTTAGGCTCCATTGAAATATACAATGGAAATATGGGTATAGGCATTACCAACTCCATATTCGCCATGGATCGTGCGATGGACATAGCCAAACAATATGGATTAGGACTGGTGGCCTTAAACAATACCACCCATTGGATGCGAGGGGGATCTTATGGCTGGCAAGCAGCCGAGAAAGGTTTTATGGCCATTTGTTGGACCAATACTGAATCATGCATGCCAGCTTGGGGCGCCACTTCTGGAGGTATAGGTAACAATCCCTTCATTATGGCCATTCCAAGAAAAGAAGGGCATGTTGTATTTGACATGGCGATGTCCCAATATTCCTATGGAAAATTAGAAACCACCCGCTTAAAAAACGAAAAACTCCCATTCCCGGGTGGCTTTGACCACGATGGAAATCTGACAGATGATCCAGCCCCCATTGAAGCTACTCGCCGAATTTTACCTACAGGTTATTGGAAAGGTTCTGGTTTAGCGGTAATGCTCGATTTATTTTCAGCTATTCTTTCCAAAGGTAGGACTACTGCAGACATCGACTTGGTTGGTAAGGGAGCCTGTGGGGGTTGCTCTCAAGTATTTATTGCCATTGATCCACTTAAAATAAATGATCAAGCCTTTTTGGATCAGGCCTTAGAACATACTATTGCTCAATTACGAAATTCCACTCCCGTTTCAGAGGGAGGCGAAGTGAATTACCCAGGAGAAAGATCCCTAAAAACGAGACTTGAAAATATGGAATTAGGAATTCCAGTGGATGAAGGGGTTTGGAATAAAGTGCTAGGATTTAGTCAAGGGAAAACTCCCTAAGGCCTAAATTTAGTGGGCTTGTTTAAAGTTGCGCCAGCTTGACCTTACTTTTTTGAATGCTTTCAGGTTAGGAATAATGCTGACCCCCAGCAAGGTTAATGAAAGCAGTCCTAGATTACTCGTTTGAGCAAAAGTTTGACCAGAAGCTAAAATTCCAATCACCAAAATAGTGGACAATGGTAGCGAGATGGCTAGGGTCAATAAGGCTAAATTAGCATCAAAAGTTTTTCTGTAATCCGGTATTTCACTAGATTCCTCCTTATGATAAATCGCCGAAATATGGGCAAAAGGCCAAAAGCTACAGGCGCTCAAGGGCACCACCACCGATAATAAAATCATGTTGGGGTCATTGATTCCCCAAACCAAAATGATCAATAAACTGAAAAGTAAACTAATTCCCGCTCGGAAAAATAAGATGGAGAGTATCATTTTAATCTCTTTCCCCTCTTTCAATTCCACTGCCATTCCGATATAAATCAAGACCAAGGGGCCCATCAAAGTACTGGCACGTGAAAAAATCTCTTGAACAATAACAGGTAATGTGCTCATATGGAAGCCCATCGACAAAAACACAATCGCCATTAACATAACCACATTGATGGGCTCTTTAATTAGGCTCCATAAAAAATCCTTCATACCTTTTTTATTCCCTATGGTCCCCTCTTGCTTAATTGCCATGTGCATTTTCAATGAAATATAGTACAAAAAGTTGAGCGCAAAGAACTTATTTCCTACATCCGCCATAGCCGCCAAGGCCAAAGGTTCTCCGCCTAAAAATTCCGAAATAAAGGGAAAGCTGGAAAGTCCTGGTGCTAAAGAAGGAAGCAACATGGTTAAGGTACGACTCGCTGGTGTACTTTTGGCGATACCGAAAAAAACTAAAAAATAGGGCGCTGTGAAAAAGATGAAAAAATTAAAACAAACCAAGATTATAGGATAGATCAGCAAGCTGGCACTCATCTTGATGCCCATCAAAGCAATAAATACCGTAGCAGGTAGTGCCACAGAAAGTATGACTTCTTTTAAGCCCTGAATTTCTGATTTGTTTTTGATTCTCCGACGCAAGGCTATACCTAATCCGATGAGGAAAATCAGCGTCAAGGTCTTTTCAATAGCATCAACCATACCAAAAAATTTAAGCGAGTTCTTTCAAAGATGTGACGAAATACTCCATTTCGGCCATGGTTCCTATACTGACGCGACAATATGGTTTATTCAAGATATCAAATGACCGAACCATCACTCCTTTACTCGCCATTTTGGTCAAGAAAGTCTTACCATCCATTTTAATAGGGAAGATCACAAAATTGGTAAAGGAAGGAATATAATTATAGCCCAAGGTACTAAGCTCTTGATATAAATAATTTTTGCATTGCGTATTGAGACGCTTCGTCATGGCTTGAAACTCCTTATCCTGTAAACTAGCGATGGCTCCCAATACCGAAGTATGACAAATGCCCATCCCTCCACGGGTTATTTTTTCTATTTTACTTAGAAATTCAGGTTGCGCAACAGCATAGCCTACGCGTAAACCTGCCATTCCCATGATTTTTGAAAATGTTCTGGCTATGATGACATTTTTCTTTTGGCCCAACAAGGAAACCATACTCTCGGTCTTTCCCTCTGCCAGTTCTAAATAAGCTTCATCAATGAAGACAGGAACTTTGGCAGATACCCTAGAACAAAAGTCCATTAATTCCTTGGCGTCCATAACCGAACCAACGGGATTATTGGGATTACAGATATACACCATTTTAGTATTGGAATCGATAGCGGCTTCCATAGCTTTTAAATCATGGGTCCAATCAGCTTTACATGGAATTGCTTTCCAAGTAGCGCCGACAGCTTCGGCAACTCGGATTAGCGACATGTAGGTCGGATCCGCTGAAACGATATTTCCCCCTTTAGCAAATAAAACAATGGCCACCTTTTCCAATAAATCGGAGGAGCCTGGTCCCATCATGATGTGTTCTTTGGTCAGACCTTCTTTAGCTGCTAGCATGTCCACCAAAGTGGCCAATTCTTTCCACGAATAACGGTTTCCTCCAGATACAGAATTTGCTACTGCTTTTCTTGCGCTTTCAGGTGGCCCGTAGGGATTTTCGTTTGCATTCAATCGGGCTATCATGGCAGGCACATTAGGTCTTTCATCCATAAAATGCTCCCGCAATAATGGGCTGTAATACAATCGATTCTCGGAATCTAATGGAAATGATTTAGTCGCAAATGCTCCCAAACTTAGATGAGGGGCAATAGCCATTCCACCCATGGCTACTAGTCCAGACTTCAAGGCATTTCTTCTGCTTAAGAACGTTTTCATAATGAATGATTTTATATAAATGCAAGATTACCAGTATAAGCTCAATTCAGAGCGATTCATCTTACATAACAATTTAATCCTATGTCAGCAAAGCAGCTTTTAAGACTATATTCATAAACTCTTTGAAACGACCCTCGAAAATATCGATTCTGAGATGAATATAAATACGCCCAATATGACCAGTAAAGGGCGCATAAATTGTATTTATTGATGAAACATGTTGAAATGTAGCAGGATTATTGAAATATACCACAACTTTCACTCAATTTTTAAAAAAATACCTGAAAAAACATTAAAAAATTTCAATTTTTGGGCAATAAATGTAAAAAATGGCCTAAAAAATATAAAAATTAATCAGGTTGATGATTTAAATATTAGATAACAAAATCAATAGTTTTTTACTATAAAATTGAATTTATCGAAAAAATAGGTTTTATAAATTAGCTATTTTACTAAAATACTTGAAAAATAAGTAAAAATAAGATTTTTAAAAAATTACCATTTATGGTATTATTCCCATTCAATGGCACTACATCTAGGGTAGTTACTAGTAGTCGAATCTGCTAAAATTATAGGTTAATGAATGAGCATAAACAGGTAATAGCCTGATGAAAATCACCGGCTATTACAAATGCTGGAAATCACTTTGTCTATTATTTCCCTAGTGAAAAAGTAATAGGTTGAACTATTTTGGAGGCTATATTGGCATCATTGGTTTTCGCTGGAATCCACTTGCCTGACTGCTGTATTATCCGAGCAGCTTCTTCCGCTAGACCATATCCTGGAGATCTTAATACCTTAATTTCTGAGATAAGTCCATCGGCTGATACCGCAAATTGTACATAAGCCTTACCGGAAATATTTGCTTTTTTTGCTTCCTCAGGGTATTTAAGATTAGCTTGGAGATATGATTGAAATGCTTCTGCCCCACCTGGAAATGATGCCGGCTCCTCAATAATAGCATGAATATTCAATGAATTACCATTTTTCTTAGTCGTAATTTCAATTATCCCATGATTGCCATCTGATCCATATTTTTCCAAGGCTGAATTTCCTTTCAAAACATTAATGGATTGGATATCATTCGGATTGATTTGATTCAATACTAAGGCCCTTTCTATTTTACCATCTACCACATACAATGCTTGAACAGGAGGTGCTGGAGGAACAGCAGGGGTTCCTTTGGCATTCATCGGTGGAGAAGGCGGAGCTGCTGGAACAAATTTTATGCCCAAAGGCGGTTGTGGAGGAGGAGGTAAATCCCTTTTAGTGACATTTTTGTTTTTATTGATTTTGATAGGAGCATTCCCATCGGCTGAAGTGATAATTTTTACCACTTTTTTGTTTTCTGCCTTCTCTTGCGCAGTTACCTGAATGGAGAATATTAAAATTGCTAGTAAAGCTAAGGGTAATGCCAATACCTTTCTCAGGTATTCATATGGCGTATTTTTGGATGTTGTTAACATGATAATTCTTCTTTTAATGGATGAATAATAAAATGAATGTCCAGGGTTTAAAAAGTGATTTCCGTAATGTGATTGTAAAATCATTTGGGCAAAGGCATCCACATTATCACTGCCAACGGCCTCTTGGTCAGCAATGAATTCATGTATGTTTTGCAATTCTTTATGTATGAGCCAATAAAAAGGATTGACCCAAAAAAGCGATGTGATGATTTGACAAATAACCCGATCTAGGGTATGCTTTTGCTGAATATGGCTAAGCTCATGTTTAAATATGGCCTGACCATTGGGATCAGAAATTGAAATGGATTTCTTCCAAAAGAGCCAATGTAAAAATGAAAAAGGAGCATCGTCTTCTTCAGTCTCAATGAAGTGAAATCCATCCATGAGCATACTGGAATTCCTTCGCTTCATTTGAAATATTCGATAAACTTGGTAAATAAAAAAACTAAATAGTGATATTGAAACCAAATAAATAAAGCCTATTCCATAATCCAGCCAAGGTAAATTCAACCAAGAAAACCGCTCAGGAGTGGCTGAAGCAGTGGCAGAAAGTAAATATATGGCTTGTCCTGCTCCTGCCACTTCCGACTCATCAACCGAAAAAAGAGGGAATTGAAAGCATGGAATTAATAAGCTCAAAAATAGGCTAGCCAATAGATAAAATCGATTGTATGTATGGAATCGATTATTTCGCAAAACCAAAACATAATAGCCATAGAAAATCCCCGATAGTAGGCTACTTTTTAACAAATAGATTAATAAGGCATTATTCATCATTGCTTTTAGATTTTAATTGGCTAAGTAACAATTCCAAATCTTCAATGGACATCTGTTTTTTGTCGACAAGAAATGACACCACATTGGTATAAGAACCTTCGAAAAAGGATTCTGCCAAACCAGCTATGCGCTGACCAGAATATTCTTGCTTACTGACCTTGGCAAAATAGAGGTTGTTCCGATTAGGATTACTAATACCCACAAAATCCTTTTCTACCAAAATTTTTAAAAGTGTGGCAATCGTATTGGAATGCGGCTTTGGCTCTGGTAAATTCTCAATAATATCCTTGAGAAACCCTCCTTCTGGTAAGGTCCATATTACCTGCATGATTTGCTCTTCTGCTTGAGTTAATTTTTTCATAGTGCTTCCTTTTGTTGGACCAAAAGTATAACTAATTTTTTAGTTACAAAATATTTATAACTATTTTTTTAGTTAAAATTTGTTGTCGAAATGAAGCTAAATAAAAAACGCCCCTGAATTTCAGGGGCGTTTTTATTTAATCAATAAACTTATAAACCTAATTTATTAAAACTTGATACGATCCGTTCCATACGGTGCTCTTTGTGCACGACTCAAGAAACGATTAGCCTCCGCGTCATTGATAAACTGTTCTTTTTTAGGATCCCAATTCAATTTACGAGGTAATTTCATGGCTACGTGAGTAATTAAACAAACCGTACAAGCCCTGTGACCTATTTCGATTGGAGAGATAGGCTCTTTTCTACTTTCAATACAATCAAGCCAGTTGCCATGCTGCTCATCTGAGTGATATAAATGTATTTCTTTCTCTCCAATGACAGATTCTAAAATGGCAGGATTGGAAGCATCAATGGCCTTTGCCCTAACTTTTGAGGTTGGGTCAGTTGGTGTGGCGGAATAATCTCCTCTGGAAACAAAAATCCAGCCTTCGGTACCTTCGTATCGGATACCATTTGGAAATCCTCCACTCGTATACATGGTCACGCCATTAGCATATTCTGCCTTTGCCATAAAGTCTCCGTGAACGTCCCAAACTCCTGATTTAGGAAACTCGGCTACGGCTTGAACAGACACGGGGCCTGTTAATTCCGTATCCATACCCCAAGCCGCAGAATCATAATGGTGCTGTCCCCAACCCGTAATCATACCTGCGCCAAACTGTTCCATACGTAACCAGCCAGGTCTGTCATACCCCACTTGTGGATGAACACTTAATTCGGTATAAGGGATATAAGGTGTCGAGCCTAACCACATGTCATAATTAAAGCCTTTCGGCACTGGCATGGCTTGAACCACAGGACCACTTGGGTCACCCGGTAGACCCACTTTAACGGTATGTAACTTTCCAATTCGACCGTTTCTTACCAATTCAGCAGCGCGTCTAAACTGACTAGTGGAACGTTGCTGAGTACCCACCTGCAAAATTCTACCCGTTTTTTTAATGACATCTGCTAATTGACGTCCTTCTTTTATGGTCAAAGAAGTGGGTTTTTGTAAATAAATATCTTTGCCTGCTAAAGCTGCTTCCATGGCAGGTTGTGCATGCCAAAAGTCAGGCGTACTAATCATCACCGCATCAATGTCTTTATTCAATAACATTTCACGGTAATCGTCATACATCTTCACGTCGATATAATTGCTTTGCCCGGTCTTCTTCGTATAGTATTCTTCCACCAATTTTTTAGTGTCTACCGTACGATTCCGATCTACATCGCAAACAGCCATGATTCTGGCTTTCTCATACCTCCATGTACTAGGTAAATCATGGGTACGAGCAATACGTCCGCAACCTATTTGACCAATGTTTATTTTGTTACTTGGAGCATCTTTTCCGCCCAATACATGAGCAGGTACAATGCTTGGGAACCCTAAAGTGCCAACAGCCCCTAGGGCAATGTTATTGATAAATTTTCTCCTTTTCATCATTTAGCCGATATTTTAGTAGCTTGTTTTTGTGCTATAAGTGCCAATTCCGTTGCTAAGAAACAATGGTCTTGTGTCATAGCTGTTTCGGTTCTATTTAACACGTCATTAACCAAAAGTTCTCCATGTGGAAGTTCCACATTTTTACAATCAATGTACAAAGTTTCTTTGTTGGTCACTAAATATAAATGACTTCCTGTTCCATGTGGAGAAGCTATATCCGTATTTTTACGAACCTCCATATATCCATCAGTTCCCAAAATCGTCAATCGACCATCTCCCCAAGTATTTAACCCATCTGGGGTAAACCAATCCACCCGAATGTATCCCGAACCTCCATTTCCACGCAACATCAAATCTCCAAAATCTTCAAAATTTGGATATTGAGGGTATTTGTGATTGGCAACCTGAGAAGCCACAACCTGCCCTTGGGTAGATTTTGTGAAATGTAAAAATTGATCTACTTGATGCGAGCCAATGTCTGTAATGATGCCTCCATAGTATTTCTTATCAAAAAACCAGGAAGGCCTAGATGGAATACTCATACGGTGAGGCCCTGTTCCTAAGGTCTGAACAACCTTTCCGATAATTCCTGTTTGTGCTAATTGACTAGCCTTTTCGGTCGCTTTGTTTTCAAAACGCTCAGAATAAGAAATGGAGTAAATTCTCTTCGTTTCCTTTTGAACTTTACGCACTTCTGCTAATTGTTCTAAGGTGGTGATACCCGGCTTATCCACCATATAATCCTTACCCGCTTTCATTACGCGAATGCCCAATGGTGCTCTTTCTACTGGTGTAATAGAACTTAAAACCAACTGTATAGATGGATCTTCCAAGATGGCAGCTTCACTTTTTACCAGTTTAGCAGTCGGGTATTTCTTGGCAAAATCTTTGATTAACTCAGGTTCCTTGGCATAATAAGATACAAATTCCCCTCCTCCACGAATAATGGAATTAGCCATGGTATATATATGCCCGTGATTGATTCCAATAACACCAAATTTTAAACGTGGTGCAATAATCTTTTCTTGAACTTTAGGAACAAACAAGGACGTGCCATCTTTGATGGGGCCATGCATCGATGGCATAAAAGCTAGACCTGATAACAGGCTGGCATCTTGCAAAAATTTCCTACGGTTAGAAGCATTTTCTTTCATGGGGTATATTCCAGTTTTGTGATACTAATTCTAAAAGTAATAATATTTGTTTTCTTACTGAAAACAACCCTTTTTTTAATCAATGGAAAAAGAAAAAGGCTTACCTAAGTAAGCCTTAATATCTAGATGACCTTGGATTAAACAGTCAATGTTGAGTCCACCACAATCCTGGTTTTTAATAATTTAGAGATGGGGCAATTAGCCTCCGCATCTTTTACTTGTGCTAAAAAAGTATCTTGGTCAATACCCGGCACAGTAGCTTTTAGTATCAATCGAGATTCTATGATAGACCCTTCTTCCATGTTAATTTCTCCTTGTACATCCAATACCTTTGGGGGGAATCCTGCTCCCGTTAAATTAAAACTTAATTTCATGGCAAAACAACCCGCATGCGCTGCCGCCACTAACTCCTCTGGGTTAGTTCCAATTCCATCTTCAAATCTCGTATTGAAAGAATACTGGGTATGGTTTAATACCCCACTTTGGGTAGTAAGTACTCCTTTACCTTCTTTCCCTGTTCCTTGCCAAACGGCATTTGCTTTTCTTATCATGACTTTTTATTTAGTTTTGAGACAATCAATATTTTCCAATATTACTCTATTTCTCTTACAATAATCCATGTTAACTCAGCTAATTTAAGGAAATCAACGAAAGTTAAATTGGCAGGAAGTTCAGATGAATGATTTTAATCTAATCAGCTTTTTTCAAACCATTCCTTGGTTCCTCCTTCTAGAAATTTAGCCTGAAATCCCAATGAAATTAATTTTTCAGCAGCCTGTTCAGACCTGCCTCCTCCTTTACCGCAAATAGTCACCAAAAGTGATTGATTCGCATTTGGAGGTAAGCCTTGAGGAAGGTCTTCCCCTGGCACATGCATGGCATTAGGAATATGTCGAGCATCAAATTCTGCTTTGCTTCGAATATCCAAAAGCAATAGCGATTCTTGATGTTTCAATTTTTCTTTGAATTGATCAATTGAGATTGATGGTATCATGTATTAATTTTTCCGCAAAGGAATGAATTTCAAGAATAAACTGCCGTGATGTTTATCACTTGGAAGAGACAATTTGGTATAACATACCATCCGTTTTGGTTATGATATAAATTTCTCCTTGAGCGTCTTGACCCAGTCTCAAATCAACTTTATTACCTTGAATCAAGTCTTTCCAGGTAACTGGCTTGCCATCCATTTGAAGGTGAAATTCTCGAATCCGAGCTTGGCTTCCTACTTTGATTTCTGAAATAGGTATATAAAATATTCTTCCCCGAACAATTTCACCAAAAATATATTTGCCTTGAAGACTAGGTACTGCTTTTCCGGTATACTCAAATCCACCCATGATGGCGTTACCTTCATCGTGGTCAAACTGAGCTATCGGATAGGTATATCCCATCTTAGCATCATTTTTTGGGAGTGGAAATACCGTATTTGTGCTGAGCGTAGAATCAATGGCAAAGGTACCTTCCCTTAATGGCCATCCATAGTTTTTGCCCGCTTTCAACAAATACAAAGATTCAATGTTTCTTTGGCCTATATTGGACACTATCACTCGTCCATCTTTTAACCAAGAAATTCGATTCGGGTTTCGGAAACCCTGAGCAAAAACCTCGTCCAATCCTTTTTTTCCTACGCAGGGATTGGATGCGGGTATCCCGTATTTGCCATTTTGACTATTTCTTCCCAATGGGTCAATGCGCAAGACTTTACCCCAAGCATGTTCACTATTATTAGGAATAAAACCTCTCCTTTGCTCCAAAGCCCCACCATCGCCTAATCCTATGTAAAGTAATCCAAAATCAGGGTCCCCCATTTTGGCATAAGGATTAAAGCATATTTCTTGCATACCATGGATCTGGTCAATCACATTAACGCGCATCACTTCCCTGGATTTACCACTTAACACCTTTGCATTTGGATCATCTAAAGTCCATTCCGTAATAATCCATTGTAATTTAACCCGAAGACTATCTCCATAAGTGAAATCAGAAATACCCTTAACTTCAGGCTCAGAATGGGTCGTATAAAAAAGCTTATTCTGAGCGAATAAGGGGTGAAATGCAAAACTCCCTAAACCCGTTGCCATGCCTGGTTTATTGGTAAAATGAGGAAAATGTTTGACCATGTCCAAAAATTCTGTCAACTGGTTTTGGGAATCCAATAAATAAATCTTCCCCTGTAAATCAGAAATAACACGTTCTTGAGTGATGGGATGAAAACTCATTTTATTAATCCGTGTATTCAACTGGGGCGTATGGATATAAGGAAACTTTAAAATCTTTTTAATCGTTAGCTTTTCGCCTGAAAATGGAATGCCTTCTGGTATCGGATTTTCTAATCCTAAACTAGCTTTATGGCCCAAATTCTTGGGCCTTGGTTTCTCCAAAATATAGGCTATCACATCTTGAAGATCTTGGGGATCCAAGTGGCTAAATCCCGGCATATAGGATTTGAATTTCTTGTACTTGTCTTGAGCCCTTGCGACGTTCGCGTCGATCAATGCTTTCGGGTTTTTAATAAATTCCAATAAATATTTTTTGTCTACAATTCCTTTTAAGCCTCCCAACTGTGGGCCAATACCATCTTCTTTAAAGTTGTGGCAATTGGCACAATTTTGATCGAATACTTGGGCTCCTCGACTAAGATTTTGAGAATGAACCGTAATGGAGATGGAAAAAACGAATAGAAAAATAGCTAAGGGTAATGTAAAAATTTTCATAGGTCAAATATGGCCAAAGGAGGCTTTTCCATGCAAAGAAAAGAAATCCCCTAAATTACTGTATCCTTGTCTTTCCTTCTTTCGAGAGAATGTGGTCAGGGTTTCTTTTTAAGCTTTTGATGAAATGCACATTCCTAAATCGTAAGGCACTCCAATCTTCGTCTATAGACACTTGACTAACTGGCTCAAATCCAATCTCTCCCATGGGTTCCCAACCTTGATCTCGATTAAAATCGCAGCTGTATTTTTTAGAGCTTCCTTTGGGATAACACATCCATAAAACCACATCTCCAGAAATTTTGCCTTGACAAGCCTTGACAAAGGATTGGATTTCCGCCCTGGAACTTACAAAAACCAAGGCATAATTCACTTGTTTTACCTGATCCAAGGAATGGAGTAAAACGGTCTCTTCAGGTACATTTTTTAACACTTTATGAAAAGCCTCTGGCGCGCTCAAAACTAAAAGTTCAGCCTGGTTTTTATAGGCAAGTTTTTTAAATAAAGGATCTAACATGGCTAATGACGACTTAAATCAGTAGGTAAACCATCTAGGCTTTTCAGGTTTTTCTCCAACATATATTCTTTTAGTTTTTCCGGACCCATTTGATTCGCCCAGGTAAAGTGTATATCTCTTTCTCCTTGGTATTCGTACAGGGGTACTCCATACCCACAAGAGGTCTGAACCAAATCAATCTTCCCTACAATAATTTGTCGGGTACTTGGAAAAATAGTAAAATAGGGCGCATACTGCTCCCAAAGGGCCGAATTTGGCAAAACGGTAAAGCCCTTTCCATATAAACGTAAAATGTTGGGGGTTTTATCGAAGGAACAAAACATGAAGGTTATTCGCCCATTTTCTAGGGTATGCGCAGAGGTTTCGTTACCCGAACTAATGATGTCCATATAAGCAACGGTATGCTCATCAATCACCCGAAATGCTTCTAATCCTTTAGGTGAAACATTTACCCGACCGTCTCCTTGAAGCGGTGCAGTGCCTACAAAAAAAAGATGTTGTTTTTCGATAAACTCGCGATGAGCTTCTGAAATGGAATCATAAAATTTGCCCATGTGATTGGTATTATTTGAAACAAATATAAGATTAAATCCGGTGCTCAAACTAAGCGTTTATCACTGTTTCCACCAAGCTTACTTATTGGATTTCAAACGATATAAATATGGTGCTTTACTCTTAGCTCCCGTAAATTTTTTGTCAAGCCGCTCCAATATCTGTAAATCCAACATTTTTTTCTGAAAGTTATTGGCAGGAAATGCCTTTCCATACACCGTTTCATATAATTCTTGAATGTTCTTCAAGGTGAAGGTCTCGGGTAATAGGTTATTGAAAAGTAATTTTTTATCTAAGTTTTCTTGAAGCACTTTCAATCCTTTTTGAACCATTTCTTGATGATCAAAAATCAATTTTGGCAATTCATTGATATCATACCAGCCAACACTTTCATCTAAATCAATTTTTTTGGGTATCACTTTTTCAAAATCAACCAAGGCATAATACCCAATACTAATGATGCGCATTTTTTTATTTTCCTCGTTAACCGGAGGTTCTACATCAGGATATAGCTCTTTGGCTAAACCAGAAAAGAGTTGGAATTCTTCATCAGACATACGATTAACCCGACCAAAAGTTCCAAATTCCTCCAAATACACATCTTGGATGCTTGTTCTTTCAAATAATATTCTTTTTGCCGCATCTTCTATGTCTTCTTCTTGTAAAATAAAACCTCCTGGCAGGGCATATATTTCCTCCGCTAACTTGAGTTTGCTTAAAATAAGCTTGAGTTTCTTGTGATGAAAGCCAAAAATGACACAATCCAAGGTCAGTTGAGCAATATGTTTGGTGGATTTCAAAGAATTTTGATTTATTTCAACACTAATTTATTGACAAATTTTAAGAAGAAAATGTTTTTATCAAAGTGATTTTCTAAAAAATAGAAAATCAAAATATTTTATTACATTTGGCTAAATTATCAAATTGATACAAAGAGAAAATAGCGTGTCAAGATGATTTAAAGTTGAAATTCTCTAAAATTTAAAATATACAAAAATGAAAAAAGCTAGTTTATTAGTAGGCCTATTCCTATTAGCGGGCATGTCACTACAAGCTCAGGTAACTACGGGGCAAAATGTAGCCGTAGTATCAACAGATGCCGGTAAAGTACGCGGTTATGTGCATGGGGGTATTTATACCTACAAAGGAATTCCTTATGCGGAGGCGGGTAGATTTGAGACAGCTCATAAACCCAAGCCATGGAATGGGGTACGCAGTTCCACCAGCTATGGCCCTGTTGCTTATTTATTGACGCCAACGACCCAAGTAGCTGATGAATCCGAATTTGTTTACAATCACTCTTGGGGTTACCCCAATGAAGACTGCATGCGTGTTAATGTTTGGACTCCGGGTATCAATGACGGTAAGAAAAGACCGGTATTATTCTGGATACATGGAGGTGGATTTACTTCAGGATCTTCACAAGAATTACCTTCATATGATGGGGAAAATTTAGCGAAAAAAGGCGATGTAGTTGTGGTGTCAATCAATCACCGATTAAACATTTTGGGGTATTTAGATTTATCCGCTTACGGGGATAAATATAAAACCTCCGCCAATAATTCTGTTTTGGACATGAAAGTTGCTCTGGAATGGGTAAAAGCAAATATCAGTCAATTTGGTGGCGATCCATCAAATGTGACCATATTTGGACAATCTGGTGGCGGGGCAAAAGTAAATACCCTAATGGCCATGCCATCTGCCAAAGGTTTATTCCATAAAGCCATCAATCAAAGTGGTGCCTTTACCACCAATATGCAGGATAAGTCGGTAACCCAAGCCATCACCAAGGAAGTATTAAATGCCTTACATATCGATGAGTCTAAGGTAGATAGTTTACAAAAAGTTCCTTTCCCTGCCTTAGCTGCAGCAGGTCAAAAAGCCTTGCAAGCGGTTTCTGCTAAATTAAAAGCAGCAGGAAAAGTTGTGGGTGGATTTGGCTTGAGCTGGGGTCCGAGTATCGATGCCAATTTATTACCTTATCAGCCCATGTCAGCAGAAGCTATGGAATTATCCAAACAAGTCCCTTTGCTGATTGGAACAGTGAAAAATGAATTTATGCCAACCCTTTTTTCAGGTATAAGTCATGATGCTTCCATGGCGGAAGTAGAAGCATACCTTCAAAAAACCTATGGTGCAAAGGCAGAAGCATATAAAGCTGCTGTGAAGAAAGCTTATCCTGCTGATACCAAACCAACTGATTTAATGGACGTAGACACTAGGTTCAGACCTGGTGCAGTAGACCAAGCCAACATTAAATCTGCAGTGGCTGGTGGAGCTCCCGTGTATATGTATTTATTCACCTGGCAATCTCCCGTTTTTGATGGAAAATACAAGGCCATTCACTGCGTTGAACTTCCTTTCTGTTTTAATAACATCGCTCGTTGTGAAGAGATGACAGGAGGTACTAAAGAAGCCTACGCATTAGCCGATAAAATGAGTCAAGCTTGGATTAATTTCGCTCGTTTAGGAAATCCAAATCACAAAGGATTGCCTACATGGCCTACCTACAATACATCAAATACCTCAACCATGCACTTTGATAATTCATGTGTCGTTAAACCTCAAATGGACAAAGAATTATTTGAATTAGTAAAAACGAATTAAGCCGTTTCTACCTAGCAAAAAGCCTCGACAAAAGTCGGGGCTTTTTTGTTTACTAAAATGGGATGAGTGGGTATATTAATCTCCCATAGATCCATAATTTTACGGGATTAAATGTACATCCATGAAATTACCCTTATACCAAGTAGATGCATTCACGAATCAATTGTTTGCAGGAAACCCTGCCGCCATTTGCCCTTTAGATCAATGGTTGGATTCGGACTTAATGCAAAAAATTGCGGCAGAAAATAATTTAGCAGAAACCGCCTTTATCGTTAAGAATGGGGATAAATTTGACATCCGATGGTTTACTCCCAGTGTAGAGGTGGATTTATGTGGTCATGCCACCCTGGCTGCAGCATTTGTATTATATCATCACTTAGGCATCGTTTCTGATGAAATCGTGTTTTTTTCACCTCGAAGTGGGGATTTAAGTGTTGAAAGAAATGGCGACTTGCTAACCTTGAATTTCCCTGCAGATGACATCCAACAAATTGATTTTGATTGGAATGAGTTTAAAGGATTGGATATCACCACCAAGGAAGTTTTCAGGGGCAAAACTGATTTTCTATTTGTCTATGAAAACGAGGATCAAATAGCGAAGATGAAACCTGATTTTCTTAAAATCGCCAAATTACCTGCCCGCGGGATTATCATCACCGCACCTGGGAATGAAGTCGATTTCGTTTCTAGATTTTTTGGGCCACAATCAGGGATCAATGAAGATCCTGTTACTGGTTCAGCGCATACCACCCTGATGCCATATTGGGCAAAACAAAAAAATAAAACCCAACTGAAAGCCAAGCAACTTTCCCCTCGAGGAGGTGATTTAGCCTGTGAACTCCTAGGTGACCGGGTGAAAATAAGTGGGACTTGCGTTTTGTATTTACAGGGCGAAATTTTTGTCTAAAAGCCACTAATAGGTAGATGTCATATCCTCCACTACACAAATAATATAATCCGCAATTTGACTGTTTTCGGGGCTCAGTTTTTTAATATCTTTTTGACTAACTGTGGCTATCGTGGCTATCTTAATTTCTGGTTTAGCTAACCTTAAATACCATGAAATTCCTTCATAATTCTCTGAATGGTAGGAGCCATTGACATGAATAAATAGCTGAGGTTCTGACCAGTTTTTCAAAATAAAATGAGCCATCGTGGCGTCTTTCAAGGCTTGAGCTTTAGGCATATTGGGGGTGGCATGTCCTGCCATCATTGTCATCATTTTTTGATAGCCTGGTAATTGGCTATCGTAGGGAATGGGCAAAGGAGCTATCCAAGATTTTTCCTCTTCACTTAAGGCATTTAAAGATTCGAAACCGCCCTTAGAGACCATACTAGCATGCTTTCTGGGCACATTTGTCGCAATAAATTGGACTTGATTTTCTTTAGCAAAATTTACTAAGGGAGCATAATCTGTCTTATAATTTTTCCAAAGTCTGGCGCTAGAATCTAAACCCTTGGCTGAAATTTTTCCAGCTAGATAGGCCGACAATGCCCCTTGATTATCTTGTTCAAACATCTCAGCTCCTAATATGATTTTTCTCTGTAAAAAACAGGATTGAACAATCTCTAGTTCTAACCAATGACTGATGGGATTATTATGTAATTCCCCAATGAGCACTACGTTTTGTTTTTGTAAATGCTTGATCATTTTCTGATAGGAAACTTCCTTTCCTTGGGCATTAAATAAGCGGTAAGCAGGTTTATCTTGTGCGAAAAGGCCGGCAGGAAAAAGTAGTATTAGCAATAAGCAGATTCGCCTTGTCAAATTCATCATTTCTTTAGCTGTTGATTTTCTTCAAATTAGAAAAAATTTGCACATCAAAATACGAGACTACTATAAAAATAAAAAGCGGCCAAAAATGGCCGCTTCTGGGTAGAACTACGGTGTAAATTTATTTTATTGGAATTAATAGGCTTACATTTTCCCATCCAAAAGTAAGTCCAGCAGGAACTAGCTTATATTCCAAGGCTTCTTTAAAATCAGATTTACTTGTTTTGACAGTAATCGTAAAGGCATCTTTTTCTGGATTTCTGGTTGTTTCGCCTCCTCTTTTGATGCCCCACTGACCTACTTCTGTACTGAAAATCACTTGCCAATCACCTTCACTTGGCAACATATAAATACTGTATTTACCCTTTGCTAAGGTATTTCCAGCAATGTTCAAATCTGCATCGGTTTCAATGATTGTGGCTGAATTAGCCCCTGCTCTCCAAACTTTACCAAATGGCACTAATTCTCCCCAAATTTTTCTTCCTTTTACAGATGGGCTGCTATAGACAACCGAAACATTGGCTTTTCCAATAGTTCCAGTTACCGTTACTTTAGGGCTTTGTGGTGGACGTGGTGCATCTTGTCCAAATGAACTACTTGTCACCATCAAAAGACAGCATACAGCTAAAATAGGCTTTAAAAATGTGTTGATTTTCATACGATTATGGGTGTTTATTGTTTAGTATTTTTTTCTGTTAATTCTTCATAAGCCATTTGGAAATTATTCTTTAAGAAATCTCCGTTCATTCCTTGAACTCCATTTACCGCGCTTAACTTCATGACTTCCTCTTTTGTTTTACCGCTTTTAATTTCGGCAGATACATGAATAATTAATTTTTCTAAATAATCGGTTAAAGTCAGTAAATCCTCTTTTTTGCAGGTAATTTCCGTTGGGTTAAAGGCATGACCGTAAGTAAAAATGGTGTCCTTATCAAACTGCTTTTGAATTTTATCATTCACATGAATCCAATTAGCCACACTAGCTCCAGCACTGCGATCGATGATAGGATACCGCTTATTGCCGAATAAATCACCTAAATGGACAACATTGGCATGCTCAAAATGAATGGCCACATCTCCGTTAGTATGTGCCGGCCCAAAATAATGAGCCCTAATTCTTTCTTTACCGATTTTAGCTGTCCAGGTATCTTGAAAGGTTTCGGTAGGATAATATTGTTTGTCCTCTGTTTTCGCGCGTGCGGCGGCGGCTATTTGGTTTTTCAATGAGTTCTCATGAGCCACCACTCGATTAACTATTCCTTTAAAAGCAATATTCCCACTGGTATGATCCCCATGATGATGGGTATTCATCAATAGCTGAATTTTCTGATCGGATTGTTTTTTCAACTCATCGATAACATGTTGGGATTGGTCAGGAAACTGTGTGTCGACTACTGCATATCCATCCTTAGTTTTCAATACCGCTATGGTACCCCCTCTTTCACTAAAAAGAGAAATACCCCCACGTAAATCTTTCCAGGTAAAAGCTGGACCTTGATATAAAGATGACTGTGCAAATAGGGATGATTTTGACCCTAGAAGACATGAAAGCAACAAGGTATTGGCAGAGCCTTGAATAAACTGTCGACGTTTTATCATTTCTATTACGTTTAAATTCAAATGTAATTGAGTAATACCAATGGCTTTAATTTTTGAGACCAAAACATAAAGTAATCTCACGAAATCCCCCTATTTTATGGGAATTAATCAATTTTCGGGAGTTTTATTTAATGCCTGTTCAATTCTTGAATCAGGAATAATCCATAAAATGGCAATCCCATAAAATATCAATAAGCTTACCATGGGATAAAAAAAGGCAATTATTATACCGGAAAAATATCCACCCGTAGAAATTCTCTCCTTCCATCGGTCAGTTAGTGCTTGACCGATGGTCGACTCATGTCCTTCATGTTTAATGGCTAGTTTTTCCAATACTAAAAAGGCTAAAGCACACATCAATAAAACAAAACCATATAAGGCTACTGTATTTTTCGCAAAGTCGTTTTCTCCCATCCATCCCGTAACAAATGGCAATAGAGATAACCAAAATAATAATGCCAAATTGGCTAATAAAACTTTCCCATTAACCCGTTCTATGGCTTGAAACATATGATGGTGATTATTCCAATAAATCCCCACATAAATAAAACTAAACAGGTAGGAAAGAAATTTAGGCATTAAGGGCTCCAATGCCTCAAAACTTGCTCCATGAGGAACTTTTAATTCCAAAACCATGATGGTAATGATGATGGCTAATACCCCATCACTAAAGGCTTCTAAACGATTGGTAGTCACAGGAATACAATTTTTGGAAAGGTATAAAAAATTTGAACTAATCTGACGAACTGGGCATTTGTTTTTTACCTACATACAAAGCCACAATTACAATAACCGTTCCTATAAGCGTGTAAATGGTAATAGTTTCGCCACTAAATAGATAGGCATAAAAGTAGCCAAATAGGGGACAAAGAAAAATCCATAATGAGGCTGAAATGGGGTCTTGATCAATCAAATAAAACCATAACCATAAGGCTATAATAGACACTGGAATGATTAACCAACTTACTGCAAACAAAAAGCGTAGATCAAAATTTGCCTCCTGAAATGAAGCAAAACTGGTAGTAAATGGCAACATGAAAATTCCCCCCAATAAAACCTGCCAACCATTAATAACCAATGAATTTAACTTCCAATCTGTTCGAACATAATAAACCGTAGCCGCAGAAACGGTGATAATACCACCAATTAAAATCACCAAACCCTTCCATACGGCCGGCTCTACTTGTAATTGGGGATAAGATGCAATCAAAATTCCGGCTAAGCCTAGTACTAAACTTCCCATTTCTTTTACTTGAGGTTTTCTTTGTAACAAAAGAGCCGAAAGAATAGTAATGAATATAGGATTTGTAGCGGTGGCCAAACTACCAATCCCCGGACTTAGGAATTTAATAGCCATGACAAAGGCTCCTAGGTAAATGGTGGAATTAAATAAGCCAAAAAAGGATAATTGCCTCAGCTCTTTCCAGCTCGGTTTTATCCGATGTTGGGGCCGAAAGAAATAAGAGATAAACAAAATAAAAATACCTGCAAAAACTAAGCGAACATTGGCTAAAATAAAGGGATGAACCGAAAGAATTCCCATTTTTGTGGCCACTGCCGCAGATGACCACAACATAGCAAATAAAAGGCCAAAAGCGACATTTTTCATGGAATCTAGCTGAGGGGCTGGTAGGGAAATGCCATAATCGCATTAGATAAAATTGATTAAAAAAATGGCATTTCTTGCCTTGCTAACAAAGAAAAGAAATCTTCTTTTAAAATAAACTATTGAAAACCATATTTTGGGATTAATTTTGCGTCCCTTTTCTAGATAAAAAATACCTACACTACATGTCAAAAAAGTCAAATCGGACCAAAATTATATTAATTCTCGGAATACTATCTGCGATAGGGCCCTTATCCATTGATATGTATTTGCCTGCCTTTAAAAATATGGCGGCAGCCTTGCATTGTTCTCAAGAACAAATGGGCTATACCTTATCTAGCTTCTTTTTTGGTATTTGTCTAGGGCAATTAGTCAATGGGCCCCTTCTAGACCATTATGGCAGAAAAAATGTCCTATACATTGGACTAAGTATTTACGTCATCAGTTCATTCGGCTCAGCATTCTCCTTCACCGTGGAACAACTCATCATTTGGCGCTTTTTTCAGGCCATTGGTGGAAGTATTGGAATGGTTGCCCCTAACGCCATCATTCGAGAAACATTTAAAGAAGCCGAAAGACCTAAAATTCTTTCCTTGATGATGCTAATTCTGGGGGTTTCTCCCATCTTAGCTCCTTCCTTAGGTAGTTTGCTTTTAACAATTACTAACTGGAACATCATCTTTGTATTGTTGGGAATTATTACGCTTTTCATCATTTTCTTGATCAAAAGTTGGTTACCAGAAAAAATCAATAAACACCCGAAAGGGCCATTTAAATTGGGAAGTATTTTAACCTCCTACGTGGCACTTTTACCTGAAAAACAGTTTTTAACTTTCGCTATTTCAGGGGCCATAGGCTCCGGTTGTATCTTTACCTTTGTTTCAGGTGCCCCCCTTACTTTTTTGAATTTTTACCATGCTGATGAAAAGCAATTTGGTTGGATATTTGCCATGGTGGCATCTGGGATTATTGGTGCTAGTCAGTTTAACCACTGGATATTAAAACGTTTCAGTAGCCAACAAGTTCTTTCTTTTGTTTTACCCCTTCAGTTAATATTGGGGATTACCCTTGCCCTATTATCTAAATTTGGATTGATTAATATTCAAATCAATATCCTACTTCTTTTCTTGATTTTGGCTTGTCAGGGTTTAGTATTTCCGAATATCATCAGTCTGGCTTTACAACCTTTCCATGAAGGGGCTGGTGCGGCCTCTGCCATGATGGGGGCTATGCAAATGGCCTGGGGATCTATCTGCGCAACCTTACTAGGGTTACTTTTTGATGGTACTCCTTTTACCATGGCTATCATCATGGTCTTTTGCGCCTTATCTGCCAATTTTATTTTATTTGTACTGGGGAAAAAATACTTTCAGCCTGTTCAAGCCTAAGCTATTGACGGTATTAATGAGTACTCTTAAGCAAAGTAAAAAGTAAATCCTTGAGGTATTTTTCTACAAATATTTGCTTATTCTCGTTTTGACAATCCGTCAATTTTGGCAAATACATACTAAAGAATAATTGAGAATGAGAGGTCTCTATCAAGGTACTACTCAAAGAGTGAGGATATAAATAATTTGAGTCATAGGTTTGTATCAAACTAGAAATACGCTCACATAAATCCTTGTAAGGTTTAAAAACCTCATGTTGATTGATTTCCTTAACTTCTTTAACCAAATACACCTTGCTGCTCTCTGAGACCACTATTTGATGTAAATAATTCTTGTTATAATCCGTCTGACCAATACTCTCGGGCAAAGCACGCGTTAGAAGCTCAACTAATTTTTCTAACTTAGATTTTGAATTTTGTATAGGTTCTAGCTGGATTACCACCAAATATTCCATGTAAGACCAATACCAATTTAGAATATAAAGAAGGAGGCGATGCTTATTTTCAAAGTAACGATAGATGGTCGCCTCGGTCGTATTCATTTCAACCGCGAGTTTTTTAAACGTAAAATGTTCAAAACCCAATTGAAAAATTAAATCTATGGAATGTTTCACTATTTGCTTCCCCAGTTCAGTACTTTCTGGATCTCGCAAGTAGATTTTATCATTGACCTTAAAGCTTAATGAATAGTCCATGCCCTTAGAAATATTTTACAAACATAAATGATAGAAATACTATCTCAAAACATTTTTTAATTTTATTCGTAATAGTATTACTATTATTTAAAAAAGTGTTTTAATTTTGTCTGAGAAATAAGCATGTATGATGAAAAAACAACCCATTGATCGAATAAGCAAACTGGTCGGTGATCATAAAAAAGAGATCACATCCATTTATTTGTTTTCAATAGTAAGTGGTTTAGTGAATTTAAGTCTTCCCTTGGGTGTACAGTCCATCATAGGTCTGGTAATGGGTGCCACCATGGTTACCTCCATCTACATTTTAATCTTTTTAATCGTATTGGGTGTATTTTTAGTAGGTCTGCTCCAAATCAATCAAATGAAGATTATTGAGGCATTGCAACAAAAAATATTCACTCAATATTCGTATGACTTTGCAGTTAAAATCCCCAAAATGGATTTGATGAAAAATGACCAATACTTCATCCCAGAAAAAGTATCTAGGTTCTTTGACATTGTCAATATTCAAAAAGGATTCGCAAAGATTTTGCTAGACATTCCTATGGCGAGTGTACAGATTCTTTTTGGAACGATTTTATTGTCTTTATACCATCCATTTTTCATCGTATTTAGTATAGCCTTATTACTCACGTTAGTTTTTATATTGTACGGAACTAGTCAAGTGGGTATTGCAACCAGCATAGAGGAATCTAATTATAAATATGGCGTAGCTAATTTCTTTAGTGAAATCGCTCGAACTGTCAAGTCTTTTAAATTCAGCCAGGGCTCTAACTTAAATATCGATAGAACAGATAATAATGTGAGTCAATATCTGTTAGCAAGAACTAAGCACTTTCATGTATTATTATTTCAGTATAAAACCTTAGTCACATTTAAAGTCGTTTTGACCATTTTAACCCTTTCCTTAGGTGCCTATTTATTAATTAATCAACAAATCAACTTAGGTGAATTCATTGCTGCAGAAATTGTGATTTTGATGGTAATAGGTGCCGTTGAAAAATTGATCACTAGTCTAGACAGTGCTTATGATGTGATTACAGGCTTAGAGAAATTGGCTAGCGTGGTAGAAAGCCCCATGGAATCTTCTGGTGAACTTGAGCTAAATGTTGCGCAAGGGATACAAATAGAAATTAACCAATTGTCTTTCCAATTCCCATCAGGTAGTCCTATTTTTGAAAACCTTTCTTTGCACATTAAAGC
This sequence comes from Aquirufa sp. Wall-65K1, assembly GCF_054558475.1. Lineage (NCBI taxonomy): Bacteria > Pseudomonadati > Bacteroidota > Cytophagia > Cytophagales > Flectobacillaceae > Aquirufa > Aquirufa sp. Wall-65K1. The sequence goes on along the minus strand of NZ_JBPXKD010000003.1, from coordinate 80,687 downwards.
AGGCGAAAAAGTGGCTGTGTTGGGAGAAGAAGGCGCTGGTAAATCCATGTTTTTAAGATTACTGACAGGAAATTACCAGAGTTTTAAAGGGTCTATTTTAATCAACCACATCCCTCTTCAAAATTATAGTTTAGCCAGTTTAAGAAAACATACAGGTGTTTTATTACATGGCCAAGAAATTTTTGGAGGAACCGTTTGGGAAAATATCAGCCTAGGACAAGAAGAGATAAGTCCCAAAGTCATAATGGAAACTGCTCAAAAGTTAGGTTTTGAGAATTTTATCTCCCATTTCCCGAAAGGATTTGACCATCAAATAGAGCCAATAGGCAAAAAAACGCCCCAAACCATCATCAGAAAAATATTATTACTTCGGGCTATTTGTGGTTCCAAAAATTTACTTCTTTTGGAAGAACCATGGAGTGGGCTAGATCTTCCTAGTGCCGAACGCTTGAAAAGCTATTTGATCAACCCGGCGAATCAAGCCACAACCATCATCGTGTCGAATGACCCAGATTATGTAAGTGCCACTGATCAACAAATCAACTTATAACATGGAAAATTTTAAGTCATTCAAATTAATCTATCAGCAAGGCAAAAGTACCGAAATACGCTTTTGGATTATCGGGCTTTTATTAATTAGCCTGGGTATTATCTTTCTTCCATGGACTCAAAATATTCAAACCAAAGGAAACATTACCAGCCTATACCAAGAACAAAAGCCTCAAAAAATTTATAGCCCGATAGCCGGTAAAATAACGAATTGGTGGGTAAAAGAAGGAGACATCGTTCAACCAGGAGACACCCTAGTTAGAATAAGTGAGATCAAGGATGATTACTTAGATCCTAATTTAATTGGTCGAACCCAAGACCAATTAAACGCGAAAAAAGGGTCATTGGAATACTACATCCAAAAAGTAAAAGCCACGGAAGCACAAATAGCTAATTTAAAACAATCAAAAACATTAAAGAAAAGTCAGCTAGCGAATAAGTTGATTCAACTTCAGCAAAAAATCAATGCCGAAAGAGCTGAATTAGTAGCGAGTACCAATGAGCAAAACTTGGCGAAAGATCAATTGGACCGTTATCAGCAGATGTATAAAGAAGGTTTGATTTCACAGACTCAATACCAACAAAGAAACGTTTCAGCACAAAATGCTTTAGCCAAAAAAATCATGTCTGAAAATAAGGTAAATCAGACTATTCAAGAAATCAATAACACACAAATAGAACTGAAAAGTGTGGATCAAGAATACGATGAAAAAATCAATAAAGCAGACAGTGAAAGGTTACAAAGTTTAGGACAAATAGAAACCAATAAAGGGGAAGTAGCTAAGCTGGCTAACCAAGTCACCAATTATTCCATTAGAAATGGCATGTACTACATTTTAGCCCCTCAAAGTGGCCAAATAGTACAGGGTAAAAAAACGGGTATTGGGGAAATCATCAAAGAGGGTGAAGAACTTTTGAGTATTGTTCCTCAAAATGAAAATTATGCCGTAGAAGTATTTGTTAGGCCTGTGGATTTGCCCCTCATTTCTCCTGGGCAATCCATCAGATTCATATTCGATGGCTTCCCGGCCATTATTTTCTCTGGAGGATGGCCTGAGCAAAGTTTTGGTACCTTCGCTGGTAAGATTTTGGTAGTAGAAAATGCCATCAATGAAAACGGCCTTTTTAGGGTCATAGTTCAAGAGGACGCCCGTTTTAAAAAATGGCCCAAGCAGATAAAAATTGGTGCAGGAGTTAAGGGTATTATTTTGTTAAACGATGTACCTCTTTGGTATGAATTATGGAGAAATATCAATGGCTTCCCTCCTGATTTCTACCATGCTAAACAAGATAAAAATACTGCCTATGAAAAGTAATATAATTTGGTTTTTATTACTGGCCAATTTGTCTTGGGCGCAAAACAAAACCTTGCATCCAGAAGCCTTTTTAAAAATTGTAGAAAAATATCATCCAGTGGCACGTCAAGCCCAGATTGATATCCGTAAATCTGATGCTCAAATTCTAGCGTCAAGAGGTGCGTTTGATCCTATTTTAAGGCATTATATTGCGAGTAAAACCTTGGATGGTGCCAGTTATTACCAATACAATGCCCCGGAACTTAGTATTCCTACTTGGTATGGAATTGAGCTTAATGCGGGAGTAGAAAACTTACAAGGAAATCGTTTAGATATTAGCCAAACCATGGGGCAAACTAGCTACATTGGAATTCAAATTCCTGTGGCTAAAAACCTCTTGATGGATAAAAGAAGAGCCGCCTTGCAACAAGCCAAATTGATGAATAAAATGGCCTTTGCCGAACAAAGGGTCGTTTTGAATCAATTGTTTTTAGAAGCCATGGAAGCCTATTGGCATTGGTTAAAATGTTATCAAGCCCTACGAATTACGAACCAAAACTTAGAGGCGGCTAGAAAACGAGTAGATTTTGTCAGAAGAAGTGTAGAATTAGGTGATAGACCCGCTGTGGATACCTTGGAGGCCAGCACACAGTTCATGTACATGGACAATCAAAACCTAGCCAAAATGGTAGAATATGAAAATTCGACGCTTCAGCTTTCAGCCTTTCTCTGGCAAGAAAATAATACGCCTAACATCTTAACAAAAGACGTAAGCCCAGCCGAAGTATGGGGAGATTTTAGTCTATTTTCTAATTTTGATTTAGACCTGAATTCTATTTTACAAAAAGTTGATTCCTTTCATCCTGAAATACAAGCCTATCTTTTCAAAATTGAAGGGCTTAACGTGGAGAAAAAATTAAAGTTTCAAAGTTTATTACCCAAAATTGACCTTCAATACAATCACCTCATGAAGGATAAATATTCCTCCAATGCTGGTGCATTATTTGCTAATAATTACCAATATGGAATCAAGTTTGAACTTCCTTTGCGGCTTTCATCTGGAAGAGGAGAATACCAAACCGCCAAGTTGAAGGTGGAGGAAACGACCATCCAACTATCACAGAAAAAACAGCAGATCCAAATCAAAATAAACAGCTATTTCAATCAATTTCAGAATCTTAAGAAACAGATACAAACCCAGGAAAAAGCTGTTACCAGTTACCAAGCTTTAACCAAGGCAGAAGAATCTAAATTTTCTCAAGGGGAATCATCCTTGTTTTTAATCAACAGCCGAGAGATAAAGGCCTTAGAGGCTGCTGAGAAATTATTGGACCTAAAGGCCTATTTATTTAAAACCGTCTATGCCTTACAAGCAAGTGCCGGCCTTTTGATTTAAATAAAAAAGGCAAGAAACCGACTTGCCTTTTGTCTCTTCTTTCCCCTAAGATGCTTGATAAGCTAGGATGTCAGCCGGTTGACACTCTAAAGCCTCACATAAGGCCTCCAAAGTGCTAAATCGAATGGCTTTAGCCTTCCCTGTCTTTAATATGGATAAATTGGATAAGGTTAAATCGACCTTTTCGGATAGTTCATTTAAAGACATTTTTCTTTTTGCCATCATGACATCTAGATTTACAACAATAGGCATATCTATACAGTTAAATCGTTTTCTGATTGTATCTCAATTCCTTTTTTAAAGATTTGGGCAAAAATAAAGATCACCCCCGCCAAAAAAAGTGTTTCCCCTCCATTCCATTCTAAATTGGGTAGCTCTAAATACTCTTGATAAGCATAAGAGCCAAGAGATAAAAGCCAAAGAGTCAAAATCATAATGCTTATTTTTTCCATCAAATTTGCGACTTCCCATTGAAATGGATTGGACAAATTAATTTTTGATAAGGTTTTAATGACCAAATGAGCTACATAGGCCTTTATGGCCAAAAGGCCAGCTGTCAAGGCAATCACCAAGCTATAATCCACTAAACTCGATTTTTTAAGCTCATACAAATTCCATCCTTCGTAAAGATCTTTGGCGACTATTTCATTGAATAGACTCAGGGCAAAAGTGAAAAGTATAGCCCCACATTTAATCATTAGGCCTATGAATGCGACCCAAGAAAGCACATTCATGACGGTTAAAATACTCTGTGTTTTCGTTTTCATTAATTTGTTGTTTAAATTGTTTTGCAAATTTTAAACAATATTTATTGATAAACAATAAATTTATAATAATTTTCAATAAATTTTTATTGATGATAAGGATGGCTATTAAACAAGAACCTTATTTTTTATGCGTCACTTTATATACCTTTCCTTCCTTATCATAGGTAGTCCACTCGCCCGTTTGTTTACCTTGATTGAAAAAACCCGAGCGCAAAATGGTACCGTCTTTTCGATACCATTCCCAATACCCCGTATAAATACCTTGGATATGCTGGCCCTTTGCCCAAAGTGATCCATCTCGATGAAAAAGCTCATATTTTTCCTCCATAATTAGTACGGTTTAAATCTTAGTTAAAGCATGCCCATAGGTCTTCCCTCATGAAGGAGAATATTGACCTAAAAAATAACCTCATTAATTTCTATTCTTCACTTGCCATTGGTAGTAATACCGACAAATGGGATAATAGAATAATGCCACTAAAAGCCAAATGATATAGACTTCTGAAAGACTCAATCCAACAAAAGCTTTAGGTCTACTTAATTGAAAGCCGAATGCCAAATCAGCCCACTGAAAGCCTTGATTAAAAATGAAAATAAACAAAAGGAGGTGGAGGACAAACCAGTGGCTAACAAAAAAGAATAGCGGTACTCGTCCAAAACTTGAAATAATTTCAACTAATTTCTTCCCTAAAACCGAACGTAAATTTACCAACAAACACATGATGCCTAAGGTTAAGGCGGTAAAGCTCAAGCTTGGTGGATATTTGGAAACATTGAAAAATGACATCCCTTGTTTGACCCATGTCCCATCAGTTAAAGCCGGAGAATCTCCTCCTAAATTTAGGAATCGAACCGCCAAAAATACGGTTAAAAAGACTAGCCCCATTTGCCAAAAATCCTTATCCGATTTCTCCTTAAAATAATACCCTAGTGAAAAACCCAATAAACATATACCTAACCAAGCTAGCGGCGGATAACCTACAACTAGAAGGGTTCCATTAGGCAATGGAAAGGCATTGGGACTAATTAAAAATGAAAGCGCCTGAAGCCACGAAGGTTGAAGTAACAAAAGGGCTTGCTGAATTAAGATAATACCAATAGCCAAACCTAAAATTTGCCTGGTTGAAAAACCATGAACCAGTCCGATGATCACCATGGAAAACCCTATGGCACTTAACACGTCAATGAGTATTAGTCCAAAATGAATATCAACAAACAATCCAAAATTAACAACCGTTAAATCCAACAAAATTAAACCTAGCCCACGGCGGATCATACGTAGCCGAAATTGCCCTTTATCTTCCGTTCTTTGATAGACCAAATAAGCTGAACTTCCGGCTAGAAATACAAAAATTGGGGCGCATAAATGGGTGATGATACGAGTATAAAAAATAGAAGGACTGGTTACAGCCAAATCCGTGGGAGATTGATCAATAGCATGGATATGAAACAAATCCCTCACATGATCTAGTAACATGAGAATCACTACCATACCCCTTAAAAAATCGATGGATTCTACTCTTTTTACCATGTTACATGTACTTTTTAATCATAGTCCAACCCAGATAATCCATTTAAGGCAGTAAATAATTCTTAGTCTTTAAATGCTTAATTAAGGGAACTCATTCTTTGCCATTTCAAGATCCTCAATATTCCCTAAATTAAAAATAAAATACATAAAATAGCTCCAGTATTTGAATATACAATTCCACTAAATATTGTTTTTTGAGGGAATAGGCCAATGCCTACTCCCCAACATTTCATTTATCTAAAATAATTTTAGGGTATTTATTTGCCTAATACGACACTGAAAATATATTCGGGAGAATTGATGTTTAATGAATTGTTTGAGGATTGATAAATCCTCCATTCCGCCCGAAGCATCATTTTAGGAAAAAGCCTAAAGTCGGTATTGATAGAAGCCGATTGAAATTTGGATTCTGGCGCTAAAATAATCGCATTGGGGTCTGAAAATTGCTCCAGTCTACCTGCTAATTTCCATGTTTCACTTAGCTTGGCTTGCACCATCAAAGCTTCTCCGTGCCAAAATGCATGTTGATAACCTAAGTCTGATATAAGGACAGCCTTGATTTTTTTTGATAAGGGCACAACCACATAAAAATCATGAAATAAGCGGGTTCCATTACCTTCATTTCCTATAAATCCACTTGAATTCCAGATCCAAGAATTAGCTGAAGTATATATAATTTGAGTGCCAATGGCTGGTCTTAACTCATGAATACGCTGCCATCCTCTTAAGCCAAGAAGCGTGTAAGACCATGAAGCATTGGGTTTAAAATTAATACTTATTCCAGACTCATAGTAGGGAGAGTTTTCTGCAATAAAACTTCGAGAAAGAGTCCAATTATCCGAATTTTTTACAGATTCATAACCTAAATGCGACGGAAATACACCCGCCATGATGGACCAATTTTTAGCTAATTGATAGGAAATATTCATTTCAAAAACATTCCTCCAAAACGTAGGTTCATTCGCTAAATTTCGTCTGGCATATGAACCTAACATACCTGAAATCTGGGCATTAAATGGTCCCTTTTTTAGGGAAATTCCTAGGATTCCTAGATTTAAATCCCACTGATTAGCATGGGCATGATTAAAAAAAATGGGCTCTTTTTCATGAGCTGTTTTTTGAATTGGATCTACCAAATAATATCCTTCTGCATAAGCGTAAAATCCAAGAATAGATTTAGTAGTTGAATCTTGCTGACCCAAAAGCGGAAAGGTAAAGAAGATAAAAAGTAAAATTTTATTCACTAGATTTTCTAGGCTTCCCATAATTCTTATTCAGGTGCAGGAAAAATCAATTTTTTAAACGCCCGTTTTCAAGGGATTTTTGCCTCAAACTCCTTAAATCTTCGATCTAAATCTTGACGTAATTTCTGTTTGATGGCCGCTTCTTTAATAAAACTATAGTCCAAACTATTATATACCAATTGCTTTATATTGGCATAGGTAAAAAATGGATAGGACTTAGCCAATAATACAAACTGCTCAGTTAAACTAGTCCGAAGGACACCGGCATCGTCCGTACTAATTACCATCGGAACCTTAAAATCGTGGTACAATTTAATGGGATGCTTATCGCCCTTGATTTGTAAAATAAATCGGTTAGAAACAAGGTTCACTTCAACCGGAATTTTCTGGTGACTCATGTACCTCAAAAGCTCATAACTATGCTTTTCATAAGGCATATCCACGCCATGACCAATTCGATTAGCTTTTGCTGTATGAATAGCCTCATCAATATGCCAAGTCAAATTTTCTGGGGCCACTTGGCCCATGGCTAATTCCCCGGCGTGTAAAGAATATTTCACTCGAGGAAATTTCTGGTGACAAAACTGAAACATCAACATGTGTAAACGATAATCCTTCATGGAATTTTCACCATGTTCAGGAGCCACCATATTCACCCCCACCACTAAATCACTTTGGTTAGCCGACATAAAGCTAATGACGATGTCCTTAAATAAATCAACGGGATTTTTGAATCTCAATACATACTTTTGATACCGCATGCTAAATCTTTCATCGTCAATTTTCAAGCTATCATGAAGATGTTGAATGAAAGAATTATTCCAAATTACCGCCTGATTCATCGACTCCTTTTGCATCAACTTCGAATAAATATTTTCCAGTAAATTCAAAACGGCTTGTTGGTCTGACTGATGCATCAATTGACGTAATTCAGCATCATAAGCTGTTAAATCTTGAATATTTACCTTGGAATAAACGGGAGTAAACATGGTTTCAAGGTAGCTCACATTTTCGGCTATAGCCCGATTCTTTAACTCCACCATGCCAGGCGCATATTCTTCATGTAGAGCCGGTAAAAATTTATCAAAAGACTCAAAAAACAATTGATCAGAAGGATAAAACCCTGTATAAAAATCCTTTACGGACCAGCGCCTTAAAATCTCATTTTTAATCCCTTCCAATCGACCCTCCGAGGCAAGTTCAGAAAATCGTTTCCAATTCTTTTGGCCCGCTTGATCCTTAGCCACAGCCATCGTTTCAGTATGAAGGTAGTAATCCAATTTAATGGCTTTTTCCAAAAGGGGTTCCGCGTAAATAGAGCCACTAAAATGATGATGCAAATCTCCTCCTTTGGGCATTTGGGCCATAAAAGCCGTCAACTGAGCCTCATTATTTCTAATTTTCTGCAAATATTGTGCAGCTTTTTGCTCCTGCCCCAAAAGACTAACAGGAATAAGTATGTTAAAGATGAGGGCTAAAATGTATTTCATGAATTAGTATAAAGGTACTTGTTGATTCAAAGGGCTCTTTAAAATTACGGGTAATTGAATACATTTGAACTAGAAACACCTCTAAAAGAATAATTCCTAAAACATAATTTAAATCCATGAACCCTGCCATACAAGCATTTAATCAGTCCCTTTCGCCCCAAGAAGCAAAAATTGGGAACTTTTTGGCTCAATATATTTCGGAAGAATTGCCCGAGGCCACTTGTAAAATTTGGCATGCGATACCCGTCTGGTTTATCCAGGATAATCCGGTGGTGGGCTATAGCTCACTCAAAAGGGGGATTCAATTGCTATTCTGGAGTGGGCAGTCTTTTGAAGAAAATTCTTTAGAGGGGATAGGCAAGTTTAAAGCCGCTGGAATTTATTTCAATACCCTCGAAGAAATTCCCCAAGAAGACTTACGGAGATGGCTTCAAAAAGCCAAAACCATACAATGGGATTATAAGAATATCGTCAAAAGAAGAGGTTTGTTAGAAAGAATACAAACGAAAATTAATCCAACCTAAAAAGTTCTGGATTAGGACAATTTTGAGCATAAAAATCCATATCTCTACGTGAACAAACCCCTGGGTAATCCCCAACAAATCCTTGCAAATCTCGAATCAATTGAAAATGTAAATGAGGGGGCCATCCACCATTTTCAGATGAATTTCCCAAATGCCCAATCAATTGACCTTGCTGAATAGTTTGGCCCAAAACCAAGCCTTCCAAATCTTGAGTAGCCAAATGGCCGTACAAACTGTAGATAAGTTCTCCCTGGATTTGATGCGCTACAATCACGGTGGGCCCATAGTTTCCTGAGCCTTCATTCACTTGAAAACTATGTACTATACCATCCATGGGAGCAAAGACTTCTGTACCTGCCTCCGCCCAAATGTCAATGCCTAAATGAATATTTCGAAAGTCTTGTTGGTCTGTTGCAAAATAATCGTGCGATTCATACATCCTTCGATGCTCTAAATAACCCCCTAAACCATATTTGTTCGTTCCCAATGATTCCCGAATGAACTGACAAAATCGGCCAATATTTTGATATACATCGGCATTAAAAATAGGATTTTGTGCACTTAAATCTAAGATTTGGGTGTTAGCATTCGAAAGCGGGGGAACAAATAAGGTAGAAATCATAGTTCACTAAATAAGTATGGAATGGCTTAACCACAGCCTTAAACAAAATTGATGATCCATCCCATGGAAAATGAAATTTGCTTAAAGATTAGACAAAAACATTAAATTGCCCACTAAATTATGAAAAGAAGACGTATGCTAGGCTTTCTAGGAATATTAACAAGTATCTCGCTGGGTTCTTGGATTGCCTTCAATAAAGCTGTTTTGGGTGCAAACCCCAAAGGGAAAAGACTGGAGCGGATTAAAAACTCTCCTCATTTTAAAAATGGAGAATTTCAAAATCTATCTTACACGCCCACATTTGCAGAGGAGAATAATAAAATAGGCTCCATGTGGCGCGTGATGACCAGTAAAAACATCCGCACTAAACCTAGCGTGGCATTGCCTACGGTAAAAACTGATTTCACCAAAATTAGTCCTAGCACCGACTATATGATTTGGTTCGGACACTCTTCTTATTTATTTCAAATAGAAGGCAAAACCTTGTTGATTGACCCTGTTTTAAGTGGTTATGCTGCTCCCTTTTCCTGGTTAAATGCCTCATTTAAAGGAACCGATCCCTATACTGCAGAAAGCTTACCCGATATAGATTATTTACTTATTTCACATGATCATTATGACCATCTCGACTATGAAACGATTCTGAAATTAAAAGGAAAAGTTAAGCGAGTGATCTGTGGTTTGGGAGTGGGAGCTCATCTAGAGCATTGGGGCTATTCTCCCGATATCATAGAGGAATTGGATTGGAATGAGTCCATTGAATTAGAAAAAGATTGGAAATTAACGGCCACTCCAGCAAGACATTTTTCAGGTAGAGGGATACAAAGAAACAAAACACTTTGGCTGTCTTTTGTTTTAAAAACCCCTCATCACAACCTATTCTTGGGTGGAGATAGTGGTTATGACCATCACTTTAAAAACATAGGCGAAAAATATGGACCATTTGACCTAGCCTTGATAGAACAGGGCCAATACAATTTAGCTTGGAAATACATTCATTTAATGCCCGAAGAAATTTTCATCGCAGCCAAGGAATTAAATGCCAAAAAGATTTTTGCAGGACATAATTCCAAATTTAAATTAAGTGTGCATCCTTGGGATGAACCCTTAAAACGCTTATGGGAAAACAGTAAAAAACAAGATATTCCTGTAATTACTCCTAAAATTGGCGAACTGGTAGACCTAAAGGATAATCAATCGACATTTTACAATTGGTGGGAAGGGATTGTATAAGCCTATGAAACCGCTTACTCCCAAAAATGAGCCATTGAGCAAAAAATCATTCATTATAGGTCAAAGAATTCGGTTATTGCTTGTAAGTCTTTAGGTGGATATAAAACCGCCAAGTGTTCTATAAGAAATAAATACACGAGTAAAATCGTTTTGTAAGCAATTTTTAGCCCATTTCTTCTAAAACCATGAAAAGCGAAATCATCCAAAATCTAAACAATCCGGAAAAACTAGAAAGCCTCTACCGAGAAAATACTGCTGCTTTTAAAAGAGAATTTAACCTGGTTTTTCCTGAATATTCCAAAGAACCCAGTGTTCAATTTTGGAATCAGCGCTTAAATTTTAAACAAGAAGGCATTGGTTTAGGCGACAGAAACGAATTGCTTTTTATAGGAGCTTTATTTGTTTTGGCTTCCCTTATCTCACAAATACCACAATTCTTTGGCTTCAATCAGGATGTCTTTTTCCAAAGAAATATATCTTTTGTCGTTTTTCCTGTTTTAAGCTTTTATTTCATTTGGAAAGAGCAATTAGCTTTTTCTAAATTCCTTCTGCCATTAGGTATTGGCTGTTTGGCCGTAATTTACATCAACCTACTTCCCACAAGCACTCACTCTGATTCCATTTTGTTGGCCTGCCTTCATTTACCTTTGATCGGCTGGTCTATCTGGGCATATGCTTATTTAGGCGGAGACTTATCTAATTACTCCAAAAGAATCGAATTTTTACGGATGCATGGTGATTTACTGGTAATGTGTGCCATCATTCTTTTATCTGGAGGATTATTTACAGCAATCTCCTTGGGTTTATTTGAAATTATTGGCTTGGATATTAAAGAAATTTATGGAAAATATGTGATTGTTAGTGGCCTTTCATGTACTCCTATTTTAGGTAATTTTTTAATTCAAAAGAACCCCACTTTAGTCAAAAATGTTTCTCCCGTTATTGCCAAAATCTTTACCCCTGTGGTATTTGTGTTCCTTTTCATTTATTTGATTGCCATGCTATACACGGGCAAAGACCCATACACAAATCGGGAGTTTTTATTAATATTCAATGGTCTTTTAATTGGCGTCATGGCATTGATTCTTTTTTCAGTAGCAGAGGCAGAAAAGCATGAAACTGGCCCAAAAACCACGTTGCTTTTATTGGGTCTTTCAGCTTTAACCATTATCGTAAATGGAATTGCGCTTTCTGCTATTAGTTTCCGCATCATAGAATGGGGAATTACACCCAACCGAATTGCGGTCTTAGGGAGTAATTTATTGATATTTATTCATCTACTTTTAGTGGCCAAATCCCTATTTAAAGCTAGCCAAGGAAAATCTGACCTTAATCAAGTAGCCAAAAGTATCGCGGAATATTTGCCAATTTATGTGATCTGGGCAGCAATCGTTTGCTTTGTTTTCCCCTTACTATTTCAGTTTAAATAAAACATAAAAAAGGCCTTCAATTCTATAAATGAAGGCCTTTTTTTATCAACATGATTCTGGTGCTTATTGATATTTAGCTGGATCTAAACGGAAAAAACGAACCGCATTATTGAATAAGATGTCTCTTTTTTGATCAAATGAAAGGTAATTGGCATTTTCAATTACTCCAATGGACGTCTCCAACAATTTTGGCCACACCATCAAATCTGTGCCATACATGATTCTCTTTCCAAAACCCGCTTGTACCAATCTTCTCAAATACAGGTGAATTTCTTCCAAAGGATAACTCCAAATTAACCCGGCTAAATCGACATACACATGGGAATTAGCTCCCATCAAAGCTACCATTTCGTCGATCATCGGATAGCCGGCATGCATTACCCAAACTTTTAATTTTGGATGGCGAGCTAATAAATCCTCCAACAACAAAGGGTTCCCCAAAGATGCCCGGTATTTGGGTGATGTTAAATTAGCCATGCCATTTCCACCAGTGCCCATGTGAATAGCTACTGGAACATTTAATCGCTCCGCAACTTCAAAATATTTATCGACCGACGGATCACTAGGCGATAATCCTTGGTATTGCAAACCCACTTCACCCACAACTTTATAAAATCCGGTTTTCAAAGAATCCTCAAATGCCTGCACGGAGATCCCATTGGCAGAATTAAAGCCAATGGAAGGAATTACTCGATCCGGAGCAGCAGCCTTTTTCCAATTGCGAATCACTTGAGGGTCTCCTGATGCCACAATGGTCATGTTTAACCGTTTCATGGTCTTCATTAACTCCTCTTGAAATTCTTGATCGGATTTTGCTGCTTTTAACATGATGGCACCTTCTGCATTCAAGAACTTGGGAGTTGGTTCATTAGGATCTGTGCCTGGCATATTACTTAAAAACCAAGGCGACATGTCAGAAGCAAAATTGGGATTGACTTTCATGGCATGTACATGTACGTCAATGATCGGTAAATGCTTCTCAGCCTTACTTTGTCCCAAACTCAGTTGAGCCATTAACAAAAACAGAAAACCTGCGAATAATAGTGTTTTTTTCATGCGTTCTGGAGATAAATATTGTATTTTTCTTCTAATAAAATTTACAAAAGCCTTTTATTGTATCTTTATGCTACAATATAAGCATCCTATAGAAATTTCGTAAGCCTTTCTGGCTTTATTTGTAGCTTTTACCACTCAATAAACCTATATTTTTTAGAAAGAACATTAGAAAAGCATCCATGAATGCTTTTAAAGAATATAGCCCCAATCATATGACCCCACTTTCCCATAAAAAACCTATTCTTTTTGGCTTATTAGCTATTTTGTCTTTTTCCAACATACTGGCTCAGCAAAATTCTACTCAAGCAAATCTCGGTAGCCGAAAGGTCGAAATACTTCAGGTCCAAAACTTAAAGTTTAAAGACCTGAATAAAAACAAAAAGCTAGATCGTTATGAAGACTGGCGTTTGCCTATTTCGGAAAGAATTAAGGATTTGGTATCCCAAATGACCTTGGAAGAAAAAGTAGGTTTCATGTTGATATCCACCACGCGCATGGGAGGCGACAACGTTTTTGGAGCAGCTCCTGCCTCAGGCAAGGCAACGCCGATAAATGATGGTTTCAATGAGGAAGACCTAGTTCAAAATACGAACATGTTTACTAGAAAACCTCTAAGTGCACCTAACATGGCCTCAGCAGGAACTACGAAAGGAGTGCGCCAATTTCATTTACGCCATTTCATATTAAGAGCTAATGCATCACCGGAGATTATGGCAAAATGGTCTAATAATCTTCAGGCATTGTGTGAAGACACGCGACTGGGGATCCCAGCCATCGTTGCATCCAATCCTAGAAATCATGTAACAACCGATGCTTCCGTAGGATTAAGCGTGGGGGTTACGGCCTTTTCTAAATGGCCAGGAGAATTGGGACTAGCAGCCATGCGGGATTTTAGCCTAACACGCCAATTTGCTGAAATTGCCTCACAAGAATGGAGAGCCGTTGGATTAAGAAAAGGCTATATGTACATGGCTGACTTAGCGACTGAGCCTAGGTGGCAACGCGTAGAAGGAACCTTTGGTGAAGATGCGGATTTGACTTCACGGATGATTCAAGAAATCATCCTTGGTTTTCAAGGGAAAAAAATAGGCGCCAATTCCGTGGCCATGACAACGAAACACTTCCCAGGAGGTGGGCCACAAGTGGATGGACAAGATTCCCATTTTGATTGGGGAAAGTTTGCCCATTATCCAGGAGGCATGTTTGATTTTCATTTAAAACCATTTAAGGCAGCCATAGCAGCAGGTACCTCGGCGATTATGCCCTATTATTCCGCTCCTAAGGGAAAGGAATTTGAAGAAGTGGGCTTTTCCTTCAATAAGGCCATGATTAATGATTTACTTCAAAAGAAATTAGGCTTTACTGGTATCATCAACTCAGACACCGGTCCCATTGAAATGATGCCTTGGGGAGTAGAAAACTTGACTATTCCAGAGCGTTATCAAAAAGCCCTTCAAGCAGGAGTGGATATATTTTCTGGTGCTGCTGACCCTGGTACTTTATTGGAAACCGTTAAAAAAGGAATGATTTCCGAGGATCGAATTAATCAGTCAGTAGCTAAATTATTAAAGGAAAAATTTGAATTAGGTTTGTTTGAAAATCCTTACGTTTCCGTGGAAGAAGCGAGCAAAATTATAGGAAATAAAGCCTCCACGGATTTAGCCAACATTGCCCTTCGTAAGTCCATCGTCCTACTTCGCAATGACGAGCAAGTTCTACCCATTAAAAAGAAGACTAAGGTGTTTTTTGAAACATATTTCAACACAGGACGAAATACGGATTTCATCAAAGTAGCTAAACCCAATTACCCTGATGTAGAATTTGTTTCAAGCAAAGAAGAGGCAGATGTCATCTTAGTTTGGCTCATTCCAAATGGCGGAGGATTGTTCAGTTCTCAAGGCACTAAAATTGATTTGAGATTATCTGCTAATCGCATTGATGTGAATCATGTCATTGAGTTAATCCAAAGCAAACCTACCATCGTAGCGATCAATTATACCAATCCTTGGGTGATTGAGGAAATTGATAAAGGGAAAACAAAGTCCATTATTGCCACCTTTGGAACTACTCAAGAAGCATTATTGGATATCGTAACAGGTAAATTCAAGCCAAGCGGAAAAATGCCATTCACGACGCCGATCAACATGAAAGCGGTGGAGGAAAATAAGTCTGATGTTCCCGGTTATATGGAAGGTCCAAATTATGGTTTATTCCCATTTGGACATGGCTTAACCTATAAATAAACCGTTGATTTTGGCTGAATAACTTATCAATTTAAAAAGGCAAAAAGGGGACATTTTATCAATTTCTTTTAATTTTAAAAAAATGTGATTCCATGAATCCCAAAGTAGATGCCTTTCTGGTAAAATTAGCCCAATGGCAAAGTGAATTGAGTGTGCTCAGAAGCCTCATATTGGATATGGGTTTGGAAGAGGATTTGAAATGGGGTTCGCCTTGTTATACTTTTGAAAAATCCAATATTGTTATACTTCAAGGATTCAAAGACTACTTTGCCATCATGTTTTTTAAAGGGGCTCTTTTACAAGATCCCGCCAAGGTATTTAGTAAACCGGGAGAACATACGCAGTCGAGTCGACAGATTCGATTTCGGCATCTGGATGAAATCCTAAGCCAGGAGGACCTCCTAAAAGCCTATATTTTAGAGGCCATCGAGGTAGAAAAAACTGGAGCTAAAGTCATGTTAAAAACCTTGGATGAATATGCGGTGCCCGAGGAACTGGAGGCCGTCATGGAGGAAAATGAAGCTTTCAAAATTGCTTTTAAAAGTTTAACGCCCGGCAGGCAAAGAGCCTACCTCCTTCATTTTTCGGAAGCCAAACAATCGGCCACTCGCTTGACGAGAATCGAAAAAAACATGAAACGTATTTTAAGTGGAAAAGGACTCAATGATTGCATATGTGGACTTTCTCAAAGAATGCCCTCATGTGATGGATCACATAAACAATTGAAGTAAGCATTTGCTCAATCAAATAATCTTTTGATTCAACTTCATCCTATACTCATTCGGAGTTTGACCCATTTTTTTCTTAAAAAAGCGAGTAAAATGCTGCGAATAAGTGAACCCTAATTGGTGTGAAATTTCACTTATATTTTTTTCGAAATCATGTAATAATTCCTTTGCTTGATCCATCAATAATTGATGCAGAATTTCAATTGGCGTTTGTTGCGTTTCTTTCTTTATAATATCTCCCAAATAATTAGTAGATAAATGTAATTTATCCGCAAAATAACTTACACTAGGAAGTCCATAATCGCCTGATTTAGTTTGATTTATATATTCACGAATTAATTCAACATACCTGGATGAAATAAGCTGATGCATGGGTTCCCTATTAATAAATTGCCGCTGGTAATATCTACTACAATAATCCAATAGCAATTCGATATGGGTAACTATTAATTTCTTATTTAACGCATCCAATTCTGGGCTAATTTCACCATTAATTTTTTTAAGTATCTCTTGAATATTTTTTCGCTCTTCTTCTTCCAAATGTAATGCTTCATTATGCTCATAAGAAAAGAATGAATAGGTATGTATTTGTTTCTGGAGCGAGGTTCCTTTAATCAATTCTTCATCGAATGCTAAGCATAAGCCTTGAGGAGTGGCTAAGCTTCCTACTTTATCCACTTTATAAATTTGATGAGGGGCGAAAAACAACAATGTCCCTGCTTCATAGTCATATTGACTAATACCATATTTTAAATCTCCGCAATGAATGTCCTTGAGCATGATACAATAAAAACCCATGCGTATCCATTCTCGACACTTTGGAACAGATTTAGAAAAATCAATGATGCTGATCCAAGGATTCACTGTTGCATGCTCATTGTAAGCATTAAATGAATCAACAGAATCCATGTTCTTGATCACATTATCTTTCTTTTGTTGATTATGTAACATGTCCTAAAAAATGGTAAGTACTTCGGTAAAATGTATACAAAAAGGCTATCTATAACTGCCTAACTTTACATTTTAATTATTAAAATTACATGAAACGCCTCAGTATTTACGTTTTTATTCCCAGCTTATTACTTGCTATAAATTCCTTGTCGCAAGAAATAAGCCCCAAATACCCGACTCAAATCAATGGTTCTATAAGTATTACAAATAATGGAATATCCATAGTTCCTTCATTTTCCTTAGAAAAACCTGCTTCTATTTTTAATATGTCCATTTCCAAAGGACGATTCAGTTTTGATCCAGAATTAGCTTTTTCTTGGGAAGCCAAACCTTGGTATTCTTTATTTTGGTTTCGATATAATTTAAGCCCTAAACAATCAAAATTTAAAATGAATGTAGGTACTCATTTAGGCCTAAATTTTGTAAACTCCCGAATTCCAAACCTAAATGATTCGATAAACATTCAAAAAACGGATCGATACTTGGTATTAGAAATGTTTCCTAGGTATCAAGTGTCCCAACATCTTACCATGGGAGTTTATTATCTAAGGTCTCATAGCCTTGATCCAGGAACACTAAATGCCTTAGATTTTCTCACCTTGTATACTGAAATTAACCAGATAAAACTCAGTAATAAAACCCATTTAAGTATAACACCCCAAATCTATTATTTAAATATTGATGGCAATTCTGGTTACTATTTAACCTCTGAAATTAGCTTATCCATTCACGATTTTCCTATCATATTTAAATCCACTATGAATAAAACTTTTGAATCCAAGATAGAAGGATCCAAGCCATTCTTATGGAATATTAAGCTCGTTTATCCATTAAAAGGGCTAAAATAGGCCCATAAATTTCATTTCAATAAAAAATTTCAGACCTTTGCAGCTCTGTTAATCAATCCTCATGAAATTTAAAACCACACTTTTGCTATGTATACTAGCAAGTGCTAACCACTTATACGCTCAAAAAGACAGTACACAAACACCCTCTTTTTTTGCAGGACAAATCACCGCTACCAATAATGGTGTTTCATTGATTCCTTCGTTTTCATTAGGAAAACCTGCCTTATTATTCGACTTATCACTAGGCAAAGGAAGATTAAGTTTTGATCCTATGTTGCGCTTTGCCATGGACGGGAAACCATGGGCTTTTGTATTATGGTGGAGATATAAAGCTATCCAGCAAAAAAAATTCAACATGAGCGTAGGGGCTCACCCTGCCTTTGTTTTTCGAAGTGAAGAAGCCAATGTTAATGGAGTAAATACCTCCTATTTAAAAGCTCAACGCTTCTTTGCTTGGGAAGCCACTCCCTTATTATCGGTTCATAAAAATATTTCCTTAGGCTTTAATTATTTAGGCTCTGTGGGACTTACCAAAGATGTGACACAAAGCACCACCTTTCTATCCTTAAAAAGTATTTTCTCCCATCTTACGTGGTACAAAGATTGGGAAGCAACCATTATCCCTCAGTTTTTTTACTTAAAAATGGATGACCTAGATGGCACCTATGTCAGCGGGGCATTGGTTATTTCCAAGAAAAAAAGTCCGATGACTTTGACGACCATGTTTAGCAAAAAACTGCGTTCTGCACTGCCTGGAGATGACTTGCTTTGGAGTGTCGGGTTAAATTATAACTTCAACCACAAATTCAGAAGAATCAACTAAGGCTTTAAGGTTCCTACCAAGAATTGAAGCACTTTGGTTTTTAAATCTTCTGTATCATACATGCGCCCAAAATGAGGCGCATCTTTAACAATAATCAGTTCGTTTTTTACGCCAACGGTACTCAACCATCCGCTTAATAGCTTAGATTGTTTGTTATTTACACTCTTGTCTTTTTCTCCATGGATAATTAAAAAAGGAGGATCCTGTCGATCTACATAGCTAACCGGACTGGCCTTCTTGGCTAGGTCGGGTCGGTCCACCGGAACGGCCCCTAATAAAATAGCTTCGGGTGCTTTTGGATCATCACTACTTTCAAGACTTGTTAAATCAGAAGGGCCATAAAAGTCTACGACTGCCTTAATATTGAATTTTTGGGCTTTCCCGTTCATAAAAAAAGCCCCTACCTGGTTATTATTTGCAAGTCCAAGCAAGGAAGCAAGATGCCCCCCGGCAGAAAATCCCATGATGGCGATTTTGTTTTTATCTATGTGGTATTTATCCGCCTGCTCAACTAGGTAAATTAATGCTTGGTTACAATCTTGTATTTGAGCGGGAAAAATAGCTTGACTCGCCCAGCGATAATCAATGGATGCCACTGCAAAGCCCTGATTGATCATGGCAGTTAGCGTATTTCCCATATAGCCCATATCGGCATATTTATCATTAACTAACCAGCCTCCACCATGTATGAAAACTACCAAAGGAAGTTTTCCAGTCGTATTAGCAGGCAAATAAATATCCAATAAATGCTTTTTCAAGGTATCCTGAGCAAAGGGAATGTTCGCATGAAGGACAGTTCCTGCAGGAAAAAGCTTGAGAACAGGATTGCTTGCTTGGGACAATAGCGAATTCGCCTGCAAAAGAAGAAGGAGGCAAAAGCCCCAATTGGTCAATTTCTTAGGAATTAATTTCATCATGATGTATTACAAAATAATTAATCAACGTGCATTGAACTACCAATAAGCATTTTTAAAACCAGAATATCAAAAAAAAGTCCATCCATTTACAAGGATGGGCTTTCTATTTAAAGAAACTAAGCTATTTGATTTCCAAAAGGTTGCTTGTATAAACGCTTCCCCGTAGCCTGATATATTGCATTGGCCATCGCACCAAAAATCGGTGGGAATGGCGGCTCTCCTAAACCGGTCGGATCTATTTCATTCGCCACAAAATGCACATCGATTTTCTTCGGTGCTTCATTATGACGAATCATACGATACGTATCAAAGTTCTTTTGATTTGTGCTTCCTTCTGTAAAGGTCAAATTGCCAAATAAGGCATTTCCAATCCCGTCTATCGCCGCTCCCTCTGCCATATTCTTTGCTCCTTCTGGATTCACTACCACCCCACAATCCACCGCAGAAGTAACTTGATCTACGATTACCTGGCCATCCTTCACATGCAAATCAATCACCTGTGCTGCATAGGAATTATGACAGAAATATGCCGAAACGCCTCGCTTTTTGTTGGCATTCTCAGGCTTACCCCATCCCGATTTATCCCTAACTAATTCCAATACGCCCATATATCTAGACGCATCATAATCATTGTTTTTACCTACTGGCGATTCCTTAGCCCTTTTCAATAATTCCAATCGGAAAGCAATAGGGTCCTTACCCATGTATTCTGCTATTTCATCTAAAAAAGATTGCTCAGCTGCGGCATTGAAATTGGAGCGGGGAGCACGGAATGCTCCCACCGTAATGTTCGATGGAATAGACCAGCTTTCAGCCACATAATTGTCGATAGCTCCTGCAGGAAAACGGTTGGCATGTAAGGGTGACTCTGGAATACCTCCACCTTTAATATGCATCGCGGTTAATCGCTTGTTTTCATCAAAAGCAGCCCGATAGGTTAATTGGTAAGTTGGACGATAAATACCTCCACTCACATCATCCTCGCGGCTATAGACCAATTTTACAGGTGCATTAGCTTGCTTGGAAATTAAGGCCGCCTCCACCATATAGTGACCATAGGCCCGGCGACCAAAGCCTCCTCCCATACGGGCTAATTGAATCTCAATATTTTCCTTGGGAATACCCAAACGCGTAGCAATGGTATTAGCAATAAAATCTGGACCTTGTATCGGTGCTACAAATCTCACTTTATTTCCTTGGAAATGCGCAAAGGTATTGGTGGGCTCCATGATATTATGGGCCAAAAACGGAGCAGTATAGGTTCTTTCAATGATATGTTTAGCTGCTTCAAATGCTTTTTCAGGCTCTCCATCTTTTCGCTCCACACGACCTGGCTTTTTATCCATAGCCAACATATCCGCATAGTGTTTGCTCGTACTTTCCAATCCACCAGGAACAACCGTCTCCCGATTATTCATTATTTCCTTGGTATCTGGAGCATTTTCCCAAACAACATTTAACCTTTTTCGGGCATTCATAACATCCCAAGTGCTCTTACCAACAACAGCGATTACCTCATTAAATGAACGCGTGTCAAACATGGCCAATTTTTGTGTTGGCTCGTACACTTGAATGGTAAATACATCCACAATGCCTGGCATTTTCTTGGCAGCTGTTGCATCAAACGATTTCAAACGCATACCAAATGCTGGAGGACGTTCCGTCATGGCAATTAGCATACCTTCCTCCTTGTAATCCATGCCAAACAAGGGCTTACCATGGACAATCTTACTTCCCTCAACATTTTTCTGTGGAGTACCTAATAACCTAAATCCTTTATTGGCTTTTAAAACAATATCTTTTGGCACAGGTAATTTAGAAGCTGCGCTAGCGAATGAACCATAAGTAGCAGATTTCCCACTAGCGGCATGCTTTACTTGTCCTTTAGAAGTCGTCAATTCGGCAACTGGAACATTCCATGCTTGACTCGCTGCCGTTAATAACATTTGTCTAGCCGATGCACCGGCTGTTCGCAATAACTTCCAGGCAGAACGGATCGACTGACTTCCACCAGTAAATTGACGGTTGAAAAGTGCAGGATTATAGCTAGCTTGTTCTACCACAATAGCTTTAAAATCAACATCCAATTCCTCCGCAACCAACATGGGTAAGGAGGTCATGACATTCTGACCAAACTCCGGATTGGGAGAGAAAATTTTAATCACATTATCAGGTGTGATTTTGATATAACTGGTCAGCTCTTGCCAAATAGGTTCTGCGCCTAATTCGGCTAATGTTTCTACGGGTTTAGCGCTAGCAAACCAGGAAATCCCCAACATAAATCCCCCTCCTGAAAGAGAAGAGACCTTTAAAAACGAGCGTCTGCTGTAATTTGAATCTGTCTTTTTCATGTTATTTCGTGTTCGAAGCGGCTAATTGAATGGCTTTTTTAATACGGGTATAGGTTCCACAGCGACAAATATTTCCCGACATAAAATTATCGATATCTTCTTCTGTAGGACGAGGTGTATTTTTCAATAAGGCGGCAGCACTCATGATTTGTCCAGACTGGCAATAGCCACATTGTGCCACATCCAGGTCTAACCAGGCTTTTTGAACAGGATGATCTCCCTTTTCAGCTAAGCCCTCAATCGTAGTGATTTGTTGGTTTGCTAAAGAAGAAATCGGCAATTGGCAGGAACGAACTGCAATCCCATTTAAATGAACGGTGCAAGCTCCGCAGGATCCTACCCCGCATCCATACTTGGTACCTTTCATGTCCAAAATATCTCTTAATACCCACAATAGAGGCATGTTTTCATCTACCTCAACGGTATGAGATTTTTTGTTAATTCGTACGGTGAATTTCTTTATCATAGCTTGGTATTTTTATCAAGTTTACAAATGTATTCAATTGGTCTTCGAATAAATTATAATAATCAAACAATTAAATTAATCTATACTTCTGGTTCCTAGCCACTTAACCATGGCAGGATCTCGGTGGTTAAAAAAGCTGCTCTTTTGCGTATCCAATGTCTGCACCATTTCCATCTCCCCATCCGTCAAATGGAAATCAAAGACTTGGAAATTCTCTTGCATTCGACTTTTTTGAATGGTTTTAGGTATAGCTACAATGCCGCGTTGAATCAACCAACGAAGAATAATTTGAGCTATGGATTTATTGTGGGCTTGAGCTATGGACATTAACAATGGATTTTCAAACATTCCATTTTTGCCTTCCGCAAAAGGGCCCCATGATTCTATCTGTATTTCTTGCTCTTTTAAAAACTGCTGGTTAGCTATTTGTTGCTGAAACGGATGGGTTTCTACTTGATTTACCGCGGGAAGAATGTCGGTATGATTCATCAAATCCACGATTCGATCAGGCTGGAAATTACTAACTCCTATGGCACGAATACGACCCTCTTGGTACAATTTCTCCATAGCCCTCCATTCTCCAAAAACATCCCCATAAGGCTGATGGATTAGATACAAATCCAGGTAATCAAGTTTAAGTTTTTTCATGGATTTATCAAAGGCTGCCAAGGTACCTTCCAATCCATTTCTTTGAATCCAAAGTTTAGTGGTAATGAATAAATCCTCACGAGGCAATGCGGAAGATTGAATAGCCCGACCAACGGCCTCCTCATTACCATAAGAGGCTGCTGTGTCAATGGAGCGATAGCCTACTTCAAGGGCTTCGCTGACACTTTTTTCACATGCAAATGGATCCGGGATTTGGAAAACTCCAAAACCCAAAATGGGCATTTTAACTCCGTTATTTAATGCAACATACTCCATACCAATGCTTAGTTCAAATGGCGATATTGTAAAGGTGTATTTCCAACCCGTTCCTTAAAAAGACGAGTGAAGTGCTGTGGATATTTGAAACCCAATTCATAAGCGATTTCATTGATCGTTTTGTTGCCATCAAAAACTCGATCTTTGGCTACGTTGATTAATTTATTTTGAATCAATTCTTTCACAGATTGACCGGTTTCTTTTTTAATTAAATCCCCAAAATAATTGGCCGAAAGATTAACTTGATCTGCAAAGTAGGCCACCGAAGGCAAGCCTAAGGACTGAGGTTTATCAGATACAAAATACTCATTTAAAAGGTCTTCAAAACGAGTTAAAATACCTTTGTTTACATGCTCACGAGAGATGAATTGGCGATCATAAAAACGCTCACAATAATTGAGGAATAATTCAATATTGGCTGTAATCAACTTCTTACTATGCTTATCTACACTTTGCGATAATTCAAATGCTATCTTCGAAAAACAGTCCAATACAATTTGTCGCTCAGAATCCGAAATATGCAATGCCTCATTCGATTGATAACTAAAGAAATGGTAGGTAGCCAAAGCTTTCCCTAAGGACGTTCCATGCATTAAATCAGGATGAAAAATTAATCCATAGCCTTTTGGCTGATAGGATTTAGCGGGAATTTCAAATTCAGATACTTGGCCGGGAGCAAAGAATACCAAGGTTCCTGCTTGGTAGTCGTAGGTATGCCTACCATATACGATATCACCACATTTTACATCTTTCAAATAAACACAATACAAGCCATAGTGAAACTTAACTCGATTTACTTCATCGCCCCATTCACGAGGAGCCGCTTTAGAAAAATCAATCACCGTCACTAAGGGGTGAAGTGTGGGATGATTATTGTCCGTATTGTATTGACTTATCGAGTCAATTGAATAGTTACGTATCATGATACTTCTAGTTTGAAACGAAATTAACATAATTCTAATTTCTAAATTCTCTATTAAATAGAATCAGTAATTATGGTAGACAAATCCGTAATTTATCTACTATGTTTATGTATTAATAGCATGAGATTTGCAGCTAATCATACAACAAAAAGCAAATATCCCATGAAAAATTTACTCGCTACCTCCATATTAATCTTTGTTTCCACTTTAGGATGTTTAGGTCAAAATAATTCAGCAGAACAAGAAATCATTCAATTATCCAAAAATAAATGGCAGTGGATGGCGGATAAAAATGTGGATAAGCTCAGTCAATTATTCCATGAAAAATCGGTTTTTGTTCACATGGGAGGAAGTTGGGGAAAAGACCGCGAAGTTAACATTATCAAAGGGGGAATGATTCACTATAAAAAGGCTGACATACATTCCGTTTCGGTCCAAATCATTGATTCAACGGCTATCCTATTAAACCGCATCACTTTACTAGCTGTAGTTGGTGGAAACGAGGTAACGAACCCTTTTGAGGTAACCGAAGTTTACATCAAACAAGCTAAGGGATGGCGACTGGGTTCACTATCTTTCACTAAATTAATGACGAATAATCAATAATGAATGTAGACTGAATTTAACATTTAGAAATGGCTGTATTAAATTGCTTAGGCTCCAATATTGATTCCCCAAGATTAAACCTAATTGTATCATGGAAAAGCAAAAATCCGTTTCACGTAGATCCTTTTTGCAAGCTGCCGCACTTAGTAGCGGGGGATTCATATTAAGTTTCACCTATTTCTCAAGCTTAGCCTCCTCTGCAAATTCCGCCAAAACTGTTGGTACCAGGCCCCATGAAATGAATGGTTTTGTTAAAATTACTTCAGACAATATCATTCAAATCATGTCGCCCAATCCAGAAGGTGGACAAGGAGTAAAAACCTCCATGCCGATGATTGTGGCAGAAGAATTGGATGTGAATTGGAAACAAGTTCAGGTAATTCAAGCGGATTTAGATACTAAGCATTTCACTAGACAATACATCGGGGGAAGCCAAGCTATACACCAAGGATGGAAACCCCTTCGCCAAGCAGGTGCTGCAGCCCGTTTGATGCTGATAGAAGCGGCTGCCAAACAATGGCAAGTACCTATCCAAGAAATTACTACTTCCCAAGGAATGCTTTTCCATAAAAAAAGTGGTAAATCTGCTAAATATGGGGATCTGGCCAGTTTAGCGGCAAGCATTCAAATACCTACCACGATTCCATTAAAAATAGTTAAGGAATTTTCCATTATTGGTAAGTCCAAAACAAATGTTGATTTAAAGAAAATTGTTACCGGAAAACCATTATTTGGCATTGATACCCAAGTTTCAGGTATGCTGATTGCCATGATTGTTCACCCTCCTGCCTTTGGACTTGAATTAAAATCCATCCAAGATGCAGAAGCTAGAAAAATGAGGGGCATCAAAGATATTTTCCCGATTAAAATATTCAACGATGGATATGAAAAATCCTTTTTTGATACGACAAGTTTCAATGAGGTCGTAGCCATTGTAGGAAATTCTACCTGGGAAGTACTACAAGCCAAAAAAGTACTACAAGTCACTTGGCAGGAATCAAAAGCTTATTCTCAACCTAGAAATATGCTAGGCCGAAAAATGGTGGAAAATATACCTGCTGGCCTTGAAAGCACATCGAAGCACATGGCCAGCATGGCCGCTAAAAAAGACCAAGCAGCAACGGTAAGGAGAAAAGACGGCGATGTAGAATCAGCATTTAAATCTGCCGCTAAAGTCATCGAAAAAACCTACTATGGGCCATATTTGGCACATAATTGCATGGAGCCCATGAATTTTTTCGCTGATGTAAAAAATGATTCCGCCCATTTATCTGGACCATTACAAAAACCTGAACTAACAGAGCAATCCCTTTCTGCCCGACTAGGGCTCCCGCTAGATAAAATCAATATTCAAATGACTCGTCTAGGTGGTGGTTTTGGAAAGAGATCTTATGCACACTGGATGATTGAGGCAGCACTTATATCACAAAAAGTTAAAGCTCCCGTTAAACTTATTTATACCCGAGAGGATGACATGACTTCAGGTGTTTACCGATCGACATATTCGGCTACATATAAGGCCGCTTTGGACGCGCAAAATAACCTGATAGCTTTTCATGTAAAAGCGGGAGGCATCCCCGAGTCTCCTTTATATCCAAACCGCTTTCCTGCAGGTGCTGTTGACAATTATTTAGCTGAAGACTGGACCATAGATTCCAATATTACTGTAGGCTCATTTCGCGCTCCACGTTCCAATTTTATGGCAGCTGCTGAACAATCTTTTCTAGATGAAGTAGCTGAACTCGCTGGTAAAGATCCGATTGATTTCCGTCTGGAATTGTTAAAACGTGCCGCTGAAAAACCTGTAGGTAAAAACAATGAATATGAGCCAGAAAGATATGCAGGAGTTTTACAATTAATCAAGGAAAAATCAAATTGGAACCATATCAAATCGACTAAAAAAGTAGGGGTTTCTGCTTATTTCTGCCATGATTCTTATGCAGCCAATATCATAGAACTAGAGATGAAAGATGGCATTCCTGTAATTGAAAAAGTTCATTGCGCCATTGATTGCGGTATTGTGATTAATCCCACCGGAGCACAAAATATGGTAGAAGGTGGTGTAATCGATGGAATTGGTACGGCTTTATTTGGAAATATGCCCATTAATCAAGGTGTTCCTCAGCATAAAAATTTTGATACCTATCGCATGATTCGCATGAATGAGGCTCCAAAATCCATAGCTGTTCATTTTGTGAAAAATGAGATTGATCCAAGCGGCATGGGAGAGCCTGCCTATCCTCCGGTATTTGCCGCATTAGCCAATGCCCTTTATAAAGCCACAGGTAAACGTCAATATCATCAACCTTTCATTGATCATATCTAGATTTCATGCTTCATCTAGTCAAGGCTTCCTTTACCTTCACATTAATTCATTAGTTCCCTTAAACTAAAAACCCTTTAGCCATTAGCCAAAGGATTTCCAAACCTGTGTTCTATAAATTATAATTTTTTGTGCACTGGTTTTAGGATAACCTGTGCCAGTTAATATTTCGTTGATTAAGTGTAATGAAGTATCTTTTTTTACAATGCAAATTTGCTTCAAAATTACCGTTAACTAAAAAAACCATTGTTCATTTTGGGGAATTTTGAACAAATAAGG
Organism: Aquirufa sp. Wall-65K1; assembly: GCF_054558475.1. Classification (NCBI taxonomy): domain Bacteria; kingdom Pseudomonadati; phylum Bacteroidota; class Cytophagia; order Cytophagales; family Flectobacillaceae; genus Aquirufa; species Aquirufa sp. Wall-65K1. Next base: position 53,168 of record NZ_JBPXKD010000003.1, on the reverse strand, counting down.
GCACTTTTAGTCGCCATTTGAAAACACTAAAATGCATAAAATTAAAATGTTTAAACTTGTTTTTCTATAAATTTTCAATTAGGTAAATCCTCATTTGTAACCTAATAATTTATCCATTCATTGAAAATGTAGACTTAATACTTTTTCCATGAATTTGTTTACTTAAAATAAGATAGATCTTTGCTTTTGAGTTTTCTATCTATCAAATGTCAGATTTATCCTTATTTATTTACCTTATTCTTGCATCCACCATCGGCCTGGTAGTTAGTTTAATTTTAGTTTTTGGACAAAGTATTTCCACCTTAAGTTCTAAATTATTGGCTGGTATACTTTTTTGTCTAGTCATATTATCTACAGGAAATAGCCTCACGCTGACCCATTTTCTGTATGATTATCCACAATTCTTTAAAACATATACTTGGTCTGCCTTCTGCCTTGGCCCACTCCTATATTTATACATTAGAACCGTTCTGAATCAATCCTACAAGCTATTTTGGAAGGATTTATGGCTATTTGTTCCTGTATTATTATATCAAATTCATCGCCTTCCCTTTGATTTATTGAATAAAGAAGAAAAGTATCTAATTGTAATAAATGCGCTTAGTAACAGAATGGTGTTTTTCAATGAATCGGAAGGGTTATTGCCTCCTGGATGGATAGCCATTATCCGAATAATCGTATTAGTCATAAGTACCTTTGCTTGCTTAAAATTGTTAACCAATTGGCATAAAAAGATCTATGATGCTAGCCTTCAAATAGAAAGAAATAAACAGATTTACCGATTTCTGTGGGTTACTATGATTTTAATGACTTCAGGAACAATCATCGTAGCCATTTTCACTTTCATTCAAGTATTAACAGGAATGTTTATGGCTAGACTTATCATCCTGGTAATTTCATCAGAGATTCTTTTAATCTGTGGCTATTTATTTACTCAACCCAAAATTTTATATGGGATGATTGGTTGGATACAAATGGAAGAACCTATCCGATCCTTAGAGGAAACATCCACCAAAAATGAAGAACTCAAACCTGAGACAGAGGATACCAATTATATCAGCTATTACCGAGGAAAAAACATTTTAAATTCAATCGAAATACATTTTAAAAATAATCACCCCTTTACCACCATCGGATATTCTCTATCCGATTTATCAAAAGAAATAAACGTTCCCGCCTACCTAGTCTCAGCAGTTATCAATCAAGAATTTGATAAAAACTTCAATGAGTTTATCAATGATGCCCGTTTTGAATACCTCAATACCATGCGTGAAAACGATGTCAATTTTGATAAATATTCCATAGAATACATCGGTACAGCTATCGGTTTTGGGTCCAGAACCTCTTTTATTACAGCCATAAAAAAAAGAACGGGCTTACTACCTAAAGAGTATTTAGCAGGCGTTTAATTCATTTTCAAAATGAGATAATCTGTTTATTAATATCATCCCAGAAATACGTTTCCACAGTAATTATTTAAGGGAATTCTTATGCCCAAAAAAGCCTTACAAGCATTAAATAGCTTAAACATTTAGTATTCGGTCATCCAATAATTTATTATCTTCGTTTTTAAGCCCTCATCATTATGCTTATTTATGGATTAGGATTACTCGCTTTTAGTTACTTAGCTGGCCAACTATTTGGAGATTTTTTAGGTGAATTAATTGGCGTTCAAGCCAATGTCGGCGGGGTTGGTTTTGCCATGCTATTATTGGTTCTCCTCCATAATTATTTCCACAAAAAGCAATGGCTTAAAGGCAATTTTGATGAAGGAATTGGATTCTGGAGTAATATGTATATTCCTGTCATTGTCGCCATGTCCGCTAGTCAAAATGCCTTGCTTGCATTTAATAAAGGCGTACTTCCCATCGTAGCAGGAATTCTGATTGTTGTGATTGGATTTGTATTAGTTCCCATCATTTCGAAAATCAAAACCACTGCTTCATGAATATTATTTCCTTTTTTGAGAAAAATGGTATGATTACCAGCTTTCTTCTCATTGCCATCATCATGCTGGTAGCTGAGCAAATTTCAACCCGACTTTTACGAAAAAAAATACCGGGATCAGCCATTGCTATTTTATTAGGTTTGGTTTTGGCCTATTACGGAGGTATACTGACTGGTGGAGAAAAAGGAATAGCTGATATAGCTTTTTTTAGTGGTTTTAAGTTAGTAGGGGGATCCATGTTTCGGGATTTTTGCATTGTTTCCACCGCATTAGGAGTTAGTTTCCCCGTTATGCTACAAGCCGGTAAAGCAGGCGTTATTTCCTTAATAATAGGCTTGATAGTCTCCTTTGTAGTAGGGATTTGTGTAGGCCTAGCTTTTGGCTACCACGACGCAGAAAGTCTAGCTACTATAGGTGCTGGTACCTTGACATTCATTGTAGGCCCAGTAACAGGCTCGGCTTTGGGTGCAAGTTCTGATGTTATTGCTTTAAGTGTGGCAACAGGCGTAGTTAAAGCCATAGCGGTGACCATTTTTACACCTTTAATAGCTTCAAAAATCAAATTAGATAATCCCCATTCGGCCATGGTTTTTGGAGGAATCATGGGTACCACAAGTGGAGTGGCGGCAGGATTAGCCGCCACGGATCAAAAGCTAGTTCCTTATGGTGCACTAACTGCCACATTCTATACAGGATTAGGCTGTTTACTTTGTCCAAGCGTCTTTTACCTAGCACTAAAAGCCCTTATGTAAACAGTACTTTTAAATCGTTTTTAGTCACTTTACCCATCGCGTTTCGAGGTAATTCGGATAGGAACAAATACTTTCTTGGTACCCGATAAGCGGGCATTTTACTGCGCATAAACGTATTTAATTCATCGGAGCTAACTTGGCCCTCTTTTAATACAACCACCGCAGCGACTATTTCACCCCATTCCTCATCGGCTAATCCCACCACCGAGCAGTCCTCAACTGAGTTATGAGTTCTCAATACTTCCTCAATTTCCAAGGCAGATAATTTATAGCCACCTGATTTGATGATATCCGTGGAATTTCTTCCTAAGATTCGATAATATCCATTCGCTAATTCCGCCACATCACCCGTTTTAAACCAACCATCTGTTGTAAATGCCTCTCGGGTCGCATTTTCTTTTCCCCAATATTCCTTAAAAACAGTTGGGCCTTTTATTTGAATCTCTCCAGGCTGATCAAAAACAAGTTGATTTTCTTCATCCACCAATCTCACTTGAACTCCAGGAAGTGGCATGCCAACATGCCCCGCCTTACGCTCGCCCTCATAAGGATTACTTATTGCCATCCCTATTTCCGTCATACCATATCTTTCCAATAATCGTTGCCCACTCAAGGCTTCCCATTTCTCCATTACGGAAACAGGTAATGCCGCCGATCCAGATATCATCAATCGGAAAGCTTTCATACACACTTTTAATTCCTCCCTTTCCTTATCTGTCAAGGATTCCAAATAGGCTATCAACTTGAAATAAATGGTTGGAACAGCCATGAATACATTCAATGCCCCTTGCTTAAATCGAGCAAAAATTTCTTCGGCCGAAAACTGCGCTAAAAACTCTACTTTTCCACCAACATATAAAGTTGCCGAGATAACATTGATAATTCCGTGTATATGATGTAGTGGCAAAACACATAAGGTATGGTCATTAGCAGAATACCTCCAAGCCTCTACCAAAGACTTGATTTGACTTTCAATACCGAGGTGTGTACTTAAAACCCCCTTGGGTAGGCTCGTGGTGCCACTTGTATACAAAATCATGGCACCCCTATCTAGGCTGACATCAGGTAGTAGGTGTGAGGGGGAATCCACCATATCATCCCAGAGGTATAAGCTTATTCCTGCCTCCTGGCAATACTCAGATAAAAGCGGCAAATAAGACTTCGAACAAATAAATTTCTTAGCTCCCGTATCTTGAAGGATGTATTTAATGGATTCTAAAGGATGGGCTAAGGCAACTGGTACCGCTATTCCTCCAGCCAACCAAATCCCCCATTGAGATGAAACATAGCAAAACCCTGGCTCTACCATATACGCCACAGGCGACTGATGTAAATCGGTTTGTTTTCCGAGCAGTGTCCCCGCAACTTTTTCCGACCGATCTATCAGCGATGTGTAGGTATAGGTTTGTGAATCTGACAATATTGCCTGTGATTCTCCAAATTTTTGAGCGTTTCTTTGAAAATATAACATAACTAGGGTTGGATTGGCTATTCATCTATTGAATCAAAAAGATTCAATAGTTTTAAAATTAGAATAATTTTACCAATATGCCCAATTGATATAGAATAGAAATTAAACCTCCATCAAGCTATTGCCATTAAAATGCATCCCACAATTTATAGCGCATCTCCAATGCCTTTCTAGAAGCCTGCAGTGCCTCCTCCCATTTCTTTTCCTCGTTTCCACATAATTGACAAACCATGTCGCTCGCTAAATGACTATGGTGATCGCCGTCAACTTCTATATGCCTTTCAATGTAATAGGTAAAAGTGGATACCTGCTCAGGCACCTCAGCATATAATTGTTCCAATAGGCGATGAAACATGGAAGGAATTAAATCCTCTCTTCCAAAGGTAAAAACTGCGGCTTTAACATGAATAGGGGCATGCAAGGCAATTTCAAAAGTATAGCCTAAAAAATCCTTCACATTAGGGTGTATCGCCACATGTTGAATCGCCTCCTGAACAGGCATGCCTTGTGAAACTTTCTCCAGCAATAAATCGATATCTGCAGTCGAGGCATTCATTTGCCTCATGGCCTTCAAATAAAGCTCAAAGTGACTTGTTCTGTTTCCCATTTCATCCACATCAGATTCTTCCCCTAATACGATTTCATTAATCAAATAACGGGTATCAGCTGTGCCAACGGGTAACCAAGGAATCTGTGTAGAGGTTAAATTTACTTGTAAGGATTTAAGTAAACTCATAAAATCCCAAACTGCAAATACGTGGATCTGAGTAAATTTTCGTAAACCCGATAAATCGCTAATCTTGGAATAAATAGGATGAGATAGAAGTCTGTTGCGATCGGATTCTAGTTCTTGCTTTAATCTTAAAATGTAATTTTCCATGAAAGGAAAAACACCATTTTTCTCCAATTGTTTACAGAAATAAGTCCTAATTTTTAAGGATTACAATAATCACAATACATAGGGTCCTCCAAGTATTTAGATGCTGGGTATAATTTTTCTTCCTCATGCAAACATTTTTGACAACGATAAATCTCCTTTAGTATCGATTGCGTAGGCAGAAAACATTGTGAACACAATAACCCTCCTTGAACCTCCATGATTGAAAAACCAGGAAATGAACAGCTAGGACAAAGTGAATTCATCTTCTGGATTAGCTGATGAGTCAATTGTTCAATCTGCCCCATTCGCGTAGGATTATTCATGGCACGCATATCCGTTTCTAAAAAACAAGATCCCGAATTTTTTAAGTATTGATCCACTAAAGAATAAAGTAGGCCTTCGTCCTTTATTCCTTTATGCATCTGAACTAGGTCATCCTTACTTTTTTTTAATATTAATGCGTGTGAAGGGAATTTAACCTGGGCTAAAAAAGCTGGAATCTCTTGCGTAGAATGTATTTCTAATCCACTAAAGTTCGTTTCGGTGCTCGTTTTTTGTACCCAAATTTCAATCCCATTTTGACGGTCTTTGAACATCAATAATTCCGTATCGGCCGGAGCAAAAAGTAAGTGAGGATGCGCACCAAATGAGCCCTCGGATGCTATCGCCACATCTTCACCATGCAGGTCCATCGCCATTTCACACTTTTGCCTAAGTACCTGAAGCGGCCTTCCTTTTCTTTCAATTTCCCCAGAAAAAGTACCCAGCATATCGGTATCCAATCGATCGCTTACGGCATATTGAAACCCAAACTCCTGCTGAAACAAAGGACCAATCACTAATTCCTTTTGGTGTTTTGTGGCAATGAGCAATGTTTTTCCTGAATAGTATTTTTTCCAATTCACTATTGAACCAATTGAAAAAAGATCGGCATACCTATGGTTATATTAAAAGGAAAGGTTACACCCAAGGCCATTGGGATATAAATACCAGGATCAGCTTTGGGCGCCACCATACGCATGGCCGCTGGAACAGCAATATATGACGCACTAGCAGCTAAGACGGCAAAAATCAAACGGTTTCCAGTGTTATCCGTAATGTAATGACTTAAACATGCCACCACTGAGCCGTTGAATAAAGGAAGTAGGATGGCAAAGAACAAGATGAAATAACCTTGCTGTTTAAATGCCGCAATTCTACTTGCTGCAACCATTCCCATATCCAATAAAAAGATAGCTAAAAATCCTTTGAAGATATCAGACGTAAAATGCTTGATTCCCGCAGTTTGATTTGAATCTGAAACGAAACCAATCACCAAACTACCTAAGATCATTAAAACACTACCATTAGTAAGGGAATGCTGTAAGGTTTTTTTCCATTGAAACTTTTCTCTTTTTTCTAGATTACTTTCTGAGGGAAATAAACTCATCAACAATAAGCCCATGATGATTGCAGGGAATTCCATCGCGGCCATTACAGCTACCATTTCTCCTCCAAACTTCATTTGATTCATCTCCAAGAATGCGACCGCTGTTACAAAGGTTACGGCACTCACGGAACCATAGGATGCAGCAATGGCGCCTGCATCATAAGAATTTAGTTTTATCCTAAGAATAAAAAAGGCATAAATAGGAATTATACTCGCAAGCCCTAAACCAAAAAGTAGGCTTTTAACAATGTCTCCGGTAATCCCAGTTCCGGCCAATTCTGTTCCTCCATTGAAACCGATAGAAAATAAAAGGTAAAGCGCAATAAAACTTTTAGAGGCGGCGGGAACCTCCAAATCACTTTTTAGAAATTTGGCCAACATACCCAATATAAAAAAGAGCAGGGTAGGATTGGTTAAGTTAAAAATTAATAGTTCGAAATTGATCATCATGTAGGCTGGGCTATGCTTGTTCTTGTAAAATTCTAAGTAGGTTTAATTCGATAAAAACGGCACTTGCTATGCCCATTTTCTCAAATATAGGATCTACTCCCATTTTAATAAGGAACACTAGTATAACAATGGAAATTAAGTGAAGGAAAATGGCGGATCGTTTTTTATGATTCATAGGTGCGTTTTTTCTGGGTGCAAAATAAATACCAATAAATCATTAAATTTTATTTAAATTTATAATGAATTACATAAATAATTTTTATGAACTATACCTTAAATCAACTCCAAATTTTTGTGAAGGTGGCTCAAACCAAGAGCATCACCAAGGCTTCTGAAGAGTTAAATCTGACTCAACCTGCGGTATCCATCCAAATAAAAAATTTTCAATCTCAATTTGAATTACCCTTGATTGAGATTGTAGGTAAAAAGGTTTATTTGACAGATTTTGGAAAGGAAATCGCCGAATCAGCAGAAGAAATTATAGAGCAAGTATATGCCATCAATTATAGAATGCGGGCTTTTCAAGGACAGCTTTTCGGTCGATTAAAGGTCTCCGTAGTATCCACAGGAAAATATGTTCTCCCCTATTTTTTAACTGATTTTTTAAAGGCCAATCAAGGGGTAGAATTATCCATGGATGTGACCAATAGAGGAAAGGTTATTGAAAGTTTAAAGCAAAATGAAGTTGATTTTAGTTTAGTTTCTCTTCCCATCGAAGGCAATCAATATGAATACATGGACCTAATTACAAATGAATTGTACTTGGTAGGAAACTCCGAACTTCTTGACCAAAATCCTGAGTTTAACCAAAACCAATTGCCAACGAACCTTCCCATTATTTTCCGAGAAGCGGGCTCTGGAACTCGAACCACCATGGAAACCTTCTTGGCTAATCAAGAAATACGGGTTCTCAAAAAAATTGAATTAATGTCAAATGAAGCGGTAAAACAAGCCGTCATAGCTGGCCTAGGCTATTCCATCATGCCTATTATAGGTATTAAAAATGAATTACAAAATGGCTCCTTACGCATTATTCCTCAAAAGGGATTACCCATTACCACGCAGTGGACGCTTGTTTGGTTAAAAGGGAAAAAACATTCCCCGGTAGCGGACGCATTTTTACGCTATGTGAAGGAGCATAAAGATCAGATAAGCCAGAAGTACTTTAAATAAAGAAAGCCATACACATAGTGCCTGGCTTTTCTGGAATATTTTTTCATTAAATAAACTAACCCATTCCGAAATTAGAATGAGTGGAAGTTAAAAGTTTCATAAATTATAGACGATTAATAATATTTAAAAATTAAATTTATTTATGATAATCATAAATAAAATTTATGCATTTTTCTAGGACTAGTTTATAGGCTCTCCAAACATATAATGGCCACTTTTTATAATGCGTCCCCTATGAAGTTCAACAATTCATTGATTTTTACCAGGTTATAAAAATCATTCCGACAAAAAATAGGACACCAAACTTTCCCACTCTTGTTCCAAAGAAAAATTAGGTCGAGATTTCTTGGCCCTAGCATACCAATAATCGGCATTCCAAAGATCTCCTTCTTTCCGATGTAAATAGGCATGCACCCAGGCAGAATCTCGATCATTCAATTGATCCACTTGGGCATGGGCCATGTCCCAGTCACCTTTAGCATCAAACCAAAGACTCTTGAGAATGGGAGAAAAATGGCTTTCTGGTGTGGAAAATTGTAGAGACTTCTTAAATGATTCTAGGCGATTCATGAAAAAATGAATTTAATTAAACCTCGAAAATACGATAAAATCCATCAATGGAAGCCAAATTTGGGCAAAGGTATTACATTAACATTTCAGATTATTACGTATATATATTTCCCCAACTCTTTACTTTAAAATTCTTTCCGATTTAGTCCATTTTATCGGAGGAAATTGGTTCTCCATTTGCGCTTTAGATGGATTTCTCACTTTACTCAATTTGCCTTCTGTATACAGTTTTTCTGCGATCAAATTCCAAGTAGGATAATCTTGGTCTTCCTGCACCCAGTGATGATAAGAGGCTTCATTACACCAATTAGGTAGCTGTTGCATCGCTTTTCTGTGGGCAGGAGAACCCCTAAATTCTTTCATGGATTCTTCATCTTCCCAAAGCGTAAGGGTCCAAAAAGTAAAATGCTTATCCATTAACTCTTTCCCTTTCAAAAGCCCTTTCGAAGTTTTTAATGCTTTGGCAGAAGCTTCATTGGCCCGAATAAAGGGAATCAAAAAAAAGAGGGATTTAATACGAAGTCGAGTAACGGATATAAATGGCATATACTTTCTATCTTTTCGTGAAAGTAATAAGAAAAAACAAAAGTCTAAGTCATTGATTATAAAATAAATAGCCCTCCTATTGGGTCAACTAAGTCCTGCATTAAATCCAGCCTTCTGGTATTGGTAAATTTAATTCACTTGTTCTCTTCACTTCAACCAAATAAATCCATTGGCATACATAAGGTAAATTTTCAAAAACATTGACTTCGAAATAATTTTATTAAATTCAATTAACGATCTAAATAAAATGAAAAACCGACGAGAATTTTTGAAACAAGGTGCCGGGTTTATCGGGCTTTCAGCCTTAGATTTTAATAAGCCTACCAAAGCTCTTTTATCCTTTTCTACCTTGGGTTGCCCGGCATGGAATTTTTCTCAGGTTCTTCAACATGCTTCAGAAAATAACTACTCAGGAATTGAAATTAGAGGAATTAAAGGCGATTTGGACCTTCCGTCTAATCCTATCTTTTCTTCTTCCCAAATAGCATCCACCCTCCGGCAAACAGCTGATTTAAATTTGAAAATTGTGAATTTAGGTTCATCGGCCAATATGCATTTTTTAGATTCCCAAAAAAGAAAAAGTAATCTGGACGAAGCCAAAAAATACATCGAATTAGCCAGCCGTTTATCTTGTCCATTTATTCGGGTATTTCCCAATGACCTACCCAAAGATCAACCAGAAAAAGAAACGGTCCATGCCATCATTCAAGCATTGATTGAACTCGGAGATTTTGCCAAATCCTCTGGCGTAAAAGTACTCCTAGAATCCCACGGGAAAGTCATAAAAAGTGACATGCTCCTACAAATCATGCAAGAAACGAATCATGCTCATGTAGGTCTTGTTTGGGACTTCTTTAATATGTGGTCTATCACCAAGGAACCTCCCGCGCAAGTATATGCGCAATTGAAAAAATATATATTTCATACACACATTAAAGATGCCATTGTTTCTGATAAGGAGGAAAAATATACCTTATTGGGACAAGGCAATGCCCCGGTTAAGGAAGCACTTCATGCTTTAAAAAAGGGGGGATACTCGGGTTATTATAGTTTTGAATGGGAAAAACTATGGCATCCAGAGATCCAAGAACCAGAAATAGCTCTACCACATTTCTCAAAAAACTTTTCAAAATTTTGGAATTAAAAAATGGGTGCAAAGGATAAAAATATGTTTGACGCCATAGTCATTGGCTCTGGAATAAGTGGAGGATGGTCTGCCAAAGAACTCACAGAAAAAGGCTTAAAAACCTTACTTCTTGATCGAGGGAGAGACGTAAAACACGTAGCAGATTATCCCACTGCCATGCATCAACCATGGGATTTTCCCCATGGGGGACAAGTCCCTTTGGAAATTAAAAAAGACTATAAAATTGCCAGTAAAAATTTTATCTTTTCTGAAGCTACTTCTCATTTTTTAACCAAGGACGAAGAACAAGCCTATATTCAGGAAAAACCCTACGATTGGATTCGGGCTTATCATGTAGGAGGACGATCTCTTTTATGGGGTCGTCATACCCAGCGTTGGAGCGATTTTGATTTTACTGGGCCTGCTCGGGATGGATTCGCAGTCGACTGGCCTATTCGCTATAAAGACATCGCACCTTGGTATAGTTATGTGGAAAAATTTGTGGGGATTTCTGGCAATAAAGATGGTCTAGAAATATTACCTGATGGCGATTTTATCAAACCCTATGAATTGTCATGTGTAGAGAAACACTTTGGCGAGGTTTTAAAAAATAAGTATACGAATCGACATGTAATCATTGCAAGAACCGCCAATTTAAGTCAAGCAGAAAAAATCCATAACACCGTAGGCAGAAGCCAATGCCAAAATCGAACTCTTTGTGAACGAGGATGTCCCTATGGTGGTTATTTCAGCAGTAATTCCGCCACCTTACCTGCAGCTTATAATACAGGAAACCTAACTTTAAAAACGCACGCCATTGCTCATTCCATTCTCTTTGACGAAAAGAAAAATAAGGCCATTGGCGTCCGGGTGGTTAATGCCTTAACTCATGAAATGGAGGAATATTTTGCTTCCGTCATTTTTGTAAATGCTTCACCATTAGCTACTAATTTAATTTTATTGAATTCCGTTTCATCTCGTTTCCCCAATGGTTTAGGCAATGATTCAGGTGTATTGGGGACACATATGGCTTTTCACAGTTATCGAGGAAGAATAACAGCCGAATATGATGGGAATTTGGACTATAAAACAGAAGGCAAAAGACCTACCTCAGGATATATACCCCGGTTTAGAAATGTTTATCAACAAGAAACGGATTTCTTAAGAGGCTATGCCAGTAATCTTACCGCCAGTCGGGTGATAGAAAATGCCAAAGACCTGATGGGAGAATCCTTGAAGGAATCCTTATTAAATCAAAAGCTTGGAAATTGGCATATCAATGTGGGTATGATGGGAGAGACCATTCCCAAAGCTCATTCCACCGTTCGTTTGGATAAAGAATTGAAGGATAAGTATGGTATTCCTCAACTAAGAGTTTCCATTGCTTATGATGACAATGACGAGAAAATGTTAAAAGATTTTCATCAACAATTCACAGAAATGTATGAGGCCGCTGGTTTCAAAAATATACAGCCCATTGATACCAAACGGTTACCCGGAAATGAAAATCATGAAATGGGTGGCGTAAGAATGGGCCGCGATCCCAAGACCTCCATGTTGAATGCTTTCAACCAAATGCACCACTGTAAAAATGTATTTGTGACCGATGGCTCTTGCATGACTTCTACCTCAACTCAAAATCCCTCCCTAACCTATATGGCCCTAACTGCCCGGGCTGTGGATTATGCAGTGAGGGAAAAAAAGAAGCTGAATTGGTAAGGCTTACATGTTTAATTTTGAACAATATGGGATTCATTTAAACGCATAAATACATTGGAAAATTTAAAAATATCAACAGCTCAATTTGAAAATAAAAATGGCGATAAAGATTATAATTTATCCGTCATTGAAAAACTAGCGAAAAAAGCCGCTGAGGAGGGTTCGGAAGTGATTGCCTTTCATGAATGTTCCGTCACAGGTTATACTTTTGCTCGCCACCTTTCCAAAGAACAAATGCTGGAAGTGGCGGAAACCATTCCAGATGGAAAAAGCATCATCAAATTGACAGAAATAGCGGCGAAATATAACATCGTTATTTTGGCAGGACTATTTGAAAAAGATGCGCAGGACCATTTATACAAAGCCTATGTTTGTGTGGACAAAAATGGCTTAGTGGCCAAGTATAGAAAATTACACCCTTTTATCAATCCACATCTAACCCCGGGTAATGCGTATTGTGTGTTTGAAATTAAAGGCTGGAAATGTGGTATTTTGATTTGTTATGACAATAATATCATTGAAAATGTACGAGCCACCAAGTTATTAGGTGCCGATATTATTTTTATGCCGCATGTGACCATGTGTACCCCATCTACCCGCCCGGGTGCAGGCTTTGTGGACCCTAAATTATGGGAAAACCGAGAGGCGGATCCAACTTCTTTACGTTTGGAATTTGATGGCATGAAAGGCCGAGATTGGTTGATGAAATGGCTTCCTTCCCGAGCCTACGATAATGCCATTTATGCCATATTTTCTAATCCCATAGGTATGGATGATGACCAATTAAAAAATGGTTGTTCCATGATCATTGACCCCTTTGGTGACATCATAGCTGAATGCCGTACTTTCGATGACAGTTTCGTCACAGCCACCCTGATCCCAGATAAACTCAGCCTAGCCGGCGGCCACCGCTACCTGAAGGCCCGTCGTCCAGACTTATACAAAAACATCCTGAGTCAAGATCATACACCTGAGCAGAAAGTGGTATGGTTGGAGGGGAAATAAATCTTATTAAATATGAACCATAAATGACTAGAAGCTACTACGCAAATTCTATTTCAGACTTCATATCGGAAGATAGAGACAAAATACTTGGACAACTAATCAGGAACCACCATTTTACTGTTGAACCTTTACAAAGAAACTCCTGGATTAAGCAAATTGATATTCTCAAATCTCTTTTAAGAACGTTTGAAAAAGGTAAAATCTATTTTGAATTTTCAATTCCCAGAATGGGCAAACGAGTAGATAATATTCTAATCATTCAGGATTTCATTTTTATTCTTGAATTTAAAGTTGGCGAGATGCAATACCCCAAACATGCTATCGAACAAACTGTTGACTATTGTCTAGACTTACAAAACTTTCATGAAGGTAGTCATCATGAAAAAATCGTTCCAATCTTAGTTTCTACAAAAGCTCCAGATTTTAAAAATATCTTCGAAATAAATGAGAATTTATTTGAACCACTTAAAGCCAATCAACACAATATTAATGAAATTATAAATCAAACGCTTTTATTGAGTAATAGCCAAGAAATTAATCCAAGCAATTGGGAAAGTTCTATTTACAAACCAACACCTACTATCATTGAAGCATCCCAAGCACTTTATAGAGGGCATACCGTTTCAGAAATTTCTAGAAGTGATGCAGGTGCAATAAACCTTTCTAGAACTACGGAGTGCATCAATCGAATTATTGAAAATTCAAAAACTCAAAATAAAAAATCAATTTGCTTTTTAACAGGTGTTCCTGGTGCAGGTAAAACCTTGGCTGGCCTTAATATCGCCAACGAAAGAAGGAAAGCACATAAGGATGAAAACGCTGTATTTCTTTCTGGAAATGGGCCTTTGGTATATGTATTGAGAGAGGCCTTGGTCAGAGATGAAGTCCAACAGGCTAAGGAAAAAGGTCTTAAACTAACCAAGAAAAATTCAGCGATTAAAGCCAATGCATTTATTCAAAATATCCATCATTTCCGTGACGACAATTTGATTTCGAACCAAGCCCCAGATGAAAAGGTTGTCATTTTTGATGAAGCTCAAAGAGCTTGGACAAAAGAGAAAGCTGGTTCTTTTATGCGATCAAAAGGAAAAGACTTCCAAATGTCTGAACCAGAGTTTTTAATAGATGTGATGAATAGGCATGAAAATTATTGTACCATCATTTGTTTGATAGGTGGAGGACAAGAAATCAATACTGGAGAAGCAGGGCTTTCTGAATGGGTTATTGCTTTAAAAAACCACTATCCAAATTGGGAAATTTATTATTCCAATTTAATTACCTCAGATAATGATTATCTGGATGACAAACATTTAATGGAATGGTTAAAAGAAAATTGTAATTCTGAAAAGGATCTTCACTTAGCTGTTTCCATACGGTCCTTCCGCTCAGAAAAAATATCCAGTTTTGTCCATGAAGTAATTAATGGAAATCACACCTTTGCTAATTCCATTTTAAACGAAATTAATAACGTATTTCCAATTCGCATAACTCGAGATATTAATGTGGCAAAAGATTGGCTACGAAAAAACAAAAAGGGAAGTGAACGCATAGGGATTGTTGGGAGTTCAGGAGGTAGAAGATTAAGGCCTATTGGTATTGATGTTAAAAATGAAATAACAGCAGAAGATTGGTTTTTGAATGATTCCTCAGATGTTCGTTCATCACATTATTTAGAATTGGTTGCCACTGAATTTGATATACAAGGATTGGAAATTGACTATGTCTGCCTAGCTTGGGATATCAATTTTTATTACAATAATGGTCAATGGAATTATCAATCTTTTGAAGGAACAAAATGGAAATTGATAAATAATGAAATTGATAAATCTTATTCAAGAAATGCTTATCGAGTTTTAATGACAAGGGCTCGCCAAGGATTAATTATTTTTATACCTTTTGGTGACCCTTTAGACCCAACAAGACCTATTGAACTTTACAACAACACCTATCAATTTTTAAGTTCATGCGGCATCCCTACAATATGAAAATTATTTTGAGGCAAATTAAGTTTTGACACACTCAACATAAAATTCCCCAAGTTCATTTTAAAATTCAACCCGTCATCCTACCATTTCACTAGTTCATCATAAAATTCTCCACGCTTAGTTCATAATTCGACAAAATCAGCGAAAAAAGTATTTAATTCAATTTGAAAAATCGGCTAAAAAGGCAAGAATTCATCAGATTCAATAAATACGAACAACCATGACAAAGGAAGAATTTCTTAAATCCCCTTACTTTAAAATCTTATTTCCGATCCTTGCGATAGCTATGATTATCGCCTTATGGAAAAATGGATTTGAATTTGGACAATGGCTATACCAGATTTCACATTAAGTCCGTTTTTATCAAAATTCGAAGTGCCTGTGACTACCATTTTACCCTAATATGAAACTTGAGCAACCCTTCTTATAAATAATAGAAATTAAACTGTATTTTAGTTCTTCTAAATAAAATCATAGTTATAACTTATTTATTACCAAGCCTTTAGCCATTATGAAAAATAACTATTCCTTGACTTTTAAAATCAATTTCATCCTCTTACTTACCAGTTTGGCATGGAATACAATGGCTCAAGATGGAACTATCTATCCCTTGGAGGCCCCTAAAGAACCCAATGCCATCCCTTTAGGCACAGGATCTGTAAAGGACCAGCCGGCACCAGAAACTTGGTTTCGCCAATGGGGAGATCCCATGGCACGTAACATTTCCAAAGCAACCCTGACACCCTTTTTCCCCGAAAAAGGCAAAGCAAATGGAACGGCAGTTATCGTGGCCCCAGGCGGTGGATACCGTTGGCTTTCTATGGGTAATGAAGGCTGGGAAGTAGCTGAGGCCTTAGCCAAAAAAGGCATCACGGCCTTTGTGTTAAAATACCGCCTTTTCCCAACTGCTGAATCATTGGAAGATTTCAAAGCTTGGATGAACCGCCCTCGTCCTGCTCCAGCAAAATCGGATGACCCCTCAAAACCCACTACTCCAGCGCCACAACAAATGGACCTTAGTAATCAATTGCAAGATGCAGAAGCTGCCTATGCCATGATTGTTAAAAACGCTCAAGAATGGGGCATAGATACCCAACGCATCGGAATGATTGGCTTTTCAGCAGGTGCTGGGTTGACCATGCATGCCACGCTGAATTCCAAGACTATGAAATTAGCCTTTATTGGTCCCATTTACGGGGGAATGGGTCCTGTAAAAGTTCCAGAAAATGCTCCTCCCATGTTCAATGTCATCGCCTCAGATGATTTTCTATTCAATTCCCAGTTCGGTATCATTGATTCCTGGTTTAAAGCCGGCAGACCCGTTGAATTTCATTTATATCAAAACGGGGGGCATGGATTTGGTTTAGGAAATCCGAATAGGACAAGTAACCGCTGGTTTGATGCCTTTATGCACTGGCTAGAGGTTAATAAATTTTTGGTAGCTAAGTAAATCGAAATGATAAGAAAAGAAGTCACAATCATTTCAAGGTAGTGGCAATAAATAAGAAAACCAACATCACTTAAAGAGCGAGATCGTATAATCCAGCAATTCTCTTCCTCCTATTTCTCCATGTCCTGGTATCACTAGCCGAACATCCTGATAGATCTGTTTGATTTTCTCTACGGTTTTAGACCATTCACTGACGTTCGCGTCCCCTAAATATCCCTTCGTAGCATTCACTTCCTTAATCAAACAGCCCCCAAATAATATCTTCTCTTTGGGGAAATATCCTACTACATTATCTCTGGTATGTCCTTCTCCAAAAAATGATGCCATGACAAAGGATTGACCCAGATTCAATTTCAGGGAATCTTTAAATGCATGTTGTGGAAAGGCCGTTTGGTTTGCCTTGGCCAGTTCGATTGTTTTTACATTCCCATAAGAAGGAACATTATTTTCATGAAATGCGGCTAAACCTCCTAAACAATCATCATGAAAATGAGTAGGAATAATGGCGTTTATTCGGCAATGAAGAACATCCCTAATGTATTTGATTAATGCATCCGCACTTTTATTGTTGGTAGGAGTATCAAAGACAATTACTTCATTTGCATCTCTACTGATTAATCCATTACAAGGCACCTTCCCAAAATCATTGGTTTGAAGATATGAAGTATGTAAAAAGCTATTTTCAGAAATTTGAATGATCTGTAAATCCGCCGATTGATATACTATTTTAGGCTTAAAAACTTGACCCTGAACATTGCTTAAAATACAAAAAACCAAAGATGACACTAGAAGTGAAAAAAAAGAATAAGTCCTTAATTTTTGAATAAAACCTGTCATTGAAAAAACCTATAAAATGGTAATTGTTGAAAATTAAGGTACTTAATAAGAAGCCAAAAATACTAGCTCGTTTTCATCTTTTTTTTATGGAAAATCAATGCAAAAACCACAATAAATAAAATTAGGTGCAAAAAACTTATTGAATAATAGGTAAAATAAGACACCTGAACCTGAAGAACAGGTAATTTGGGTACAAATAAACCCGCTCCGGTATTACTGGAAGAAAAAACAAATGATTGGACCATATTCCACCCAAAATGCATCCCCATTGGCGCATATAAGGATTTCGTTTTGAAATAACCTAAAGCATAAATATATCCCGCCGAAAATGTAATGACAAAGATCCAAAACATTTGCATGGGGTTATTAAATACCTCATAGGTAAACCAATGATATATCCCAAAAGCGGTAGAAGAAATTAAAATCGCTTTGGTGCCCCCTAACCTTTTAATCAAAATATAGAATAAAACCCCTCGAAAAATCAGCTCTTCATACATGACTGATTTTATTTGATACCAAATAGCATGGAAGGCTTGCTGGCCAGTCAGAGAACTATTAAAAACCCACATTTCTTGGGCAAATACCATTCTCAAGCCGAATGTAATAGAACTGCACAAACCTGCTAGTAAACAAAAAAGTAAAAAATCCCTGATTTTTGTTTGTGTTGGTTTTAACCCTAATACAGTAAGGTCTTCTTTTTGTAGCCAGCGAATGATGAAATAAGATATGACTAGTTGAATGAATAGTCCAAGCATACCGTTTTTTTCTTGAATATACTTAATCCTATAATTAAACCCATCATCCGACAAGGATTACCCAAGCTTGGGTTCATCCATTCTTTAGATTAAAAATAGAAATTCTTACTAATCTGGTCTTCTTATTTGACCCAGAAAAACAAACAAATATTATTTAAAATAATTCTAAATAGCTTGCATGGTTTAATTTTACAAGCTACATTTGTACTCTATTTATAATTAGTCTAAATAAATTTTGAATGAAATATCTTGCTTTTGTAGCCACATTACTATTTTATGTACCAACTTTTGCCCAAAGTGCTCAAATTTCTGGACAGATAGAATCCGCCTCTCATGAACCCCTTCCCGGGGCATCCATCGTGCTCATAGGAACTGTGCGAGGAGTTCAAAGCAATATGTCTGGGAAATACCTACTAAAAGGCTTAAAAGCCGGCCAATACACCCTTAAGGTAAGTTTTGTGGGCTATAAGCCGAGCGTACAAGAGATAACTTTGGGTGACGGCGAACAAAGGGTCACTAATTTTGTCCTAAATGATGCTGCCGAACTGAATGAGGTTTCTGTCTATGCTCAATCTGGGGTGAAGGGCAATGCATTTTTACCACAGGTAAATGAGTACACCATCACCGCAGGTAAAAAAAATGAAGTCATTGTACTCGACAATCTTCAGGCCAATTTAGCGATGAATAATTCGCGTCAAATCTTCTCCCGTACACCAGGGATTTCCATCTGGGAAAGTGATGGCTCAGGAATTCAACTTGGTGTAGCTTCAAGAGGCCTATCTCCCAACCGGTCCTGGGAATTCAATGTACGCATGGATGGATATGATATTACGCCTGATCCCATGGGCTATCCAGAAGCCTATTATACCCCACCCATGGAGGTAGTTGACCGAATCGAAATCATTCGTGGAGCCAGTTCATTGCAATATGGGCCACAATTTGGTGGACTTATGAATTTCGTATTGCGTAAACCCGATATTTCGACGAAACTCCTTATCGAAAGCCAAAATACCACGGGTAATAATGGGCTTTTCAGTTCCTTCAACTACCTTGGCGGAACCTCGGGTCGACTAAGCTATACCGCGTATTATCAAAAAAGAATCGGAAACGGATGGCGACAAAATTCCTATTTTAATACGGACCATTCCCATGCAGAACTATCTTATGCACTAAGCAATAAGGTGAAAATTGGTGCACAATTGACCTACATGTATACGCAAAGCCAACAGCCTGGCGGATTGACTGATGGGGAATTTGCTAAAAATTCTCAGCAAAGTATGCGGGCAAGAAACTGGTTTAGTAATCCATGGCTAATCTATGCCCTAACGGCGGATTATGTAATCAATACCGATTCCAAAATTTCCATTAAATATTTTGGTACCACCGCCGAAAGAAGCTCAGTGGGGTTCACCAGAGCCATTAATGAAGTAGATCCATTAGGAACACGTCAAGTAGATCAAGATTTTTACCAAACCAATGGACTAGAAATGCGCTATTTGCTTACCTATAACTTGGGCTCATGGAAGAATACCCTGGCGACAGGCCTTCGTTATTTTTCAGGGGAAATTAAACGAAAACAACAGGGCGCAGGAAGTAAAGGGAGCTCCATGGATTTTTCCATACAAGGACCATTTACCCGAGATTTAATATTCCACAATACCAATTATGCTGCTTTCGCTGAAACAATTTTACGACCATCTGATCCCCTACTTATCACATTCGGTGGACGCTTAGAACAAATTGATACACACATGATGGGACAAATAGGCCTGAGCTCATCGGGGTCTGCCATCTCTGCCACACCCACTAGCCGAGGTCGCTCGTTCTTACTTGCAGGAGTTGGAGCCGAATATAAGGTAAGTAAGAGAACTAAGCTTTATAGCAACATCGCTCAAGCATATCGTCCGGTATTGGCTTCCGACTTATTACCCCCAGCTACCACGGATGTCATTGATCCCAATTTAAAAGATGCCAAAGGATTCAATTTTGACCTAGGCTATCGTGGTGAATTGGGCAATTACCTAACTTTTGATGTCGATTACTTTTACCTCGACTATGACAATCGTGTGGGAACAATTTCCCAAATGAATACGGATGGAAAAATCTATCAATATCGGACCAATCTGGGACACTCTGTTTCTAAAGGGATGGAGGCCTATGTCGAATTCAGCCCTACCACGGCCTGGTTAAAACACCAAAAATGGGGAAATATCTCTATGTTCGCCTCCATTGCAGCGATTGACGCTAGATATTTAGACTTTAAGACGACATCCATAGCCAATGGCCAAATTGTAGAAGGAAATTTGGCAGGCAAACAAGTAGAAAATGCCCCGCAAAAAATCAATCGATATGGAATAAGCTATTCAAAAAAAGGCCTATCATTAAGTTGGCAAATCAGCGACATCGGTTCCACATTTGCAGACGCGAGTAATACTTTTAGCCCCAATGCCGCTGCCACTACTGGGTTTATTCCTTCCTACCAAGTACAGGATATTTCAGGGTCCTACAAATTTAAAAAATACGCTCAACTGAAATTTGGGGTAAATAATTTATCAGATGTACGCTATTTTACGCGGCGTTCTGGCGGATACCCTGGTCCTGGTATTTTACCTGCCGACGGCCGTACCTGGTATGTAGGTTTAAATTTGCGATTTATCAATTAAAAATACGCTCCTTTGAAAAATAGTATCATCTAAACCATAAAACCTAGAATCCGACTAATTAAAGTGGATTCTAGGTTTTATTTTAAATAGGATTTATCAGCCTTGAAATCTATTATCTTACTTTTAATACAAGCGGTCCCAATAATCCTGATTCTTTTAATTTTTGTCCCACGCCAAACGTAGGAGTAAAACTTAATACTCTTTGATCATTTGGAAGAGATTTGTCCCCGATAATGCGGTTATCCCACTGGTTCGTTACCTTAATTTCCAAGCTATTTTTACCCTCTCTGATTACATTAGAAAGATCGATTTGATAAGGTAATTTCCAAAGGGTGCCAAGTTCTTTGCCATTTACAATCACCGTGGCGATGTCCTTCACAATACCTAAGTCTAAACAAATTTTTTTACCAATTAACGACTTATCTAGATCAAAATCATTCCTATATATGGCTGTTCCACTGTAATACTTAATACCTTGCTCTGGCCGATTAGACCATGAAACCAACGGGTCCATGATCAAGGATAAAGGATATTTGATATTTTCTGAAAATGAAACCTTCCAAGCTTGACTTATATTTAATATTTCAATAGGCTTATTATCGGATATTTCAACTTCTTTTTGAGTATCTAATTCCTTAAAGACTACAAATACTGACTCTTGGGCTCCTATGTGTAGCTTTACTTGCGTGGTACCATTGGACATTTTATACGAAACAGGTTTTGAAATTCCTTCATCAGAATACCATAATTCTGGCCTTTTTCCTTCAGTCCTAAATTTAAGCAACAAGTCCTCTGGATGATTTCGAACATTTAACACAAAATATATATCTGCGTCAGCGGTTTTTCGGTGAATCCAAGTAAGCTTCGTATCCAGGTTTGGTTTCGTATAAATAACATCCGGTTTTACATTTAATTGGCCCAAAATTCCTATTAGTGGCGCATTATTAAATATTTTCCCTTGGCCATAAGTTGCTTGGTAGATGTATTTCCCATCTGCCGCACCCCATAATTCATTTGCCAAATTCGCAATCAAGATATCAGTTCCTGGGTAATCCATTAAGCTGGGTGACTTTTCTGGTTTTGGACCCACGATTATAGCTCCTTTCTTAACAAGTGAAACTATTTTAGTTAAGATTGGCAAGGTCATTGTTTGCTTTTCTGGCAATACCAGGACCTTATACTTCACCCCACTTGGCAACACCAATTCACCATTTTCTACCTCAAAACGCATTAAAATTTCTGCATTCACATAATCATAATCAAAGCCCTCAGGAACATCATTTTTCAATTTTTCCCAATAAGGGACCACCGCAGGTATGTCCTCACCTAAATAATAGGCAATATCGGCAACCGAGCGGCCTTGTTGTAACATGTACTGATTTCTCGTGATATAATCCACAAAAGGTTTTGCCTGCTCAGCCCATGTGATGTTTCGGTGAAAATGGGTTCCCACCATCACGTTACCTGGTTTAGTATCTAAAGGCTGATGTGCCGAAGTGTGAAAAACAATTTGATTAATTCCCTGTGTCATCCAATAATCCCCTATAAATTTCATGTCAGCTGGTGCTTCATAACCACCTCCAGTCCACGCCTCAGCCGCTACTACTTTTTTACCATATACATGAGCGGCAGATGCTGCTTCTCGAATGTCAGATTGATGTGCATTTAGGCGTTCATTAGCTCCACCATAGGCTTTTTGAGTTTCTAAATCCGCTGGGGTAGTCCAATTACGATCACTTCCTAAACCGCGACCCATCCCGAATTCTCCCATGGGGATATCGACTGCATTTTTAGTCCGAAGTGCATCCTGAATAATGGGCATTGAAATACCAGCCACCTCTCCATAGGTTAAAATTCCCTCCTTGTGCGCAAAATTGGTAATGGCCGCATAATGGTTATCAACTAACAGTTCTGCAAATGTCAACCTAAAATCCCACAAAAATCGATCGCTAACTTCGGCACTTCCTACAATTTTCCCTGCAAATGCCGGTAAATAGGGCGTTGGATCATAGCCTCTTCGTGACTTAAATTCCGCAAGCATGCTTTCCGTCCAATTCTGTGCATCCGATTCATAACTGTCTATGAGAAAATATTTTAAACTTTTACCAAAATTTTTTCCGACTGCCTCTTTAATAGGTTTTACCCATTGCGTTAAATAAGACTCCAAATGGGTCTTACTTAATTTATCGACTTCATATCCGGTAGCATCTGGCATTGCAGGGCTATTTTTTGCTCCTGTCAAGGAATAACCAAAACGCATGATGGTCCAATTACCAGCTGGTACGGTCCAAGTTAAACTTCCATCTGGTTTCATTTTAGAAGTTAAGTCAAGGACTTCATTGGTTTTTATAACATCGGTTATTGGAACATGAGGTGTTTTAAGCTCTTCAAAGGTAAACATGGGGCCAAAATTAGCCTTATCTTCCCAGCGATTAATCTTTGCCACTGTACTAAAAATGGCCTCTGAAAGATCAAAAGAGGTGGGTGGTGAGGCTGGTTGACGAAAACCTCCAAAATCATCCGGTCCGCCCACTGTTGAATTACCATTGCCCGTCGTAAATACCACTCGATAATATTTTGCTGTAACTTCTGGAAAAGAAATAGTTCGAACAGGTAAAGCACGAATATCATGTTGAGGCCCAGGAAGAGGGAAAAGTGTTTTATAAGTTACCCCGTCTTCACTCGATTGTACATAGCCTGCACGAAGAAAAGTACTTGGATAGGCCGTTGTTCCCAACATAGCAAAAGAAAAGGAACGCGCTTTAAACGGTTTTTCGAATTCATACTGCAAATAAACAGGTTTGTCTTGTTTGGGGACGTTCATGGAAATCTTGGTTGACAAATTATCGTCTAACAAAGGATCTCCTGAAAGCACCTCTCCACGCTCATTGGTAATTTTTGGCTTTGCTTCATTTCCTGAATTGCCTGTTGTTTTGAAGGCAAGGACTTTTTGATCGGCAAAATAAGTGGGGTCAGTTGGGAGCGCAGTTCTTTTGGGTAAATCTCGAATTAAGCCATTGGAGGTAGGTGGTATCGGTAATATCCCATTGAATATTTTTCCTCCTTTGATTTTGGTTTCACTCCAAACCAATTTTTTCATGGCCTCATGGGGCTTTACCCAGGTTCCTCCGGTTTCAGACCACCCAGCAGCTGTAAACATGGTCATATCTAAACCTAAGCGTTCTGCTTCGTCTACAGTATGCTTAATGAGGGCTAACCATTCAGGCGATAAATATTTAACCTTCGATTCGATTGTGTGGCCTCCTCCAATTGAAACGTCAAAAGCTTGAAACCCTCCAATTCCACTCCGTTTCATCCAAGCTAAATCTTTGCTAATTCCTTCTTTGGTAACATTACTCCCTGTCCAGTGCCACCAAACAATCGGCCTATATGAATTAGTCGGATTAATAAATCCTTCTTTTAAATCGCTGGGTTGTTGAGCTTGCAAAAGGTTAGGTAAAAATGCGACGAAAAAACTAACTCTTAATGAGATGCCAGTTATATACTTTATCATTATTTTGTGATTTTTTAAAATATAAAGCTATTGTGCTTCTTCAGCAAATTGACAATAAATGGATATAACAATTTCTGAAATTAAAATCAAATTAGGTGGATTTATGATAAAATCATATTCTAATTTAAATTACTTTCATTGCCACAAATAATCCCCTAATACCTCATATGATGAACCATTTTTTCCTGATTTTACTAACTAAGATTCTGCCTAATATCATTTAAGGCTGGCTTAATTTGTCAACTGATTATCGGTAAAATCAAAAGATCATTTCATTATTGTTTTGATAAAAAACACCCAACTTAGTTATAATAATGCTTTTCATTATCGTACTTCTTCCTCAAAAAAATTAAAGTGGCGTTCGATAATTGAGGGAATTTCCATCAAAAAAGGTCGTGAAGTAACATAATTTAAATACCTCTTTTAATCGCAAGGGCTATTTGACCAGAGTGATATGAATTATGATATAGTATGTGCGAAAATAACCTTGCTGTTGAAACCGTTCCAAAAAAGGGAGTTTCAATTTTTTTTGACCACCCATCGGCTGGCGTACTTTCTATAATCTCCTCTAGCATTTGAAATCCTTTTTCAATTAACTTTCTGCTTTCCTCAAAATCATTACCCTGTCCCTCATCTAGCTTCCCCATGGTCGTATTTTGAACCTCGCTTGGTTTACCAAAAAAATTCCCAAATAGTAGCATTGTCTCAGCAATATGTCTATAAATGAACCCAACAGAAGATGTATTTTCATTTAAAGATTTCGAGACATTATTACCATTTACGAGATTCAATGAAAAACTACAAGAAAGAATATTTTGTGCCAAAAGGTCTTTGAAGATTTCTTTTTCCATTTTCTATAATTCTGATGTTCATGATTGATACAAATAAAAAAGGTTACACGATAAAAGCATAACCTTTTTATATTTATTACTCACGAAGTTGGTGAAATGATGTAGCTATTTCATTGTTACCTAACACAGCTTTATGAAATTTGAGCGGAGGTCAATTATAGATTGTAGCTTTTGCGAACCATCCAAAAGTACCACTTATCTGAAAGCAATTTCCTCAGCATTAACAACATGGGGCCAGGTTTTCCCACCGCATATCTTATTTGATTACTACCATCACCTGCAGCTTGGTAAATCATTTTGGCTACTACTTCTGGACCTTCGGCATCCTTCATTACTTTCTCAGCTGCTTCATTAAATTTTTGAATAAAGTTATCGTACTGATTAGTATCTTTGGGTTTAACAAATTGCCGACTCCTTCCATAAAAATCTGTCACAATAGGACCTGGTTCTATGAGTTTCATTTTAATATTAAACTGAGCCAATTCATAGTGTAAAGATTCTGTAAAACCTTCCACAGCAAATTTGGTAGCGTGGTAAATACTATACAGAGGAAAGGTGATTTTTCCGCCCATACTAGAAATTTGTATGATGGTTCCACCGCCTTGGGGTCTCATCATTTGAATCGCCTCCCTTGTTACTCGCATTAAACCAAACACATTTGTATTAAACTGTTTTTCGATAATTTCATCGGACATGGCCTCAAATGCCCCATCCACACCGTAGCCAGCATTGTTAATGATCACATCAATTTTCCCAAAATCACTTTGAGCATTTGACATGGCCGATTTAATACTTTCGGGTTTGGTAACATCCAAGGCATACAATTTTACATTAGCCAATTTTTGGAAATCTGTTTCCTTTTCTGGATTTCGTTGTGTTGCGATGACATTCCATCCATGTTGGGCAAACTCAAATACCGTTGCCTTGCCTATTCCGCTGGATGTTCCTGTAATCATGACCGTCTTATTCATATTTCGTTTGTTAGATTTTGAACAAAACTATTCGGTAATTTTTAAACCAGCAACATTAGAGTATAGTGTATGGTTGACATTTATTTTTCTAACCTTTATATTTACCTCATGTTAATAAATGAACTATCTAAAAAAACGGGGCTTTCCCCACACACCATCCGCTTTTATGAAAAGTCGGGCTTAATTGAGGGAAAACAAAATGAAGCGGTTAAATCGAATAATTACTTTCACTATGATGAGGTAACAGTAGAAAAATTGGAGTTCATTAGTGATGCTAAATCGGTAGGATTTACGATTAAGGAAATTGGTCAAATGATTGATGCCTGGTATAAGCAAAAATATACCAAGGAACAAAAATTGGAAATACTGGATGATAAACTGATTTCCTTAGAGCAAAAAATGAAAGAAATCAAGGAAATGAAAAAGCAAATCCTTCAGTTTAAAGAGGATGTGGTGAATGATAGGTGCTAAAATGATGAATAAAAAGGATTGAAAACCCGAATACTTGAAGTTATTATTTTTTAAATCAGATGTTAGATTTCACACGACAAAAATTACCCTCATAAAATAGAACATATAACATTTCAAAGACAATATGTGTCGCAAAAAAAAGTAGTTTCATCGATTAACTACAATCCTAGGGAAAGTGTTAGAAAAATTTAACTATAATTTGTCTGACATAACCATAACTAATTAATAATGAAAAAATTAGTCCTTATTGCGACACTTTCAATTATTGTTTTCAGCACTACTGCTCAGCAATCAAATTGGAGCCCCTCCTACCCGAAATTAAATTCTGTAACTCCCCTAACAAAAAATTCTTTTGCCAATCCGAAGGCAGAAGATTTTCCCTGGGTTCGCTGGAATTTTCCACCGGAAACGGCAGAAATGGCTGAATTGGAAAAGCAATTAGTAGAACTAAAAGCAGCAGGAATTGCTGGAGTTGAAATCGGTCAAGGCGGTGAACCTACATTAGCTCAAATCGAGGGCCTCTTAAAAAAAGGCAATGAACTCGGCATCAAAATCAGCTTAAAGTACAAAACGGGTGCACCTATTCCTGGTAATTTTTCAATTAAACACGATTACGCTCGTAAAACACTCTCTGCCTCAGATACGCTTTTGGTGGCGGGGAAGGCCTATGCAGATTCTCTACCCGGCAAAGGTGCTATTTTAGCTGTACACGCCTATCGGGTTAGCCAAATGCCCTCCAAAGGTTCAAAGTTATTAACCATCGATGCCACCACACGCATAAATCTCACTGATCAAATCCTCGCAGGGAAATCCACAGGCTATTTTGGAAAACCCATGTCCGCGTATTTAACTTGGACGGCTCCAGCAGGCGAGGGAACTTGGGCCCTCATCGTCATTCGTATGGCAGGAGTAGATCCCCAGCCGGAGGTATTTAGCAAGGAAGGGACCCAACTGCTCATTCAAGGATATGAGGCCTACTGGACACCAAGCATCAAAGCACTTTTAAAGTTAAACCAGGGTGATATTTTTATCGACTCCCATTCGATTGACGGATTTGGTGCTCCAAGTGACGTTTGGAGTAGTAATATGGCTAGCGATTTTAAAGCACAAGTTGGTTATGACCTCATGCCTCATTTAGTTACGCTGATTGATGCCGGAATTGACCGTGTTTGGGGCCCCCGAGGCGGAGGTATGGACATCAAGCATTATTATACTTATTCCGACAAAAGTGATGTTCGCATCCGAGCAGATTACAATAAAGTTAGAACGAACTTATTCGTTGAAAACCGCATTAAACCGTTTAGCGACTGGGCGCATGGCTACAATTTAGCACTTCGTTTACAACCTGAAGATGTTCCTACAGTAAATACGCCAGACCAGCTGGACGTAACCTATTACCTTGATCGGCCTGAACACGAAACCCTTTCTTCAGGAGATCAAATTGATGTGTATCGCCCGATGGCCTCCGCAAACCACATCAGCGGGAATACTTGGTATTCGAACGAATTAGCTGCTGCACGTTCATTGAATTACGCCCAAACGTTTCAAGATATCTTGGTTCGCCAAAACAAAAACTTTGCCAGTGGACAAAGCAAAGGCGTTTACCACGTATATCCCTATACATTCAACCCTAAGTCGGTATGGCCGGGATACAATACCTTTGGAGAGGGAAATTTCGCGAATAGTTGGGGCCCCCGAAATCCTATTTGGGCAGCAGATGCGCTAATGATCAATACTTGGATGGCACGGAATGAGCAAGTATTAAAACAAGGGCGCGCTAAAATTGACGTGGCTGTCTACATGCAAAACTATTCCTTCCCGGCTCCCTTCGTAGCAGGTGTGGGGAATATTCGTTTTTGGAATGATTTAAGTTTGCAGGAACAGGGATTTACTTGGGATTATTTAAACCCGACGCTGATGAATTTGCCTCAGGTAAGCGTGAGTAATCAACGGCTTTATGAGGCAGGACCTGCATACAAAGCCTTTATTTTAAACGGGCATTTACAAACTGGTTCTGTTTACAATTCAGCTAAAAATACTTTGCCCCTAACCATGGCTGAAAAACTGGTAGATTATGCTAAAAAAGGACTCCCTGTGATTGTTGTAGGGCCTCTACCAAGTCGGACTCCAGGAAATACCCCTGGCGAAGATTCAAAATTACAACAAGTATTGGGCCAGTTGAAAAGCCTTTCCACGGTTCATTCGGTGGCCACAGAAAAGGAGGTTCCTGGTCTTTTGAAATCATTGGGGATTTTACCTAGTGCGGAAACTGAAAAACCTTCTGCGCTTATGAGTATGCGTCGATTTGATCCAACCTCGGGGACGAACTATTATTTCTTGTACAACCAAGGCGATGATCAAATTCCACCATCTGGATATAGCACCGAAGAGCGCTATAAAAACCTCCAAGGAACGCCTGGCAATATTTTTGAAGAACCTAAAACCATGCGAAGCAAAGGGCCTAGTTATGGAACGAAAATAGGAACGGCCTTGGCACAAAAAATAAGTTTAGAAGGAGAGGGTCATCCCTTTATGTTGAATGCCTGGTCAGGTGAAATTAGTCCCATTGCAAAATACCAACGTGTAGGCAATCGCGTAATCATTGACGTACGTTTAGAGGTTGATGAGTCAATGTTAATTGGCCTAAGCACAAATCCTGCTAAATTAGGCCTTAGGGGCCAATCGCTTTTCGTACAGTCGACCACCGCGGATGGAATCCATTCAATGGGCAATGGACAATTCGCCGTACATGCGAGTCAAGCTGGAAAATACACCACAACCCTGAGCAATGGCAAAAAAGTAGTTTCACAAATTCCGGCGGCTTTGCCTATCATGGATTTGACTATGGGAACTTGGAGTTTACAGGTTGAAGACTGGAAACCTGCTAATCCGTACGGAAGTACCGGTGCTGCAAGTGCAGTGACTGACAAGGCAAAGGTTGAGCTAAGCTTGAATGGTTTAAAGGCTTGGCCAGACATTGCGGAATTGAAAAACGCTTCAGGTATAGGAACCTATCGCTATACTTTGGAATTACCGAAAGACTGGACCCCAGGAAAAAATGGGGCTCGGTTGAAACTGGGTCAAGTGGTTGACACCTTCACTTTAAAAGTGAACGGAACGGCCGTTGCCATTGACCAAATCGCTGCGGAGGCAGATCTTGGAAATACCTTGCAAGCGGGGAAAAACACGATTGAAGTACGAGTGGCAACTACTCTAAACAATCGCTTAGTGTCATTGAATAAAGCCGCATCTGACAGGGGAATTATTCAGGAATATGGCTTGGTAGGACCTGTCGTTTTGCATCCATATAATAAAGTTATCATTTCAGGAAAATAAAAACATAGCATCTGCCCTACGAATCGTGCAGTTACAATGTTTGGCAAAGAATCACTTTAATTCTATGTACTATTTATGACAAAGACCTTTCAGAAATTTGGTAATTGTAAATGGAAAAAATGAACCCATAAAAAGTTTATTTTCTGAAAGTTATACTAGTTTTTAATCCAAAAGAGGTCAAAATGACCTCTTTTGGATTAATGCTATCTTACTAGATGGAATGTTGCATCCTTTTGTTCTGGTGCACTTTAAAAAAGCTAAATAATCATTTTAAAAATTAATCTTTTGATTCAAATTTGGTCAATACGTGCAAAATAATACCTGCTAACAAGATATATGTTGCATAATGTAAGGCAGGAGTATTCGGGATATGAACAAGTTCCACCTCGAAGAAAAAAGCATAGATTAATAAAATATGAGATAGAATGATACAAAGAAATGCTAGCCATTGAATCATTAAATATGTCCTAGTTAGACACTGTTTGATATATACCCCGATTCCTATTTCTACCAAACTAATTAGAAGTATAAAAATATGTCTACTTCTCAACATAACCCTTAAACCCATCTCTAAACTAGGCTTATCTGGATAGGTAATAGATAAATATTTT
Source organism: Aquirufa sp. Wall-65K1 (assembly GCF_054558475.1). NCBI lineage: Bacteria > Pseudomonadati > Bacteroidota > Cytophagia > Cytophagales > Flectobacillaceae > Aquirufa > Aquirufa sp. Wall-65K1. Next base: position 22,655 of record NZ_JBPXKD010000003.1, on the reverse strand, counting down.
CCAGTCCAGGTGAAAAAATACAGACTTAAAAATCCAATAAATAAGTATATAGTTGAAAAATAATTTTTCCTTAGGCCACTCACTATTGAATTGACGTTGAATAATGGCATAAATTTTTTCCAATTTTTGAATAAATCTACCCTAAAATACTATTTCCTGAAATTAAAAGGCTCAAAAAATAAAACTCTTTACTGGCCAAGAACCACAAAATCCAATATTAAACCCTCAAAATGATTCGATAGGCAACATTTCTCTCCATTCCATTAATTTAGGATTATAAATTCTCTAAAAATAAGGTGATGAAATTTAGAAAGTTGCAACTACAAAAAATGTCGCCATACAGCAATTTCCGTTGGTTTTAAAACAAAAAAATCACCATTTCTGATGACTTTTCTGTTTGCTCCCCTTTTCGACGAAAGATGCAGCTATAATGCGATGATTGAGCATGTGACGATTAAGAGATTGAAGAGTTGAACTTGGTATATTTTTGAAGGAAGTTCATTTCTTGATTTCCATTTAGCAAAAATCGCAATTGTCAATTTTTAAAATCAAGACTACCGCAGGGAACCATTACAACATCTGTACCGTCTGCGATCTGGTAAAATAGTTTTTTACCTTTTATGATATATTCTGCCCTAACCGGAAATTTTGTTTTATGGATGAAAATTGCACTGTAAAATAAATAATTATTGGAAGGCGCAATTCTATTATTCAAATCCTTTAATTCATTATTTAAAAGAGCTGGTATACCCGTAAGACCATAATCAAACTCTTGCAATTTGTCAATTGTCATATTTGACTTTGTAAAGGCTACTTTGGCGTACGAATCTTCAGATTTAAAAGAAATGATTGCTGGAAATTTAATTTTTAAATCCAGAGGCGATGATGCCTCATTGCTTACATTAGTCCAAAAAATAAAATAATTGTACTCTTTTCCCTTATAAGAAACAATTCCCCCTCCCTTAGGTAAACTATTGGTAATAATTATTTTATTCTTGATTGTAGAATTATAGACAACTTTAGAATACTCCCAATTCTTTTTTTGAACTGACTGTCCATACAAGTTCAACGAGAGAAATATCAGAAATAAAGTAGAATACTTTTTCATAAAATTAAATAGGGTTACACTATACAAGTATAACCCTTTTACTTTGATTTGTGCTCCCTTAAAGGGTAGAATGTTGCAGCCGTTTTTACCTGAATTTTTAAAACAGAAAAAGAGACCCCAAGAATAAAACTACGTTTAGTTACGGCTCTCAACAATCACTCGGACTCTATCTAAATTGTAAACTTTTCCAAATATAGATGACTGATTTTCTTTCCGCTGTGATGCCACTTTCAGCGTGACAAAGTATGTTCCGGGTTTTATAAATTTGTAGGTACGAGTTAGTTTAATTGCTTTGTTCTCAAGCTTATTAGCTCCCTTTAAATTCTGTTTTTCAGCAAAATTTCCACTTCCATCAAAATCCCATTTTGCATTTACAATATTTCCTGTGTTTTCAGGTAGGTCAATTTGGGCTGAGAAAGAAATAGCATCACCCGCCTTAACAATAGCTTTTTTTGAACCATTAGCCAGCAAATTTACTGTAGCTTGAATTCCTTTTCGTTCATTAGCATTTTTAGGTACAATAACTTGCCCTTGTTTTATGGTATAATTAGTTGAAAGTGGTGGCTCAATTCCTTTTTCTGCCCAATCACTAACATCCAAAAGTGCTTGTAATAAAACACCTGAATAACTTACTACACGTGTTTGATCCTCTTGTTTACTGTCTCCATGAACGGCATGATCCGTATACCATAATCGAAAACTGTGATCCGCATTTTCTTTTAAATTGGAATTGACCATTTGGCGATAAAAATCTCCCTGCCATGGAAACGCTTCTCTATCTAAAAGAGAACATAATAAAATCATTTTTCCATTAAATTTTCCTGTGGGCAAAACCCCTGCTGCACCCATGGTAAATAAGGGTCCTATAAGCATGGGTCTTTGAGGGTATTTTGGCTGCCCATTCTCGTCTCTAAAATAATCCCAAACTTTATATTCTTTGCCTGGTACTTGATGTCTATGATAGGTTTGAACAGCTAAAAAATTAGAGTTGTCGACCTCAACTTCATCCCCGGCCTTTATTTTGACTAAAACAGACATATCTGCTGGCCCAAAAACAACTTTGTTTCCATCAATAGTCGCTAATTGAATCACCTTACCTTTTGCTTCCCCTGAAATAATTTTCAAATCCCCGCCTAAAAAATTGACATCTGGTAAAGCGTCTTCTAAAACGAATCCAACAGGCAAAGCCCCTTCAACTCCACCTATACTTTTCCATGCTAAATCAGCAGAACCTCTTTCTCCTTCAGTCTCTGGTTCCTTTAGTTTTAATTTAATGGCCTCATCTGAAGTTAATCCAGATTTAATTTTACTTTTTTTCTGAATACGAGCCTTTAACAAAGAGGCCGTTGGTGTTGCGCCTAAATACCCTTTAGAGGTCCAAAAGTCTGTAAAGAAAGATGGGTCTATCATTTTCATCCCTTGATATAGTGCGATAAAACCGTGTATTCCCATTTTTTTATAATTAAACCAGGATTGAGGAGGAAAACCTAAATTTGTCGCTTCTTCCAATGCTTCTCTTTCCTCTTGATTTAATCCGGCATACATATCACCACTTCCTCCGGCATCCATCGCATCAATTATACCTGGTAACTTATCATGTAAGATCCTCATAGCATTCATTCTAACCGAGAATACATTGGGAATTGCCATAGGAGATCCTAACACAAACGGCACCACTCCATCCCAGACATTGCTTGTGTTTTCAATACTTCCAATCGTACGATAAGCTCCGCCGCTTCCCCCAAAAGCATACCCAAATGGTCTTTTGCCCCCAAACAATTGTTTCGCAATAACCCTAGAAAAAATAGCACAGGCAGCATTTGCTCTATATGCTCCAATTGTTGGATCATTCCGTAAATTCGGCTTCGCAAAATCAACTTTACCCCCTCCATTTGTTTCAATAAAATAAGCCCCTTTTTCTATAGAGAATCGAATAATATCGTCTTCTCCCTTAGTGGCTTGAGATAAAAATTCATTATCTGGAAAGGGGGTTATATACTGAAAAAATCGTCCTTTATATGCCGTTTTTTGTGGGAAATAGAACGAAAAACGAGTCTCGGTACCCTTAAAACCACCATGAATATAATGGTGTCTAACAGGCTTCTCTCTCCATTCATCAATATCGATGTAGGGCTTTTTAAATAGCGTGTCCTTATTTAAATATTCTTGTTGTAATTGATTACTTAAATCAATTAGGTTACTTTGAGCTGTTACTTGTTTAATAGTAAAAAGCAGAATAATTAGTAAGAATTTAGTTCGCATAATCGTTATTTATTTTTAGAGTTTAATAGAAATGCATCAAGTTCATCAATGGTGTTTTTCGAACACATCCCTCGAATAAAGCAGCCTAACGTATTTTCAAATGCTTCTTGTGGTTTAAGATTAATTTTCTTGAATTTGTCTGACCGAACAAGTCCAGAATACAGCAAATAAATGCTCTCCAATGCCACATTCACAGAAATATCTTTTTTGAAATGTCCTTTTTCCATACCCTGTTTGATTAAGCCCTGAAGAATTCCTTCAAATTTTTTACTAATGGACTTCTCCGTTTTTTGAGCAAGTGTAGGGTAATAATAACTTAACTCTTGAAAAAAAGATTTATTCACATAATACTCTGTATCTACAGCTCTATTCCATATTTGATAAAAGTCAATCGCAGAATTTTCTTCTTTTGGTAAAGCGCGTAACAACTCATATTGCTGTTGATGAAATAGCAATACTGCCTGCTCAAGCAAGTCCTCTTTATTCTTGAAAAACTTGTAGAGAGTCTTAGTAGAAATTCCCAATTCTTTGGTTAATTTCTCATTTGACATGGCCCTAATTCCATATTTCAAAAACAAATTCAAGCTTTGATTTAATAGATTAATTTTAATTTCAGACACTGGTGGAAACTATTTTTATAAAAATAATTTCCAAATCTAATTAATATATTTTTAAATACAATACATTTGTATCTCCCTTGTGTAGAACAATTGATGGGATTTCGTATAAATGATTTCTAGCGATAAGGAGCCCCTAATCTTTGCTTGCAAAATTTAACTAAAGACATGAAAAAATTAGCTTTTATTACTGCCATTTGCTTGGGTTTATGGGGTAAAATAGATGCGCAAAAAGTGCAAATTTTACCCATTCCACAACAAGTAGAAATTTCACCAAAAATCCTTCGTATTGATCGCAAATTTGAAGTATCTGTCCATAATTTACCTCCAATAAGTCAATTAGCTATAAATCGATTCATTGGCTATTGGGAGAAAAAAACCTTGAAGAAATGTCTAATAACATCAAAATCGAATACTGATTTTGACTTTTCGATTGATGCAGATTGGCAGGGAAAATCCAATTCACCTGAGGAATATGAAATACGCATTGATTCCAAAATTAATTTAAAATCTAAAACCAAAGGAGGGTTTTTACACGGTTTAACAAGTTTATCTCAATTGATAAAATCTGACGAACAAGGCTATTTTTTGCCCCAATGTCAAATTTATGATTGGCCGCGTTTTCCACATCGGGGGCTCATGGTTGATGTAGCTCGTCATTTTATTCCGATGGATGTCATTTTACGATCGATTGAAGCAATGGCTGCCTCAAAATTTAACGTATTACATTTACATCTTTCAGATGATGAAGGCTTTCGAATTGAATCAAAAAAATACCCTAATTTACATTTGAAGGGGTCAAATGGGTCTTATTTTACACAAGAAGAAATTCGAAAAATTGTCAAATTTGCTAGTGAACGGGCTATAACCGTAATTCCCGAATTTGATCTACCTGGACATTCTCAAAGTTGGCTAGTTGGCTATCCAGAACTGGCCTCAGAAGATAAAACCTATCAATTAGGTCCACGATTTATTATTGAAGAGGGTAAGCCAATCAATCCTATGGCGTTAGGTCAAATGATAAATTCGCAATCCACACCTACGATTAATCCAACAGAAAAGAAGACTTATAAATTCTTGGAAAATTTATTTAAAGAGATGGCCGATTTATTTCCTGGTCCGTATTTACATGTAGGAATGGATGAAAACAATGGAGTAGCCTGGAAAAAAAATCAAAAAAGTCATCATTTCTGATGACTTTTCTGTTTGCTCCCTTGATAGGTGAAATGTTGCAGCCAAAATCTTTTATTTCAACTCTTCAAAAAGGCCTAAAATCCCTAATATAATTTGAATCCATTTGATTTATTTAAAATAAAAGGAAAAAAGAATCTAAATGTTTTTATTTTTAAATATAAAATACAATTCATTGCATAGAACCAATTTAATAATTCAATGTCTACAGTTTTGACTGTCTGAAAAAGGGGGTAGTTACACCAAAACCAGTCTTTTAGACAAGAACGGGAAGGCTAAATCTACAGAAGTCTAAAATTTTTGAATCAGGACATTAAAATGTATAAAGCTGAATGCGGTAAATTTAAAGCATTCATTGACAGTTAATCTGTTTAATAATTATAAAATCCCTTACCCACTTTCTTGCCCCATTCTCCTTTTTGGAATTTCTCGACAATGGTAGGAGATGGTTTATCTTCATCATTGCCAGAAGCTCGGTATTTTTCCATACCAACGTGATAAGCTAAATCAATACCCGTTAGATCCAAAAGTTGAAATGGACCCATTGGATAACCAAGGCCCTTTACCACAGCCTGATCAATGTCTTCAACAGAAGCTATTCCCAAATCTAAAAGATTTAATGCTTCTTTACGAGTAGCTTGTAACATTCTATTCACCACGAAACCATATATTTCTTTTTGAAGTACCACAGGTGTTTTACCCAATTGAGTTGTTACAGCTTCTAATTCTGCAACCGTTTCCTCTGAAACATGTGGACCTTTCACAATTTCAACTAAGTTCATGACTAGGGCAGGATTAAAAAAATGCATATTAACTACCTTGTCAGGGCGCTTTGTGGCTGGTGCAATTTGAGAACTAACGATATAAGAGCTGTTGGTTGCCAAAATTGTATGTGCTGGACATAGCGTATCTAATTGACTAAAGACTTCCAACTTAACTTCGAGTTTTTCAATAATGGCTTCAATCACCAAATCGGCATCTTTAACTGCTTCTGCCAATTTTGTTTCAAATCTTAACCGTGCTTTCGTTTGGGAAACTTCATCTGCACTCATTCGTCCTTTTGCAATTCGACCAGCAAAATAAGAGTCTGCAAAATCACTCGCACGTTTAAGCGCCAATTCGTTCTGATCCATACAAACCGTTTGAAATCCAGCAATTGCCGCACAAATAGCAATTTGATGTCCCATATTACCGGCACCAATGACGGTAATGTGATAAATATCGGTTCTCATATTATTTTGATTTAGTAATAGAATCAGTTGGGCGGCTTCTCCACCAATTCGCAAGTAATGACCCTGAAATGGTCATCCAAGGAACAGAGATGGCCGAAGCCAAACCAACGGTGGCAATTTTTCCCATTTGTAGGGCGATACCGGAAGACAAGCCTCCATTTTGCAAGCCCACTTCTAAAGAGATGGTTCGGCAGGTTTGCTCACTTAAGCCCGCTAATCGGCCACTCCAATAGCCCAATAAATAGCCAATAGAATGGTGAATCATGGACGCTAAAAACAAAAAAGGTCCTATTTTCAATAATGCATCACGGCCAGATGACACAATGACAACAAGCATCATAAAGACGCCAACCATCGAAATGGTGGGCATGACTTTCTTCAGCACCTGCAATTTTGCCTTAAATAGACTATTCAATACAAGTCCCAAAATGATCGGTAAAATGATCATTTCTCCTACGTGAAGCATCATCTTTAAGAAGTCAACTTCTACATATTTCCCTGCCAAAAATTTCATGAGCAAAGGGGTCATGACTGGAGCCATCAAAGTCGAAATCGTACCGATCGTTATCGATAATGGCACATTAGCTTTTGCAATAAAAGCCAATACATTCGAAGTAACGCCACTCGGAACAGATCCTATGAGGATGATCCCCGCGGCAATTTCAGACGGAAATCCAAAGGTAGTGGCAAGTGTGACTGCGACCAAGGGCATGATAGTGAAATGGCTAATTAGGCCGATAATCACGGCTTTGGGCATTTTTAAAACTCCTTCAAAATCCTTCACGCTCATCTCTGTTCCCATCGTAAACATGATCAACTGGATCAACGGAACAATCAAAGACGAGAACTTAAAATCACCTATGTGGACGAAATACTGTGGATAAAATATCCCTAGAACCACCGCACCTACCAGACACAGCGTGAAAACATGCTGTTTCAAGCGTGGATCGATAAAACCGACCACGACTAAACTAAAAAGTGCGCCTAAAAGAAATACACCCGAATTTAAAAAACCGGCAGACCCAAGACCTTGATAAAAAAACGCCAACAGCAAAAGCAAACTGAGCGCATAAAGTACATTGGGCAGGTTTTTCATCATTTAGAGGTTTAGTGAAATTCGGTTCGAAATCAAAAGTGATGCCTCCGCAAGTTTCTCCCGCACAGCGTCTATTCCCATTTGCGTTTCATCATCGATGCGAGCAAGCATAGGAACCGTCAGCGCAGCAATCGCGTTAGCGTGTTGATCAAAAATAGGATAGGAAATCGCTTGCAAACCCGCGTATTGATTGCTTTTAATTGAAGCAAAACCATGCTTCAAGACCTTTTCTATTTCCTTTTTAAAGTTTTTAATGCGCTCTGGCGACTCGTCCGCTAAACTTTCCTCCATCCGCATCGTGCGAATGGCCGGATCTTGCAAAGCGACTAAAACATATCCAGAAGCGGAAGGGCCCACTTTTAATTCGGCGCCTACACGCGTCATAAAACCAACACCATTTGGAGGTTGAATGGCGGCAATAACGGTTTGGACTCCATTATTATATACTCGCAAATCGCAAGGGAAAAGCGTGTCCGCAGATAATTTTTCCATAACCGGAATGGATTCACTTAACAGGCGATAAGTGGGCGGATGAAAATGCGATAATTGAAATAATTTCGAAGTAAGTGCGTACTTGTTGGATTGATTCGAAATATAATTTCGCGCCACTAAACAAGTCAACATCCGGTAGATTTCGTTGAGATTCCGCCCAAGATTTGCCGCAATTTCTTGTTGGCTTAAACCCGACTCACTCTTAGACAAAAGCTCTAAAATATCGAGCCCTTTGTCTAACGCGGGCGCAGAATAACCGCTACTATTTTTCTCTCTTACTTCGTTTTTCATGGAGTTTACATTCCGATTTGGTGGACTTCAATAATGTTGCCATCGGGATCATGGAAAAATATTTGATACCAGCCGGCTAGAGCCCACTTGCCATAATCAGCATAGGGGATCCCTTTTTCTTCTAATCTTTTCTTAAAGCCTTCGATATCATCCGTGCGAAAACAAAAGTGACCGCGTTCTAAAGGATTAATAAAGTGCTTCATTTCAAAGCCTAAATTTACATCCTTTTTCGTGATATGAAATTCTACTTCGCCGTCTGTCAAAAAATCAACAACCCCGTCAAAGCGATCTTCCGTATCCTCGCCCACTAAATTATGCTCCTCATCCTGAAGACGAGATAAGTTGAAAACCGACTGATAAAACTCCGACGTTCGTGCTACATTCTCTGTGCACAAATTCATGTGGTGGTATTTAAATTTCATAGGAATTACATTTGTGTTTTTTGCAAATATAAAATTAGAATTTTATATATAAAAAAATTAGTTTAAATTTGGGGCAGATTATTTTAAAATCGTGCTCAACGTGCCCTATATGGAACATAACGAACGAATCATCTCAGAAGAAGTATGCAGCCTTTCCGCCGTAAGGAAAGTTGCTTCTATGCTTGACTTAGTGCCATCTGATTTCATAAAAGGCGATTTATTGCCACGAGGCTGGCATTTTTTCATTTTATCGGGAAATGTTCCTCGATCTGAAATCCGTTCAGATGGCTTTCCTGGTTTTGGGGTTCCGATCCCCGATTTAGGCCTGCCACGTTTGGTATTAGGCGGACGGGCAGTTGAGTTCTTGGGAGATATTCGCATTGGGGAGACACTCGAACGCACAAGTTTTGTGACTTCTATAGCAGAAAAAGAAGGTGCAGCGGGCCGTATGGCTTTTGTCAAAATTCAGCACGAGTTACGTAATCAGGAATCCGAACTTTTGCTTAACGAAGTACAAACCTTCATCTTGTTAGAAGCTAGCCAAGGTAAGCCCGTTCTTCCTGCAGGTTCGCTAATTAGTCAAGAAGCACATTCCAAAATATCATTGACGCCGGATGAATTGCAGTTATTTCAATACTCTGCATTGGGCTTTAATTCCCACAAAATCCACCTCGATCGTAGCTATACACAAGAGGTAGAAGGCTATCCGAATTTATTGGTCAACGGAGGACTTGCCACTTTATATGTTACGGAGTTTTTACGCACGCAATGCGGGTTACAGCTAGCTGGGTTTCAAGCGAAACATAGCGCGCCACTTTTCTGTGACGATGAACTTACCCTTTTAGCAAGTCCAGTGGACGCGCAAAACTGGGAGGTAAAGATTTGTAATGCACATCACGCCTTGGCCGTTTCTATCGATGCCCGCGTAAACGCATAATGCCATGTTTGAAGCACTAAAAGGAATAAAAATACTTGATTTAACCTCGGTGGTTGTAGGCCCTGTAGCCACATGGCGATTGAGCCAATACGGAGCTGAGGTCATCAAAATTGAACATCCAAGTGGCGATTTGATGAGAGGTCTAGGAGGTAAATCTCCCTCAGGCCAACATTCCGGTACTTATTTGCATTTAAACCGCGGAAAGCGAAATTTGTGTCTGGACTTAAAAAGCCCACAGGCTCAATCCATCACAGATAAACTGATAAATTGGTGCGATGTCATCATTGCGAATATGCGCCCTGATGCGCTAGAGCGTTTAGGCTTAGGTCCGAAGGCTATTCAGTCCAAACATCCCGAAAAGATCTATTGCCTCATTACTGGCTATGGCACGGAAGGGCCCTATGCGGGTTTACCTACGTACGACAGTGTCTTGCAAGGTGTTTCCGGCATTGCGGGTTTATCCCAATTGCGTGACGGAAAACCGGCCTATGTGCCTATGTTGATTTGCGACCATGTCGTAGGAGAAATCACCTCAGGTGCGATTATGGCAGCAATTATTGACCGTTACAAAACAGGCAAAGGGGCATTTGTAGAGGTCCCTATGTTTGAAACGATGGCGACCTTTGTGTTGCAAGAACATTTGGCACAAAAAAGTTTCGATCCAGCTGTGGGTCCTGTAGGAGATTTACGCTTACTGAGCCCACACAATCAACCCGTCAAAACCAAAGACGGATATATCTCTTTCACCATCAATACAGATCCTCAAGTCACGGCATTTTTAAAGGCCACGGAACGCGCAGCTCTTTTAACGGATCCGCGTTTTCAAACCATAGCCAGCCGGGCTGAATTTGTTAGCGAGTGGTTTGAGGTGCGCGGTGCTCCTTTGTTAAGCAAAACTACCGAGGAATGGCTGCTTGCACTAAGAGCTGTCGACATTCCTGCGATGCCTTGTCACACCATAGATACGCTCATAGAAGATCTGCATTTAACGCAAGTGCAATTAATGCGTACAGAAATACATCCCGTGGAAGGAAAAACGGTGGTCATCCGATCGTCGATTAAACACAATGGACACTACGCGCCGGTGAATTCCTTTGCTCAACCCAAAGGCCATGACACCCAGGCCATTTTAAGGGAACTCGGATATACTCCTTCCGAAATAACCCAATTAATCAACTCAAAAGCAGCGTTAAGCTATGAAAAATAACGATTTCCGTTTATTGATTGACCACGTTTGCGTGATCGTAGGTGCCGCAAATCGGCGCAGCATCGGCTTCGCAACGGCGGAATTATTCGCTAGTCACGGCGCAAAAATCGCCATATTAGATGTAGCGGTAAACGAATCAACACAAGAAGAATTGGCCTCGGCTTTAGCTGAATCGGCTGGCCATCAGGTTTCGCTCGTTTGCATTCCCTGTAACATCGTGGATCCAGCGGCTTGTGATAAGGCAATGGAACAGGTGGTTGCTCATTTTGGGGGTATTGATAGCCTGATCAACTGCGCAGGTGTCGTTCGTTCGGAGGGAATGCTCGATATTCCGAGTCAGGATTTGACTTTTATGATTGATGTGAATTTAAAAGGTACGTTTCATACCTGCCAAAGTGCCCTAACACATTTTGCCAAACAAAAATCAGGACGCATCGTTAACCTAGCCTCCGTCGCAGCACAAAGAGGCGGTGGATTAGTAGGTGGAGCGCACTATGCTGCTTCAAAAGGTGGCGTGCTGAGTTTAACGAAAGCGATTGCACGGGAATTTGGCCCACAAGGAATCCGAGCAAATGCCATTTGTCCATCTATGACTGAAACAGGGATGTTAGATGGTAATGTAAATGATGAACAATTTCAGCAAGTCGTAGCGGGAATTCCGTTGCGAAGAGCTGGAAAACCACTTGATATTGCAAATGCTTGCCTATTCTTAGCGAGCGATTTATCCGCTTACATCACAGGACTTACCTTGGATGTAAACGGGGGAGGTCACATACATTAATTAAACAATATAATGTCACAACACACCTACATCATTGATTCCGTCCGAACAGCGATAGGCAGTTTAGGAGGCGGTTTATCAGCTACACGAGCTGATGATTTAGCCGCCATACCGTTAGGCGCAATTTTAGAACGAAACCCACAACTCGATCCCGCTAGCATCGACGATGTTATCTTGGGATGCCATAATCAGGCTGGTGAAGACAACCGAAATGTGGCTCGAATGGCTCTTCTTTTAGCTGGAATTCCACATACAGTACCCGGAGAAACGGTAAATAGATTATGTTCTTCCGGAATGTCCGCTGTAATTCACGCAAACCGAGCGATAAAAGCCGGAGATGGTGATATTTTTATTGCTGGTGGTGTTGAGCATATGACAAGAAGTCCGTGGGTAATTGCAAAAACGACAAAGCCCTTTGGGAATGATGCCCAAATGTTCGATTCATCATTTGGTTGGCGATTTGTGAACCCTAAAATGAAAGAATTATATGGTATTGATGCAATGGGAGAAACAGCCGAAAACTTAGTAGACTTATTCGCAATCTCCCGCGAAGATCAAGATTTATTTGCTTTTCGATCCCAACAAAAAGCCTTTAAAGCACAAAAAGAAGGATATTTTGCATCGGAAATTGTTCCTGTAAAATCGTCAGATAAAAAAGGAAATATTACTGTTTTTGATCAAGATGAATTCATTAAGGGAAATAGTACGCTTGAAAAGCTCTCTACATTAAAGCCGGCCTTCCGCAAAACGGGCGGCACCGTTACCGCAGGTAATGCTTCTGGAATCAATGATGGTGCGGCAGCTATGTTACTAGCTTCTGAAGCAGCGGTCAATAAATACGGATTTGTGCCCAAGGGCCGGATCGTCGCCTCCGCTGTAGTAGGAGTAGAACCTCGCATCATGGGAATAGGGCCTGTAAATGCGAGTAAGAAGGCTTTAGAAAAAGCAGGGCTAACACTGAAAGACATGGATATTTTTGAATTTAACGAAGCGTTTGCTGCGCAATGTTTAGCTGTGATAAGAGGCTTAGGTCTCTCAGATGATGACGACCGAATCAACCCACATGGTGGTGCCATTGCGTTAGGTCATCCATTGGGCATGTCGGGTACGCGTATTATCCAAACAGCTTTACACGGTTTGGAAAAACATAACAAAAAATATGCATTAGCGGCCATGTGTGTAGGCGTGGGAATGGGCTATGCGGTCATTATCGAGAAAAAATCTAACACATGAAAAATTATCTATTATTCTTCAGCTTGTTGGCAAGCAGCGTTTTTGCTCAAAAAACAGATCACTATTTCACTACTTCAGATGGCGTGAAATTACATTATACGGTCACTGGAAAAGGAAAACCGTTGGTCATTTTTCCGGGCTATACCCAAAGCTCAGCTAATTTTGAACCTAATTTAGAGGTGATAGGCAAGCAATTTCAAGTGTATTGCTTGGACTATCGTTGGCACGGACTTTCAGAGGATCCAAACTACGGCGTACATATTGAACGATTCGCAAAAGATGCAAATGAAATGATTGCAGATGCGAAAATTGGTCCCTTTTACTTATTAGCGCATTCAATGGGAAATACGGTAGCTTGGAGCTACTTTAGTTTATTTGGACAAAACCAAATTATAAAATACATTTTAGGTGATGAGGCTCCGTGTTTAATTACTGATCCATCATGGACAGCTCATGAAAAGGAAATGTACACTGGTAGCGCAACAGATAAAGATTTATGGACGGCTTGGCGCATGCCAAAAAGTCAACAACAACCTCCTAAAAATACCAGGGAGTTGATGATGGGGAAATTATTAACTGAACATTTGGGGAACGATTGGCGAGATATTTTGCCTACAATTCAAGTCCCAACCTTGGCCTTAATGGCAGAAAAGGGAACGTTTAATAATCAACATCTCTTTGACTATTTCTTAAAAACCATACCACATTCAGAACTAAAAGTTATTCCAAACGCGGGTCATGGCTACTATGCAACAAACCCCAAAGAATTCAACGAGATTGTATTGAATTACTTTTCGAGTAAATAAAAAAAGGGGCTCATTTTATTGGCCCCTTTCTAAATTAGTTCTTTGTCACTTTCAAATCTTTGAAGTAACCGATTGTTCCCACTTCCACCCACAAACCTATGCTTCCGTGAGTAGACTTGCCTAACATTTTATTAACGATGAAATTGGGTGACTTTTGCTTATTAATAAACAAAGCAACTTTCTCCTTATAAAATTCAATCCGGACATCTATCCATTCATTTAACCCAATATCTGCATACGTTTCATAAATGCCGTTTGACTCTTTTCGTAAGCGACTAAAGGTATAACCGGGATAAGCAAAATACTGTACGGTATGGTTTCTGCGAAGTTGATCATCTGCGCGACCGTTACTTGGACGCAAATATATATTTTCAAACATCGTATTCGCTTCGTCAATTCGGTAGGCTAAACCGATAAATCCACGAGCTTGCGGAAACGGCGAGTCAGATTGAATCTTACTCAACATCTTCACTTCGACAGTACCATTTTCGATGTCGGTATTCGCTAGCTTAACAAATGTCGGCCCATCTACCGAATTCTCGATGTTATTGATATCAAACGGAGATTTCACTAAGTCTCTAGTGACTTCTAATACTTTTGCTCCATCCATTTCAACAACTTTAGCTATTGAATTAATGGCTTTGTATTCCTGATTATCCCAGGTGAATTGTTGGGCATAGTTTGGTAAAGCCAACAATATCATGAATGCAATAAAAACCTTATTTCTCATGTGATGATTTATAAAATAAACCTGCGCCGTAGGTGGTACCCAAAGTTCCAGGTTTTAATTGTAAATAAAAACGACTCGTTTGATCTTCCTCAATGGCTAAGCCACCTGATTTTTGAACCACCAGATCAGAACCAAACATCAATTTCTTTGGATCAGCAGGTGTACCAAAATCTTGTGGCCCTCCACCTTGATTTACTAATTGATTATATCCAACAACTAAGGAATTATGAATTTGATAGGTGTTTTTTGCTTCTTTCTCAAGCACCCAAAAGACATTTATTCCACTCAAGACATTGTTATAAAATTTGAAATCTGGTGTTGTAGACCATGTCCAAACCGCGGCCCCATAACTGTTCAAAACTAAATTATGGTGCATGCTTGATTGCTCTGAAGGCGAATTCCACATTACGATCGCGTCTTTCACACCGTAAAATACACAATGGTCTACTTCCAGTTGTTTCCCATTTGCAAGAATACCCAAGTGATTAGGTAAAGCGAATTGATTTCCCAAAAACAAACATTGCGTAACACGCAAATCACTTAAGTTCTTCCCTTCCCATACAATTGGATAATTTCTAACAAGTACACCGGCTCTTGGTTTCTCATGAACAGGTTCACCTAAAATACGAAGTCCTTGAATTGTGGTATGATTGTTTTCAATTAATATACCATAGTTTGACCCGCCAGTAATTATTTTTTTGTCATCGCGTTCTATTTTAAATGGCATTGTTGACACAATAATAGGCATTTTATTCGGCTCCCAAGCAGAACTATCTGGTAAGATTTCAGCTCGAATTTCAAGGCGATCTTGTTTTGAAAACTCCCACTGAACGGGGTTAAATGCTGCGGTTTCTGCAAGCCCATATGTACCCTCAGATAACAACACTTTTATACTTCCTTTACCCACTAATTTATTGACACGTTTAGCCGCCTCCGTCAATGTCTTCAAAGGAGCAGCTTGTGAGCCAGCCGCTCCATCTTCACCCGAATTAGCATTCACATAAATAACTTCCTTGCGTTGTGCAAATGAAGAAATTGTAGCTAACATAATCGTTAGCCCTAATATCAATACTTTTCTCATATTTATCTATTTTTCATCAAAGCTACCTAATTGCGGTATATATTTGTAACCATTATTCAATTAGTAGTAACCTCTAAGTAACTATAAAATGCGTTTTATAGACAATCCCTTTCAGTGTCCCGTGACTCGAACAATGTCAATCATTGGTGGTAAATGGAAACCCATTGTCTTGAATTGTATCGGGGATAAAACTATCCGCTTTGGTAAACTAAATCAGTTAATACCCGCGATATCGAATAAGGTTCTTTCAAAAGAACTTAATGACCTAGAAACTTTAGGATTAATCGATCGAATTGAGTTTGACGAAAAACCTCCGAGAGTAGAATACAAGTTAACAAAGGCGGGATTGAGTTTGATGCCTGTTTTAATTGAAGTTGCAAAATGGGGTAATTCCCACTTAGCGAAGGATATAGAGTCAAAATTATAAGGGGATTAGACATAGTCTTTTTATACATTCCTATTTAATTTACCAACAGTCGAAAAATCAAAAAAAATTTGGTCACGATTTTAACATGGGTCTGAGGGGTCTCTTTATATTAAAAGAATTTAGCCCCCGGAGAGCGGATACAAGGAACCGCCCCGGTCACCAGCACTCCCTAGTTATATTCAATGAAACTTGTGAAAAACTTGTGAGAAAAAAAAGTAGCATAAATTAACGATACTTGAATTTCCAAAATCGTCATTTTGCTTCATGAGCTCGAACCACTAAAATAGATGAATAGATTAAATAGAGAAGGATTTAAAACAAAAAAAGTCACCATTTCTGATGACTTTTCTGTTTGCTCCCTCTCCTGGGCTCGAACCAGGGACCCCATGATTAACAGATTTTTAAGGGTCATAATGATATGTTACCATACAGGGTTTAAACACTGATTTCAAGTAAATTAGAATTAGATTTATAACGGATGTCCGACTTTGTCCACCTTTGTATTGGATTCTTGGCGTGATTCTTGGCAACAATTACTCCAAGTAGGTTTTAATCTTGTTTAACAAATTCACCTTATTAAAATACTTGCTTCTATCATTAAAATGTGAAGCAATAAAATTAGAAAATGACGTAAATGAATTTAACTTATTCTGATGCTTTCGGTGGCGTGACATGGAATATATATATTTTTCTAATAACGCTTTAAAATTTAAAGACGACTCGTAAAGTTCAGCACTGTAATAAATTAAAGTATCAATATCTATAACTACTAAATCTTTAACTCTTGAAGTATTATATCCCAAGTTTTTAAGTTTCTCAACTTCAATTTTAAACCAAGTATTCAAGATAAAATTAAGTCCGGGAACATCGAAAACCTTATCATGTAAAACCAAAATAGGATATATCTCCATCCTTTCCGGGTTCATTTCAGAGTCAAATTTATATTTGTCATCAAAGAGGTCCTTTACACAATTAATAAGCTGTATTATCCCTTTGTTATTTTCATTTGAGTTCATAAACTTTTCTCTGAGAAGTTTTTCATATTGATGATAGTCATAAGAAACCAATACTTCCTTCTTAATCAAGACATCTTTACTTTCAAATAAAAAAACACTTTTGCCGTTCCTAATGTAAAAATCCGGTTCTTTAACTTTTATACATTTTTTAATTTCATCGCCTGAAAAACTCAAATACTTGTTTTTAAAAACGCTTAATAATACCGATTGCATTAATGTTTTTTCGGAAAATTCATCACAATAAATCGGCCTAAAATCTTTATAAAACGGCACTTCTCCATTAGTCTTTAGAGTATTATTTATATCATTTAATTTGAAGTACATTCCTTTAAAAATACATTCAAACACAAATGGTAGGTAAACTATCAAATAGTTGCCATTTTTTAACTTTACTATGGGGTTTGACCTTATAGTCTTGAAATCCTCTTCAAATCTTCCCTCTTCATTGTTCATAATCAATTCATCTAAAAACAAATGATTATACTCCAAATTATCAGTAATTATAAATTCAATGGATTTATTAGTAAATCGATTATCTATAATATGGCCCAAAAATGATAATAAGGCTTTTACAAAATCACTCAATTTTGTAATCCCAAATCGATTTATATACTTACTAAGTAATATGTTTCCGCATTCAGATTTTTTTAAATATTCAAACAAGAGATTCATCTTGAATACTTGCGTGATGAATATTTTCTGAACATCTGTATTGTTAAAATCGTAATTTGAGAATGATGTTGAAAAAACAGCTTCTGCAAATTTTCCTTCATTTATTAAATTCGTTGATTTAGGAGGATTTAGATTTATTTTATCGTTAACAATTAAGATTGCATTAAAAAAACTTACCTCAGATTGTACAGAAAACTCATTTTCAACATCAGAATTTAAGTTGAACACTACTTCAAATAGAAACAATAATGCTTTCACATTTATTATTTTTACATTCTTTGATTGGCTCTGAATTCTTGAAATTTTGAATAAAAGTTCATCACGATACTTCTTATTTTTTGAGTTAAAAAAAGAAGTTATCAAATCTCTTTCAAGTACAGCATTGTCAGATAAAAATGGCCCTAATAAATGACAAATTGCTTTTAATGCCTTCTCTCGATTTATGCCAGACATAATCTCCTCTACAGTTTTATCTGATGGACCAAATAAATCTGAATAACCAATTAAGACACCATGAGATATTTTTCCCATTTATAAATTTTTGTCAATGTAATTAAAATAAACAACTATTAATCTCCTTTGACTGTTCCACAGTTAACTGACCGACATAGTGTTGTGTTACAACCGTAGTTGCATGACCCAAGTGTTCCGCAATATGGTTTATTGAACGCCCATTCCGGTTCAAAGTCGTGGCGTACGAATCCCTCGCAATATCCAACACAAGGTTTAAGGAAAGGTCTAATTTTTGGGTGACATACTTTAGCTCTTTATTAATTTCACCACACAGCTTGTGTGACTTGTTTGCTAAGGTTGTGTCAGTATATCCATCCTTCATCTTCCCGATAATAAATGGACTATCCTTAACTCCAATCTTATCTAACACCTCTTGGAGTTTATCATCCAATGGCGCTTGAATAGGTTTAATATTACTACGTCTGGTGGTCTTTGTTTTTGTCCTATAGAAGATGAAACACCCTCCTTTGATATGGTCCCATCTCATCGCCAACAGGTCCACAAAATTGATTCCATTACATCGGTACAAGAACAACCAAATATCACGTGCCCATTCCTGTTCCTTTGTCTCAAACTCGTTAAGTTCAGCAATTGCTTGGATTTCCTCCGCTCTTAATACCACCTTTGAAGGGAAATACGTTTTGATACCGTAACCACCTGCTCCAAATGGATATTCATAATCTTGAGGTATAAACTTGGTGATGTTTCTATGGTAATTGATAACCGTACGAATATCAGTCATATAACCCGAAATGGTTGCCGGTGAACCACCACGTTTTGAAACCTCATGTTCAAAATCATGTAGAAAGTTAACGGTAATGTCCTTATAGGTTAACCCCGGCTTGAACTTTTCCAATTGATTTCTTGCGGTCTTCATTCTGTTCTTCGACGCTGGCTTTAACCTCTTGTTCTCTCTGAAATATTCCGCCATTTCGAAATAGGTCATCTCGGATGGTTTAATCTGATTGACTGGTTCATTTAAATCCTCCTTAAAAAACTCCTCTCTAAACTGTTGTCTATCAAATGGTATTACTCTTTCGAATACATTCTCGGCCTTCTCCAAAAACTCATCGCACCGTTGGCGATATTCTTTACTCTTTTCATCTAACGACCGCTTTACAAAAACGTGATTATACTGTTGTTCCGTCAGCTTATCAATGTTTAAGTATAAGACTTCCCCTTGGTGTTGAACAATGACTGAAAGATTAAATCTCCCATGTTTGTCGGGTCTATTCCCTCTCTTGTCTAATCGGATATTAATTGTTGCCATAACGCACTTTTCTGTTTAATGTCGGTAACTGGGGTAATTCAATTGTTGTTCTTACTCCTGATTTAACCCACTGGTCAAGTTCATCTCTGTCAAAACGAGGTGAACGACCAATCTTTGTGAATGGTATCTTCCCATTCTTCATCCATTCCCCCAAAGTGGAACGTGATACATTAAGATAATCACATGTCATCTTAACGGTTAGGTACTTCGTGTAAAAATAAATGAGGTCTTTCATGATATTATGTTGAAAAACGGCGTCAAAGATATTGCTTACAATTCAGTGGCGCCGCATGTTTATGCAGCAATCGATAATTCGATTTTGGTTTGTTCTCTTTCTTCAAGTCGTTTTTTAAGACGTTTATTACAAAAGTCAATTGACTCATGGTCTACGTCCCAGCCGTAACCATGTCTTCCGTTTAAAATTGCCGATTCCAAGCCGGAACCACTCCCAAGGAACAATTCCCCCACATTTTCCCCCGGATTACTGTAGCCTAAGATAAATTTCTCATAGATGTCAACTGATGTGGGGGCCTGGTGAAAAAATTCATCATCAACATCCGAGTATTCTGACTTTTGAAATACTGACTCAATAAACACATTGGTAATGGATGACTCAGGGGATGCCATTGAATATCCTTTACCACCAGTGGTTCTTGACGAACCAGGAATCACTTTGAACTCCCCAATTGAAGAGGGTCTTGTGACATCATTAAATAACGTTTCATTTGCTGGTTTTAAACCTGCGACGATGATGGTTTCTTTCGAATTCAGAAATCTTGCCACGTGAGGCGTAGCCTTAGCGTTGGTCTTGACAAAGGTATTTACATCAAGAATATACCAGCCATCCTTCTCAAGTGCAGTTTCTAATTTGGTACATACACCTTGGTAGCCATCTCTGTAAGTCTCGCCAATGATAATCACAACTACACCATTTGATAATAACTTTCTCTTAGCTCCTCGATAAAACTTCACCTCGTTCTCAATGTACTCTTTCAAAGTTTCTTCCTGACCATGGATAAAATAATCAGGTTGATTTCTGTATTCACGAAGCTGAAAATATGGTGGTGATTGAATGAACATTCTCATGCTGGAATCAGGAATGTCCGAAAGGTCCATTGAGGATGTGTTAAACAAATGGAAACTAATGTCATTTACCTTTCCCTCATAATCCTTACGTTTTCTTTCTGCAATTTTGGCTTCTTTCTTAGCCTTTTCTCCAAGTAATTGATGTGCTTTGTCAATCTTATATAACCCATTTTCCAAACCGGCCATAATCCCTACTTTATTACCTGGATTCTCATCTTCAAACCATTTTACTTCCATCAATTTTCGTAAAGAAGATGCTTTAATAGGAAGGTTAAGAAGGTGGCAAACCATCTCAAATCTATCCTTGCCCACCAAGCCATAGTGTTCATCCTTATCAATAAAGTCAAACCCCATTAAATCTCTTTTCTTACCTTGTGATTTACCAATAAGACCTAACATGTGCTCTCCATAATGTGCCATCTCTGAGTATGACATATTTGTTCGTTGGTTACTGGTTAATCTGATTTTTACAGCGTCCTCATCAGGAATGTTAATGTGCAGACATTGTAAAGTTTTCAATCCTAAGGATTTCGCAACTTCCAATCGGACGATTCCGTCTGTTACATAAAAGGTATCTCCAATAAGATTGCCAAGTAGTGGTGTAAACTGACCCAATCGATTCATGGTGTATTCAATGTGGTCCTTCTTTTTTGGTTTCACAAATTGCTCAAGCAAAGGGTGAATTTTAATTTTCTCAAGCGGCAATTCTTGAACCTGTTTAACTGAGATATTATTTTTCATAAATAACATATTTTATTGTAAGTTTTATATTTTGACTTACATTGTGGATAAAAAAATAGGGGCGCTGCAAAAAACTTGAAGGATTTCTTCAAATCATATTGGCCTGGCAGAGCACTGGCCATTATCAATCCACCCTCTCCCGAGTTGATTGATGACTAAAATTTATCATATTTCTACATGTTTAACTTTTTAAAAGACTTACAATTTGAGTAAAAAAAACCACTAACTATATAACTCCTGATACTTAGCAAATGACATTTCTTGTATTTGCTTCGCCGCATCCCTCAACATTTCACTATCATTCTTACCATCAACATAACTATCTTCTCTACCCAACGACTTAGTGAACACTTTCACCTTCTTATCATTATCATCAAGCCAGAACCCTCTAACAGACAGATAAGGTATTTTACTTACAGGGTGAACGTTCTTTATTACATGAAACTCCGGTTGTATTACTAATCTAAGTCTCTTTAATTGAAGGCTCATTTGGTAAAACTTGGTGTGGAACTCATGAAACTGACCACCTTGATTAGACTCACAAACATTATGTGTGTAATAGTCTAACATACTTTGCTTCAATTGAGTCAATTTAATCCACCTACTCATGTCGCTTGTGTCGTTGTAAATCTCGTCTTTAAAATTATCTTCCAAAATAAACTCAACTACTGTCTTAGCAGGTGGAATCGTTTTTAAGGCCGGAAATTCATCAAAGAATTTATCAGTCATCTCTTTATTTAACTTATTGCTAGGTACCTTAGGTATTAACAACAATAATAGAAGTGATTGTTGGTAATTATCTCCACACCCATTCATGGCATCCAGCGCATGCTGAACAATTTCGTTACCGTAAGTAAGAACCTCCTGAATGAATGACATTTACAATTTGTTTGTTTGGTTTGACAAATGTACGAATATTGTTGTACTTTCCAAAAAACTTACAAAAATATTTTAAATTATTTTTATTCCTTTAATTTAAAGGAGGTTGAAATGTGCCATTATTCAATAGAATCGTTGATTTCGTCTATAATTTTTTTTATGTCATGTAGGTCTGTATCCATATGTTTTATGATAGTTCCCCGGTGAATTCCTGAATATTTGGATATACTCGACTTGGAAATCGGGATACCTTTGGCTTCCATCTCCTCAATAGTTGCTCTAATTTTCAGCTTGGTTTCATTCTCTTTTAGGATACCTCGAATCTTGCCCGACACCTTTCGTTTGTTAAATGTTGCATCACAATCCTTATTGTAATGGATTCGTTTTAAGACCGGCTTGACTTTTGAGTTCCCAAGGAATGTAGCACCATTATATACGTGTACTAACCCCCTAATAGACTGGACTAAATTTTAAAAAGAGTTTAGAACCAATTAAATTAGGGAAAATGAAAAGAGAAAGAAGAGTATTCAGTCCAGAAGACCGTCTAGCTATTATTCAAGAAGGT
>NZ_JBPXKD010000021.1:0-331 GCF_054558475.1 Aquirufa sp. Wall-65K1 | reverse complement strand
GTTACAGTTACATTAACCGACGTAAACGGCAATGCGGTCAATGCCACCGCTGATGGAACAGTTACTCTTACTCGTAAGACAGGTACTGGTACTTTAGGTGGTACACTTACAGGTACCATTACTTCTGGATCTAGTGCAGTTACCATCTCAGGTGTTACTTATACCAAAGCTGAAACGGGTGTAGTTTTAACTGCAACAGGAACTGGTGCTGGTAGTAATGTAGCAGCCAAAGTTGGTGATTCTAATGCATTCACTGTTGTGGCTGGTGCTGCGGATGCTGCCATTTCTACCTTAACTCCTACTTCGGCTAGTATCGTGGCGGACGGTTCTA
>NZ_JBPXKD010000020.1:0-353 GCF_054558475.1 Aquirufa sp. Wall-65K1 | reverse complement strand
ATATTAATAGAGAAAGAGAAGAATAAGCGGGCTTGTAGCTCAGGTGGTTAGAGCGCTACACTGATAATGTAGAGGTCCGTGGTTCGAGTCCACGCAGGCCCACCAACAAGTAAGGTTGGGGCAAGCTAGAGATGAAAGCCAATAACGGGGGATTAGCTCAGCTGGCTAGAGCACCTGCTTTGCACGCAGGGGGTCAACGGAATTACATTCCGTGTTGAATCCGTTATCTCCACTCGAAGAAATTAAGCGTACCGCATTAGACAAACGAGTCTAATGAATGAAGAGATTAACATTAAAACCCAATTAAAATTGGGGGATTAGCTCAGCTGGCTAGAGCACCTGCCTTGCACGCA
>NZ_JBPXKD010000002.1:473892-506579 GCF_054558475.1 Aquirufa sp. Wall-65K1 | reverse complement strand
TAATCGTAATCGTTTGACTGCCTCCCGCTGTTTGCGTGCCACTTCCCGTGATGATGAACTTCGTAGCTGAACCTGCTCCGATCGTTACATTTCCACTCGTTACTGCACTACCCGTCGCTGGAGTGAAGGTAAACGTGCCCACTCCTGAGGTTCCTGTATAGATTAAGCCTAAGCTTGTCAAGTTGGCTACTCCTCCTGAGAAGTCTAATCCTGCATTTAATTTATTGGTTCCTGATAAGCCGGTGATGGTTCCTGTTAGGCTTGAAGTAACAGTCACGTTATTTCCAGCTGCATTGAAGGTTGTCACCAAGTTACCATAAGCGTCTAGTGCTGATAGGGTATTGGTTCCTGTGAAGGCAGTACCACTATTTTGAGAAGCTGCTAAACTAACAGCCAATTTGGTGAAAGTATTAGCTGAAACGGTAATAGGTAGTTCATGATGATTTCCAACGGCTACTAAGGTTCCATCAGATACCTGAATAACCGCATTTTCAGCCTTAAATAAGGTAATTGAAACACTAGCAATACCTGCGGTGAATACCACACTGGTATTTGAACCAAATGCAATGCCATCGGCTGTTGGTGCAGTTACCGGACTTGTTGAACTATTAGCCCCTGAGAAGACTAAAGTTTTAGTACCTGCGTAGGATGTTACTGTATTATGGTTAGCATCAACCACTCGAATTGTTACCGTTTGAGATGTACCTGCCGTTTGCGTTCCAGATCCAATAATCATTATATGATCAGCAGCTCCTGGGTTCATAATGATGGATGTACTCACGGCGGCAGTACCTGTAGCAGGGGTAAAGGTAAATGTGCCACTGCCAATAGTTCCAGAATATTTCAATCCAAGGCTTGTTAAATTAGCCACACCGTTCACAAAATCACCTGCACCCGTTAATTTATTGGTACCAGATAAGCCAGAAATCGTACCTGTCAAGCTTGTTGTTACCGTCACGTTATTCGTACTAGCATCAAAGCCAGTCACTACGTTTCCATAGGCATCTTGCGCTGCTAAGGTGTTGGTACCTGTAAAGGCCACTCGGTTTGTTTGAGGAGTACTTAAGCTAACAAATAGTTTATTGAAAGCTGCCGGACTAACGGTCACCGTCAAACGATCTGCTCCTGCTGCGCTGATGCTACCATCACTCACAGCTAGATTCGCTACCTCAGCCGTATACAGAGCCAAGGTAGTCGTCGCCACACCATTGGTAAATGTTAAAGTTGCTCCAGTATGAATATCTTGTTCTACTGCATTTTTATCAATCACAGTAGGGTGAACAATTGGATTACTAGAATCCAAAGCACCTGAGAAGGTTAAGGCATGATCACCTGTGTAAGATGTTACCGTATTTCCATTAGCATCTTTGGCTGTAATGGTAATGGTTTGAGTGCCTCCTGCTGTTTGCGTTGAGGTACCTGTTACTACAAAACGTGTGGCTACACCTGAGCCAACTGCCACATTCGATGAAGTAACGGCAGATCCGCTGGCAGGTGTAAAGGTAAATGTACCTGTGCCTGCTGTACCCGTAAACTTCAATCCTAGGCTTGTCAAATTAGCCACGCCATTCACAAAGTCACTGGCACTAGTTAATTTATTTGTACCAGACAATCCAGTAATACTACCTGTCAATGTCGTTGAAACCGTAATATTATTTCCTGAAGCATCAAAACTTGTTGCTACGTTGCCATAAGCATCCAAGGCTGTCAATGTATTGGTTCCTGTAAAGCTTACCCCATTAGCTTGAGATCCTGCTAAAGCTACCGCTAATTTTGAGAAGCTAGCCGGACTTACCGTGATAGCTAAGCTTCCACCGCTGCTCGAATTTATAGATCCATCTGAAACTTGAATTTCAGCACTTTCCGCTTTGTATACTTTCAGATCAGATGTGGCTACTCCATTAGCAAAAGTAACTACAGTACTTGTACCAAAATTAGTGGCCACATTGTTTTTGTTGCTTGCTGAAGGAGCAGTACTTGGATTCGAAGAAGAATTAGCACCTGAGAATGTCAAACTCTTATCACCCGTATACGTAGTAGCAGTATTTCCACTAGCATCTTTCGCAGTAATGGTTACTGTTTGTGAGGCACCGGCCGTTTGAGTTCCTGAACCTGTAATAATTAATTTCGTAGCTGCTCCCGCATTGATAGTAACATTGCCACTTGTTATGGCAGTTCCTGTTTGCGGAGTGAAGGTAAAGGTTCCGGTGCCTACCGTTCCAGTAAATACTAGGTTTGATGTCAAATTAGCCACACCACTGGTAAAATTACCTACTTGGTTCATGACATTGGCCGTGTATCCTGAAATAGAACCTGTTAAGGTACTCGTTATTGTAATCGGGTTAGTATTCGAATTGAAACTAGTAACCGTGTTGCCATAAGCATCTAAGGCCGTCAAGGTATTTGTTCCTGTAAAGGCACTTCCATTTACCTGTGGACTAGCTAAGCTTACTGCCAATTTATTAAATGCAGCAGCAGAAACGGCCACGGTCAATCGGTCAGATCCTGAAGATGAAATACTAGCATCCGTGGCTGATATCACAGCAGTTTCAGCATTGAACAAGATCATGTTGGCAGAGGCTACACCCGCTGTAAAGGTTAGGTTCATAGCCGTACCTAAATTCACTCCACTCACCGTAGGGTTGGTAGCTGGACTTGGCGAGCTATTAGCTCCCGAGAAGGTGATGCTCTTGACTCCTGCGTAGGCTGTAGCTGTATTACCATTAGCATCCTGCGCGGTTACAGTAATAGATTGAGAGGTACCTGCTGTTTGAGTTGCATTTCCTGTAATCACCAATTTAGTGGCAGTACCTCCGCTAATGGCTATAGAGGCACTTGTTCCAGTAGCACCACCTGTGGCTGAGGCAAAAGTAAATGTTCCCGAACCAGAAGTACCTGTATAAATTAATTTTGAGGTCAAATTAGCTACTCCATTTACGAAGTCTGCCGCATCATTCAATTTGTTTGTTCCAGATAAACCAGAAATACTTCCCGACAATGAGGTAGTCACTGTGACATTATTGGTACTAGCATTAAAGCTAGTTACGGTATTTCCGTAAGCATCTTGAGCAGTTACTATGTTGCTCGAGGTGAAAGCCTGTCCATTGACCTGTGGCGTGGTAAGAGCCACCGCAAATTTACTTAAGCTAGCTGGAGAAACAACTACGCTTAACCTGTCTGCTCCACTAGAAGCCAAAGCTCCTTGGGTAGCCACTATCGTAGAGGTTTCTGCGCGGTAAAGTTTCATGGTAGCCGTGGCAACACCATTGGTAAAGGTGATGGTGGTAGCCGTTCCAAAATTCACCTCCGCACTTGTTTTATCCGTTACAGTTGGATTTACAAATGGATTCGTAGAAGATAGAGCTCCAGAGAATATAATCGACTTATCTCCGGTGTAAGATGGTACAATATTTCCACTGGCATCCTTGGCACGTAAGGTAATGGTTTGTGACCCTCCAGCCGTTTGGGTTCCTGAACCAGTAACTTCTAAACGTGTCACAGTACCTGGGTTAATCGTAACATTGGAACTTGTAATTGCTGTTCCAGTAGCTGGTGTAAAGGTAAATGTACCTGTTCCAGAAGCCCCTGAATAAGTTAAGCCCAAGCTCGTTAAATTAGCTACCCCACCCACGAAGTCATTGGCATTACTTAATTTATTCGTTCCGGACAAGCCTGTAATAGTTCCTCCTAAGGAATTCGTAACCGTCACATTATTGGTTGACGCATCCAAATTAACTGTATTATTAAATTCATCTTGAGCAGTTAAGGTATTTACTCCCGTAAATGCTACTCCTGTGGTTTGCGGACTAGCTAAGCTAACGGCCAATTTACTGAATGCACCCGGTGTAATATCCAATGGTAAATTACCTCCACCACTGGAACTAATAGTTCCGTCGGTGACACTAACTGTTGTCAATTCAGATCTATATCCTTTCAATGTACTAGTTCCTACACCATTGACAAAAGTAACCACAGTTGTCAAGCCAAAATCAATATCGACAGCATTCTTATTACTTGCCGTAGGTACTCTGGATGGAGATGTAGAAGTAGAGAAAATTAAGTTTTTATCTCCTGAATAAACAGTGGTTGTATTTCCGCTAGCATCTTGAGCTGTAATCGTAATAGCTTTGGTGGTACCCGCTGTGATGGCTCCTGGTGTAGCTGTAATTACTAATTTAGTTGCTGCACCTGGATTCACCACCACGTTTCCACTGGTTACGGCAGTTCCTGAGGCCGGAGTGAAGGTAAATGTACCTGTTCCTGAAGTACCTGTAAAGATTAATCGGCTAGTTAAATTAGCCACACCGTTAACAAAGTCTCCATGTGAATTCAATATGGCTCCACCATTTAAACCCGATATGGTTCCTGTCAAGGTTTTGCTTACAGTAATATTGTTGGTCGAGGCAGTAAATCCTGTAACCGTATTACCATAAGCATCTTGAGCAGTCAAGGTATTGGTACCTGTAAAGGCAGTTCCATTGACTTGTGGACTAGCCAAACTTACAGCCAATTTACTGAAAGATGTTTCTGATACTGTGACAGTTAACCTATCCGCGCCAGCAGCAGAAAGCGCACCTTCCGAAGCGGCTATGGTAGCCGTTTCAGCTTTGTATAAAATCATACTAGCCGTAGCCACACCATTGGTGAAACTAATGTTGGTGGCTGAACCTATGTTAGTACCAGCGATGGTTGGAACTGTGACTGGTAAACTAGAACTATTGGCACCTGAGAAAGTAACACTCTTAGCTCCAGTATAGGTAGTAGCTGTATTTCCACTTGCATCCTTGGCCGTTATGGTAATCGTCTGTGCTGAACCTGCTATACCCGTACCCGTTCCTGTAATTACTAATTTAGTAGCAGCACTACTTGAAATAGTCAGAGATGAACTTGTTCCAGTTGCCCCTCCTGTTGTAGCCAGTGCGGTAAATGTTCCCGAACCTGAGGCTCCTGTATAGATTAATTTCGATGTCAAATTAGCTACCCCATTGACGAAATCATCCGCTGCATTTAACTTATTAGTACCCGATAATCCCGTGATGCTTCCTGTCAAACTAGTTGAGATGGTAACGTTGTTAGTATTGGCATTAAAATTCAACACTGGGTTACTGTACGCATCTTGAGCTATCAGTTCATTGCTTCCTGTAAAGGCTGAACCATTCACTTGAGGAGATGCTAAGTTAAGCGTAAACTTACTTAAGCTACCATGGCCTACAGTGACACTTAAGCGGTCAGCACCTGAGGAAGCCAAGGCGCCTTCTGTTGCAACCACTAAGGCTGATTCTGCCTTGTACAATTTCATGGTGGCTGTAGCCTCTCCATTGCTGAAGGTAATGGTCGTTGACGTACCAAAATTCACATTGGCACTTGTCTTGTCACTGACTGTTGGATTCACAGCTGGTGAATTGGTAACGTTGGCACCAGAGAATGTTACTGATTTATCTCCCGTATAGGTTGTGACCGTATTACCACTAGCATCTTTAGCACGAATAGTAATCGTTTGGCTATCACCAGCAGTAACAGTGCCAGTACCTGTTATTACTAATCTGCTTACCGCACCCGGATTAACTGTGACATTTGAACTAACAGCCGCTGTACCACTTGCAGGACTGAAAGTAAATGTACCCGTGCCAGAAGTTCCTGTGAAAGTTAGACCTAAACTGGTTAAGTTGGCAACACCTCCCACAAAATCATTACTATTACTTAGTTTATTGGTTCCAGATAATCCTGAAATACTACCAGTTAAACTTGTGCTAACTGTCACATTATTGGTTGAGGCATTAAATGCTACGGTATTACCATAGGCATCTTGAGCAGTTAAAGTATTGGTTCCTGTAAATGCTGTTCCATTGATCTGAGGACTAGCCAAGCTTACTGCTAATTTGGCATAGGTGGAAGCACTAACTGCGACATTGAATCGATCTGATCCAGCGGCAGAAATAGTGGCATCTGTAGCAGCCAAATCAATGGTTTCTGCTTTAAATAATTCCAGACTAGCCGTAGCAACACCATTCGTGAAGCTAATGCTGGTAGCAGTTCCTAGGTTAGTTCCAGCTACCGTTGGGTTAGTAACAGGGTTTATGGAAGCATTAGCCCCAGAGAATGTTAATGATTTTGATCCAGTATAGGTAGTAGCTGTATTGCCACTAGCATCTTTAGCCGTAATGGTAATCGTTTGTGCCGTGCCAGCTGTTTGTGTGGCTGAAACTCCAGTTATGACCAATTTAGTTGCTGCACCAGAGCCCATGGTTACATTTCCAGAAGTAATGGCGCTTCCAGTGGCCGGGCTGAAGGTAAATGTTCCTACTCCTGAGGTACCCGTAAAGGTTAATGCCGAAGTTAAATTGGCCACCCCACTCACAAAGTCTCCTGAAGATGATAATTTATTGGTACCTGATAATCCTGTAATGCTACCTGTCAAGGTAGTGCTTACAGTAATGTTATTGGTAGATGCATTAAAGGTTGTAACCGTATTACCATAATCATCCTGAGCGGTCAAGGTATTCGTGCCTGTAAAGGCTGTTCCATTGACCTGTGGACTAGCCAAAGCTACGGCCAACTTGCTATAACTCGATGATGAAACTGCAACACTCAATCGATCTGAGCCCGAGGCAGAAATCGAACCATCAGTTGCGGCAATGACCGCATTTTCTGCTTTATACAATACCAAGTTGGCACTGGCTGTACCATTGGTGAAGGTAATATCGGTACTAGTTCCCAAGTTTATACCTGCAACCGTTGGATTAGTAGTTGGAGATATTGATGCATTGGCACCAGAGAAGGTCAAACTCTTGGTTCCTGTGTAGGCAACTGCGGTATTTCCATTAGCATCGAGTGCCGTAATGGAAATGACTTGGGCAACACCCGCTGTTCCAGTTGAACTACCTGTAATACGTAATTTGGTAGCAGTTCCTCCTACTAAAGTGACATTAGCACTGGTTACACTAATTCCGCCTGTTGCTGCTGCAAAAGTAAATGTTCCTGTTCCTGCTGTACCCGTAAAGATTAATTTAGAAGTTAGATTAGCCACTCCATTAACAAAATCTAAGGCACTAGTCAGTTTATTCGTACCTGATAATCCACTTACAGCTCCAGTTAAACTACTTGTCACCGTTATATTATTGGCACTTGCATCAAAAGTCGTAACCGTATTCGCCCAGAAATCTTGAGCAGTTAAGGTGTTAGAACCTGTAAATGCCGTACCATTCACCTGAGAATTAGCCAATAAAACAGCCATTTTAGAGAATGAACCAGCCGTGTAGGTGCTTATTAAACGATCTGCACCAGAAGAGGTTACCCCACCTTGTGTGGCTACGATACTTGCAACCTCAGCACGATATAAAATCATACTGGTTGTCGCCACACCATTAGTGAATGTAATGGTAGCGGCAGTTCCGAAATCAACTGCTGATGAATTCTTATCTGTTACTGAAGGTGAAAGCGTAGGGCTCGTACTTAAATTGGCACCCGTAAACACCACCGACTTATCTCCTGTATAGGTAGTTACCGTATTGCCACTAGCATCTTTTGCCGTAAGGGTTACTGTTTGTGCTTGACCTGCTATACCTGAAGTAGATCCTGTTAAGACCATTCTTGTGGCAGTACCCGGATTCATCAAGACATTACTTGAGGTAATACCCGTTCCGGAAGCTGGAGTAAAGGTGAAGGTTCCTGTTCCTGAGGTACCTGTGAATAACAAGCTTAAGTTGGCAACACCATTGACAAAATCATCCGTTCCAGATAATTTATTTGTACCCGATAAGCCTGTGATAGAACCCGTTAAGGTTGTACTTACAGTCACATTATTTCCTGAAGCATTAAATGAAGTAACCGTATTTCCATAAGCATCTTGTGCGGTTAGTGTATTGGTTCCTGTAAATGCAATACCATTTAATTGAGGACTTGTCAAGCTAACTGCCAACTTATTGAAACTTGCAGGAAGTACTGATACTGCTAATTCATGGGAATTACCATTGGCATTAATTGTTCCATCAGTAGCTGTCAATAAAGCACTTTCAGCTTTGTATAATACCACCGATACTGTCGCTACTCCATCCGTAAATACGATATCAGTAGCTGTACCAAAATTCGTGCCATTGGCTGTTGCTACCGTCACTGGGCTACTCGAACTATTAGCGCCAGAGAAAGTTAAACTCTTGGTACCTGTATAACTTGTAGCTGTATTATGATTGGCATCTACTGCTCTTATGGTGATGGTTTGGGACTCCCCTGCATTCTGATTAGCATTTCCAGTAATCATCATATGAGTTGCTGTTCCCGAATTTATCTGAACACTTCCACTAGTAATTCCTGTTCCACTTTGTGGGGTGAAGGTGAAGGTTCCTGAACCAACTGTTCCAGAGAAAATTAGTTTTGATGTCAAATTAGCTACGCCACTCACAAAGTCGCCTGCATTATTCAACTTATTCGTACCCGACAAGCCCGTGATCGCTCCTGTTAAGCTAGTTGTCACTGTCACATTATTGGTACTCGCATCAAAACTACTTACCGTGTTACCATAAGCATCTTGGGCCGTTAAGGTATTTGAACCAGTAAAGGCGGTTCCATTTATTTGTGGCGTCGCTAAGCTTACTGCCAATTTGCTGTAGGCAGCCGCACTGACTGTCACCGATAAACGATCTGCTCCCGCTGAGAAGATAGATCCATCACTGGCTGATACTGTAGATACCTCCGCTTTGTACAAGACCATCGTGGCACTGGCCACACCATCGGTAAACGTTAAGCTTGTTCCTGTACCAAAGTTCGTACTTGCCACCGTTGGTACGGTCGCCGGACTACTTGAAGTTCCTGCACCACTGAATATAATATTTTTAGCTCCAGTATAAGTGGTAGCTGTATTTCCATTAGCATCTTTTGCCGTAAGGGTTATCGTTTGATTACCTCCTGCTGTTTGTGTTCCTGTTCCCGTTACTACCAACTTAGTAGCTGTTCCTGGATTGATGGTAATACTTGCGCTGGTTGCTGCTGTTCCGCTTGCTGGAGTAAAGAC
The DNA here is from genome assembly GCF_054558475.1 of Aquirufa sp. Wall-65K1. Classification (NCBI taxonomy): domain Bacteria; kingdom Pseudomonadati; phylum Bacteroidota; class Cytophagia; order Cytophagales; family Flectobacillaceae; genus Aquirufa; species Aquirufa sp. Wall-65K1. Next base: position 497,572 of record NZ_JBPXKD010000002.1, on the reverse strand, counting down.
AAATGTTCCTGCTCCTGATGTTCCAGTAAATTTCAAGCCTAAGCTTGTCAAGTTAGCTACTCCACTAGTGAAGTCGCCCGCTTGATTCAATACCTGATTTCCTCCTGAACCTAAGCCACTGATGGTTCCTGTCAAGGCTGTACTTACTGTTACATTATTATCCGCAGCATTGAAAGTCGGAACGGTATTACCATAAGCATCTTGGGCCGTTAAGGTATTCGTACCCGTAAAGGCGGTTCCATTGATTTGTGGACTTGTTAAACTAACTGCCAATTTAGCGAAGCTAGCTGGTGATACAGTAACCGATAAACGATCTGCTCCTGAAGATGAAATGCTTCCATCTGTTCCCGAAATAGTAGCCGATTCCGCTTTGTACAAGCTCATGGAAACCGTGGCTATACCGTTCGTAAAGGTAATGCTAGTCGATGATCCAAAATTGGTACTTGCCACCGTAGGGGCTGTAACAGGACTTAATGAACTAGCTGCACCAGAGAAAGTAATATTATGCGCACCTGTATAGGCAGTGGCTGTATTTCCACTTGCATCTTTTGCCGTCAAGGTAATATTTTGGGACGCTCCCGCTGTTTGAGTAGCTGAACCTGTGATAACTAATTTGGTGGCCGCGCCCGAGTTGATTGTAATCGTGGAGCTAGTTACCCCCGTTCCAGTAGCTGGAGTAAAGGTAAAGGTTCCTGTTCCTGAGGCTCCCGTGTACGTTAAGGCAGCACTTAAATTAGCTACGCCACTTACAAAGTCACCTGCATTATTCAACTTATTCGTACCCGACAAGCCCGTGATCGCTCCTGTTAAGCTAGTTGTCACTGTCACATTATTGGTACTCGCATCAAAACTACTTACCGTGTTACCATAAGCATCTTGGGCCGTTAAGGTATTTGAACCAGTAAAGGCGGTTCCATTTATTTGTGGCGTCGCTAAGCTTACTGCCAATTTGCTGTAGGCAGCCGCACTGACTGTCACCGATAAACGATCTGCTCCCGCTGAGAAGATAGATCCATCACTGGCTGATACTGTAGATACCTCCGCTTTGTACAAGACCATCGTGGCACTGGCCACACCATCGGTAAACGTTAAGCTTGTTCCTGTACCAAAGTTCGTACTTGCCACCGTTGGTACGGTCGCCGGACTACTTGAAGTTCCTGCACCACTGAATATAATATTTTTAGCTCCAGTATAAGTGGTAGCTGTATTTCCATTAGCATCTTTTGCCGTAAGGGTTATCGTTTGATTACCTCCTGCTGTTTGTGTTCCTGTTCCCGTTACTACCAACTTAGTAGCTGTTCCTGGATTGATGGTAATACTTGCGCTGGTTGCTGCTGTTCCGCTTGCTGGAGTAAAGACAAATGTTCCTGCTCCTGATGTTCCAGTAAATTTCAAGCCTAAGCTTGTCAAGTTAGCTACTCCACTAGTGAAGTCGCCCGCTTGATTCAATACCTGATTTCCTCCTGAACCTAAGCCACTGATGGTTCCTGTCAAGGCTGTACTTACTGTTACATTATTATCCGCAGCATTGAAAGTCGGAACGGTATTACCATAAGCATCTTGGGCCGTTAAGGTATTCGTACCCGTAAAGGCGGTTCCATTGATTTGTGGACTTGTTAAACTAACTGCCAATTTAGCGAAGCTAGCTGGTGATACAGTAACCGATAAACGATCTGCTCCTGAAGATGAAATGCTTCCATCTGTTCCCGAAATAGTAGCCGATTCCGCTTTGTATAAGGTCATCGAGGCTGTGGCTACTCCATTGGTAAAGTTAAGATTCGTAATTGAACCAAAATCCGTCGATGCTACCCTTGGTGATGGGTTTGGACTAGTAGTATTACTTGCTCCTGAGAATGTAATAGTGCGAATACCGTTATAACCAGCAGCCGTGTTGCCACTAGCGTCTTTGGCGGTTATTGTGATCGTTTGAGCCACGCCAGCTGTTTGTGTACCTGTACCCGTAATAACCAACTTAGTGGCCGCGCCTGAATTGATCGTAATCGTGGAGCTAGTTACGCCAGTTCCAGCGGCTGGAGTAAAGGTAAAGGTTCCTGTTCCTGAGGTTCCAGTAAAGGTCAATTTTGTTGTCAAATTTGCTACTCCATTCACGAATTCACCAGCTCCTTGAATAACATCGCCCCCTGTAAATCCTGTGATAGTACCTGTTAGGCTCGTAGTTACAGTAACGTTATTTGTTGCGGCATTGAAGGTCGTAACTGTATTACCATAAGCATCTTGCGCTGTCAACTCATTGGTGCCTAAAAATGCTGTTCCAGAAACTTGAGGACTCTCTAAACTCACTACGAGTTTAGAGAAGGCGGCAGCAGAAACAGAAACGGACAATCTATCCGATCCTGCTGTAGTAATTGAACCTTGAGTTGCCACAATGTTGGCTGATTCTACTTTATACAAAGCCAAAGCCGCCGTAGCTACCCCGTTCGTAAAAGTTAAAGAGGTCGCGGTTCCAAAGTCAGTGCTCGCCACTGTTGGTGCAGTCGAAGGATTAGTGGAACTAGCTGCACCAGAGAAGGTAACAGATTTACTTCCAGTATAGCCTATTGCCGTATTACCCGAAATATCTTTGGCTGTAATCGTTATGGTTTGACTACCACCCGCCGTTTGCGTGGAATTACCTGTCACCACAAATTTCGTTGCGGTACCCGGACTGATGGTAATACTTTCACTTGTTACAGCGGTTCCGCTAGCTGGGGTAAAGGTAAAGGTTCCTGCTCCTGAGGTTCCAGTAAATTTCATTCCTAAGCTAGTTAAGTTCGCTACTCCACTAGTGAAGTCGCCCGCTTGGTTTAATACATGATTTCCTCCTGAGCCTAAGCCACTGATGGTTCCTGTCAAGGTAGTACTTACAGTTACATTATTATCCGCTGCACTGAACGTCGGAACAGTATTACCATAGGCATCTTGAGCCGTTAAGGTATTAGTGCCTGTAAAGGCAGTATCATTAATTTGTGGACTCAACATGCTTACAGCCAATTTGCTAAAGCTGGTTGGAGAAACCACGACAGTTAACCGGTCCGCTCCTGCCGAAGAAATAGTACCGTCTGTTCCTGAAATAGTTGCTGTTTCAGCTTTAAATAAGCTCATAGAAGCAGTAGCTACACCGTTGGTAAAGGTCAAACTGGTCGATGTTCCAAAGTTTGTACTTGCCACTGTAGGGGCAGTAACAGGACTTGACGAACTAGCTGCACCTGAGAAGGTAATGGAGTGAGCTCCTGTATAAGAAGTCGCGGTATTTCCATTGGCATCTTTAGCAGTAATCGTAATGGTTTGAGAACCACCAGCTGTTTGGGTACCAGCTCCTGTTATTACCAGTTTGCTAGCTGCACCAGATTCAAAAGTGATGGTGGATTGAGTCTGAGAACCTCCCCCATTTTTCACGGCAATCTCTCCAATAGTAGCCACATAAACTCCTGTACCAGCGGTGGTCGTAGATGTGACAGTAGCTGTATAAGTACCATTTCCAACATTCGTAACCGAACTAATGCTTCCTAAACCAGATAGTTTAGTAATCGCCACGGTAGCCCCTCCTACTCCAATATTATTTCCATTGGCATCTTTGGCAGTAACAACTAATTCCTGAGTCGTTACACCATCAGCTGCGATGCTGGCTGTGCTAGGTAATAAGGTAGAGATAGCAGCATCAATAGCTCCTGGCACATAAGTAATAGTAGCTTCTGTTTGAACACCAGAACCACTTTTTACAGCTATTCCCCCAATAGTAGCAACAAATACCCCAGAACCTGATGCACTAGGTGCTGTGACCGTGGCGGTGTATGTTCCATTTCCTGCATCATTGACAGTACCAATAGTTCCTGAACCAGAAAGTTTAGTTATGGCTACGCTTAATCCTCCTCCAGTTAAATTATTTCCAAATTCATCTTTGGCTCTAACGGTTAATAGCTGTGTACTTGCGCCATCTGCTGTAATGCTAGCAGTGGTCGGTAATAAGGTAGACACAGCAGGATCCACACTGGCTGGATTGACTGAAATATTATCAGAGGCATCTAAAATTCCAGTGGCACCATTGGCGCTTGGAGTGGCCTCAGAAACCGTTACTGTGTAATTTCCGGCAAGAGTATTTCTAAACCAGAAATTAGCCGTAGAGTCTCCATCTGCGATAGTAACCGAAGTAATGATACTTCCATTGTTAGCAGTACTATGGAAGGTTCCACCCGTACTGTATAGGTAGACAGTTTGTGCACCAATGGTATTGGATAAATTGGCTACATCACGACGAGAAACGGTATACGCAGCTCTAGTACCGGCAGCAATATCAGCTGGGGCATTTAAGACAAACTTGGTAGTTCCGGCAGTTTCACCAGCATAAAAATCACCCAATGAAGTAAATCCTGAACTTTGTACCGAAGTTCCCGTTCTGGTTCCAGCATTGCCAATCGACCATACATCTGCTAATTTCTTTCTTACAATTAATGCTGCTGTATTGGCGCTTCCTTGAATATCTCCTGCTACATAATTCAGTGTAGCATCCATAGAGGTATAGGTACCAGAAGTATTATCTAGGTCATTAATTGTCCAATAACGGTTGATGTATTTGGATTGACTAATACCTGATGAAACGGCTGGTGCTGCTCCTGGAACAGTCGTAGAAGTGGTAATGGTTAGATTTCCTGATCTACCAGCAAACGATAAGCTTAATGGTGCATAATTGCCCGAATCTCCAATTGGGAAATTCACCGTACTGGAGTTTTGAGGAATGCCTCTAGCTAATTTGCCCTGAACATACCTAGAACTACTTGCGCCCGAAATGCTCGCACCGCTAGCTAAGGTTAAGGTATTAGCTCCATTAGTAACTACTTTTCCATTTTGGAATTCCAACGTTCCATTGATTAATACATCAGAATCCAAGGCAATTCCGGATGAAGTATTAACGGTTAAATTACCTAATTGACGCGAGCCTGATTTGAATGCCAAGGTTGGAGTTCCAGAAGTGGTATTAACAACCAAATTAGAACTTGAACTACCTAGTAGATTTCCTGTGATGCTTGACACAGATCCATTCAAAGTCAATGTATTGCTACCAATAGCTAAATCTCCACTAGCCAGATTAAAGTTTTGTGACACACTGGTATTTCCATGCAAAGTTTGAGTCACTGCCTGAGAAGGGTTATTCCATTCCACATTCATGAAACTTTGATCCAAACCTCCTGTCAATGCCGTAGAAGTAATACCAGTCACTTTCAATAAGGCATTGGTACTAGCGCCTGCATTACTTGACCAAGTAGATGCTGGAATAACTCCACCATTTCTAGCATGTTCATAAGTACCACCATGGAATACTAATAACTCCGTGGATAATTCATTGACAAAGGTTCCTCCTGAGTTTTTGAATGTTCCGTGGGTGTGAATGTTGTATTCTGCAGCTGGGTTAGATGCGTGTTTTAACGTTAACGTACTACCTGATGGTATATCAAATACTCCATCAATGATTAAACTGTACAAAGCAATATCCGTATTCAAGGAGGTTGTAATGCCTGTAGGAATTTTAACAATATCGTATTCGCCCTGAGAATTTTGTGTTGGAGCAGAACTTGATCCAAACGTATTTCCACCATCGGTAGAAACCTCCCAACCAACAGCTGTCCAGTTACCACTAGAGGTTGGTTGGTAAATTGCCCCTTCTGTAATGGTAAATGATCCCGTTGAACTAGCTGTTAAGCTCATTCCAGAGATAGCGGTGGTAGTTACAATGGCATTATTATTGTAAGTATAAGATGGTGCATTTCTAGTTGATTCCGTAAATCTCAAATAATCAATCAAGAATGAACTACTTCCTGCATTGATGGTTACCGTTACTGGGTTGGCCAACAATACGCCTCCAGCCGTGGTACGAACTAATTTATCTGTTTTATCAACACCCCCAATGCTTAAGCCTAGTTGCAAGGTTGTATTTGAACTTACATTTACTTGGTTACCATATGGATCTTGTACCAATGCATTTAAGGTCACGTTATTAGATCCCATAGTTGGATAAGCTGGCGATAAGGCGGTAGCTACCAATTTAGAAGCTGTAGTTCCACTTACGGAAACACTTAATTTATCCTCTGTGGCAGAAGAACTTACACTTCCATCAGTCACGGAAATTAAAGCTGATTCTGATTTGTATAATACCATAGAAGCCGTTCCAACTCCATTGGTAAAGGTTACCAGGGTACTAGAACCTAAATTAATGGCCGACGAATTTTTATTCGTTACCGTTGGTGCGGTTACAGGGTTGGTTGAGCTATTTGCCCCCGAGAAGGTTAAAGTCTTATCTCCTGTATAACCTGTCACAGTGTTTCCATTTCCGTCTTTCGCAGTAATGGTAATGGTTTGAGCAACTCCAGCTGTTTGAGAAGCAGAGCCAGTAATAACCAATTTACTTACCGATCCTGCACCAATGGTGACATTTGAACTAGTCACCGCCGTACCTGAAGCTGGTGTGAACGTGAAGGTACCAGTTCCGGCATTTCCAGTAAAGGTTAATCCTGCAATGGATGAAACTCCATTGGTGAAATCACTAGCATTATTTAATTTATTAGTCCCCGTTAAACCACTTATGGTTCCGGTCAAACTAGAAGTAACAGTAATGTTATTGGTAGCGGCATTAAATCCTGTTGCCACGTTACCCCATGTATCGTAAGCGGTTAAGGTATTGGTTCCTGTAAAGGATTGTCCACTCGTTTGTGGACTTGTTAGGCTCACTGTAAATTTCGCTCCTACACTTGGGCTAACTGCCACAGACAAACGATCTCCACCTGAAGAAGCTGTAATGCCTGTTGCACTAGCCGTAATCAAGGCAGATTCAACATGGTACAAGGTCATACTTCCCGTAGTAACACCCGCCGTAAAGGTCATGGTGGTAGCTGTGCCCAAATTAACTGCGGCTGCCGTTTTATCAGTCACGGTAGGGGCTGTAACTGGATTTGTAGATGAATTCGCTCCGCCAAAAGTAATGGCATGATCTCCTGTGTAGGTACTTACTGTATTTCCTGAAGCATCTTTTGCTGTTACTGTTATCGTTTGAGGACTACCGGCCGTCTGGGTTCCTGAACCTGTTACCACCAAGCGCGTGGCAGTACCCGCTCCTATGGTTACATTTCCACTGGTTACAGGTGTACCCGAGGCTGGAGTAAAGGTGAAAGTCCCCGTTCCTGCCGTACCTGTAAAAATTAATCTACCCGATAAATTAGCAATACCCGAAGTAAAGTCTGCAGCATTGTTCAATACATTGGAACCATTTAATCCTGATATCGTACCTGTTAATGAAGATGTTACTGTGATGGCATTGCTAGCAGCATTAAAGCTAGTTGCCACGTTTCCATAGGCATCATAGGCCGTCAAGGTATCTAGTCCTGTGAAAGCAACACCCGAATTTTGAGGGCTAGCTAAACCTACTGTAAACTTAGTAGCTACGCCATGACTTACCGCCACCGTCAATCTGTCTCCACCCGTAGAAGCATTGATTCCTGATGCACTAGCAGCAATGTTGGCTGTCTCTGCTTTATATAATTTCAAATCTGCCGTAGCAACACCGTTGGTAAAGGTGATGGTAGTAGCTGTACCAAAATCCACAGAAGCACTTCCATTATCTGTTGCATTAGGTGCTGTTACCGGATTAGGCGACGAATTAGCTCCTGAGAAGGTAATGGCCTTGTTTCCAGTATAGGTAGTGGCAGTATTCCCATTGGCATCCTTAGCCGTGATGGTCATCGTTTGGGTGGCCCCTGCTACTTGAGTGCCTGTACCCGTAATAATAAATTTAGTAGCCGCTCCAGAACCAATGGTTACATTGGAGCTGGTTACTGCTGAACCAGTGTTTGGCGTAAAGGTAAATGTACCCGTGCCTACCGTACCTGAGAAAATTAAGTTTGAACTTAAGTTGGCAACACCCGCTGTAAAATCAGCTGCATTGTTTAAAATATTAGTTCCAGAAAATCCACTAATGGTACCCGTTAAAGTGGTGGTAACCGTTATTGGATTGGTAGATGCATTGTATGATGAAGTATTACCATAAGCATCTTGAGCCGTCAAGGTATTCGTTCCTGTAAAGGCTACCCCATTGGTCTGAGGGCTTGTTAAGCTCACCACAAATTTATTGAAGCTAGCCGCAGAAACCACGACAGACAAACGGTCAGAACCTGTGGTCGTTATGGCTCCTTGAGTAGCTACTAATTGACTTGTTTCCGCTTTATACGGAATGAATGTAGCCGTGGCCACACCATTGGTAAATGAAATGTTGGTAGCAGTTCCAAAATTAGTCCCCGCCATGGTAGGAACCGTAACAGGACTTGAAGAACTATTGGCCCCGCTAAAGGTTAAACTCTTGGTTCCTGTATAGCTAGTGGCGGTATTACCGCTTGCATCTTTGGCAGTAATGGTAATGGTTTGATCGACACCAGCAACCTGAGAAGCATTTCCTGTAATGACAAATTTGGTGGCTTCTCCTGGGTTGATCACCATATTGGCTGAACCCGTAGCACCACCTGTGGTAGAACTAAAGGTAATTGTACCCGAACCAGAAGTTCCTGTATAAATTAACTTATTACTTACATCAGCAACTCCATTGACAAAATCTAAATTACTTGATAGTTTATTAACACCAGATAATCCTGTGATACTTCCACCTAAACTTGAGGAGACATTCACATTATTGCTAGATGCGTCAAAGTTTAAAACGGTATTACCATAAGCATCTTGAGCTATCACGTTATTCACACTCGTAAAAGCTAATCCACTTGTTTGCGGGCTAGTAAAGTCTAATTCAAATTTACTTATGATGTCATGAACCACAGTAACTGCTAAACGATCTCCACCCGAGGAAGCAATGCTACCATCATTGGCAACGATGTTCACGGAAGCAGCTTCATATAAAATCATATTAGGTGTTGCAACACCATTGGTGAATGTCACATTGGTACTGTTTCCAAAATCAACACCCGCTACTGATGGGGCTGTTGCTGGGTTATGCGAAACACCTGCTCCAGAAAAAGTCAAGGCTTTTACTCCAGTATAAGTAGTTACGGTATTTCCTTGTGCATCTTTGGCAGTGATGGTAATTGCATGTCTGGTTCCAGCTGTAATTGGACTAGGTCCTGTAATGACTAATCGCGTAGCGGCACCTGCATTGATTGTCACATTGCCACTAGTTCCTGTAGCTCCACCTGTGGCAGAGGCAAAACTGAAAGTACCCGTACCAGCAGTACCCGTAAACTTCAGGCCTAAACTAGTTAAGTTAGCCACTCCATTCAAGAAATCACCAGCTTGATTTAATACATGGTTATTTCCAGAACCTAAACCAGTAATGGTACCGGTCAAAGTACTTGTTACCGTTACGTTATTAGCATTAGCAGCAAAAGAGGTAACCGTATTACCATAAGCATCCTGGGCCGTTAAGGTATTGGTGCCTGTAAAGGCTACTCCATTACTTTGAGGACTAGCTAAATTTGCCACAAACTTGTTCAGTGTACTAGCTGAAACCGTTACTGCTAAACGATCCGCTCCGGAAGTAGTGATCGCTCCTTGGGTGGCCACTAACTGGGCTGTTTCTGCTTGATATAATTTAACCAAAGCCGTTCCTACCCCACTACTGAAATTGATGACCGTAGCGGTACCAAAATCAATATCCGAATTATCTTTATCGCGGGCAGTTGGAGCTGTACTTGGGTTAGTAGAACTTGTAGCACCCGAGAACACAATGGACTTATCTCCGCTGTAAGTAGTGGCTGTATTTCCACTAGCATCTTTCGCAGTTATGGTTACAAGCTGATTACCTCCTGCCGTTAAAGTTCCAGTTCCCGTTACCACAAACTTGGTCGCCGGTCCTGCGTTTATAGTAATATTTGAACTGGTAACTGACTTGGGAGTACCATCTAATGTAAAGGAAAAAGTCAAGGTTCCAACTCCTGCAGTTCCCGTGAAAGTCAAACCTAAGCTACCTAAATCTGCAACCCCATTTACAAAATCATTTGATCTATATAATTGATTTTGTGTTGAACGCAACATTCCAAGGTACTTGACCTCCCCAGTTAAGTTAGTTGTAACATTTATATTGTTTTGACTTGCATCAAAATCGGTTATTGTATTTCCATACATATCCGTCGCAGTTAACGTATTAATTCCTGTAAAAGCCGTCCCAACTACTTGCGGACTAGTTAAATTGAGAATTAATGTGTTGAAACTTTCAGGTAAAACGGTAATTGAATAACGATCCGCCCCTGAAGCAGATATCGTTCCATCTGTAACAGCAATAAGAGCGGTTTCTGCTTTAGGTAAAAATAGGCTAGTTGTTGCAACTCCATTCGTAAAATTAACACTTGTGGCTGTACCTAAGTTTGCTTCATTGGCCTGAGGTACATCATTAGTTAATAAAGGATTATTGGCACCGGAGAAAGTAAGCGTATGATTACCCGTATACCCTGTAGCCGTATTGCCCTGCGAGTCTTTAGCTGTAATTGTAATAACTGGATTTTCAGCGGCTAAAGTCTCTGAAACATTACCCGTAATCACAAATTTAACCGCAGCACCTGCACTGATGCTAACAGTACCACTCGTGGCTGCTGTTCCTGTAGCCGGGGTGAACGTAAAGGTTCCATTGCCAGAGGTCCCAGTAAACTTCAATCCTAAGCTGGTCAAATTGGCTACCCCATTTACAAAGTCGCCCGCATTGTTCAAAATATTGGTACCGGATAATCCTGTAATAGCTCCAGTAAGGCTACTAGTAACGGTTACATTATTGGCACTGGCATCAAAACTAGGCACGGTATTGCCATAAGCATCTTGTCCTGTTAAGGTATTCGTACCGGTAAAGGTTATTCCCGTGGTTTGTGGGCTAGCTAAGCTAACGGCTAATTTACTGTAAGCGGCTGGACTAACTACAACCGATAAACGATCCACTCCCGATGTTGTAACAGCTCCTTGGGTAGCTACTAATTGGGCGGTTTCTGCTTTGTATAATTTTACTAAAGCGGTTCCTACTCCATTGCTGAAGTTGATGGTAGTCGCTGTACCAAAATTAATGTCAACATTGTCTTTATCTCTTGCTGTGGCAGCTGTATTAGGGTTAGTCGAGTTGTTGGCCCCAGAGAAAGTAATCGACTTATCTCCTGTATACCCTGTAGCTGTATTTCCACTAGCATCCTTGGCCGTTATTGTGACTGTCTGATTTCCTCCGGCGGTCAATGTACCCGTTCCCGTCAAGATAAATTTCGTAGCTGCCCCTGGGTTAATCGTTACACTAGAACTAGTAATAGCCGTTCCACTGGCAGGGGTGAAAGTAAATGTACCCGTTCCTGAAGTACCCGTAAAGGTCAGTCCTAAGCTGGTTAAATTAGCTACGCCATTCGTAAAGTCGCCTGCACTGGATAATTTATTGGTTCCTGATAATCCACTGATAGCTCCTGTTAAGGTAGTCGTAACGGTGATATTATTGGCTGAAGCATTGAAGCTATTGATGGAGTTACCATAAGCATCCTGAGCGGTTAGGGTATTAGTACCCGTAAAGGCTGAACCATTGACTTGCGGACTAGCAAGGCTAATGGCTAATTTATTAAAGCTAGCTTCTGAAACTGTTACCGTTAATCGATCAGCACCAGCAGCTTCCAAGCTACCATCGCTCGCTGCGATGTTCGCTGTTTCCGCTTTGTATAATGACATAGAAGCAGTAGCCACACCATTGGAGAAGCTTAGACTAACACCTGTTCCTACATTAGTTCCACCAATGGTCGGAACAGTAACTGGGCTACTAGAACTATTGGCACCAGAGAAAGTAATGGTATGTGCTCCTGTATATCCTGTTGCTGTATTTCCTTGAGCATCTTTAGCCGTGATGGAAATAGTTTGTGAGGTACCAGCCGTTTGCGAACCTGTACCCGTAATGACAAATTTAATGGCTGTTCCTGCACTGATATTCACCGATCCACTGGTCGCGGCAGTACCTGTCTGAGGAGTGAAAGTAAAGGTTCCCGTGCCAACAGTTCCAGTAAATTTCATTCCTAAACTAGTCAAATTAGCAACTCCATTCACGAAGTCACCTGCTTGATTTAAGACATGATTATTACCTGAACCCAACCCGGAAATTGTACCTGTCAAGGTAGTGCTAACTGTCACATTATTTGTATTTGCCGAAAATGTAGTTACGGTATTTCCATAAGCATCTTCTGCTTCCACGGTATTAGTTCCGGTGAAAGCCACCCCGTTAATTTGAGGAGTAGCTATACTCGCGGTTAATTTGGCATAAGCGGCATGACTAACTGTAACGGTTAATCGATTCCCGCCAACAGAAGATATACTTCCGTCACTTGCTGCTACATTGGCTGTTTCAGCCTTGTATAAGATCATGCTAGCAGTTGCCACACCATTGCTAAAGTTCAATACCATTTCAGTTCCAAAATTCGTTCCTCCTACGGTTGGCGTAGTGGCTGGACTTGGTGAAACAGTAGCACCAGAGAAGGTTATGTTGTGATTACCAGTATATCCGGTTACAACATTATTGCTAGTATCTTTGGCGGTTACCGTAATGGTCTGAGCAACACCTGCTGTTTGGGTAGCATTACCAGTCACCACTAATTTAACGGCTACACCAGCGTTTAAAGTAACATTAGCACTAGTAACCGCAGTACCAGTGGCTGGGCTGAAGGTAAATGTCCCAGTTCCAGAAGTTCCAGTAAACGTCAAGTGATTGGATAAATCAGCGACACCATTAACAAATCGGTCGTTATTTATCAAAACATTTCCACCCGAAAATCCTGAAATGGTTCCAGTCAAACTGCTTGTAATTGTAATATTATTTTGTGATGCATCAAATGAGGTAAATGTATTACCATAAGCATCTTGTGCGGTTAAGGTATTGGTTCCCGTAAAGGCTGTTGCATTAATTTGTGGACTAGCTAAACTAACAGCCATTTTAGTAAAACTAGATTCAGAAACAGTGACCGATAAACGATCTAATCCAGATGAAGAAATAGAAGCATCTGTCACAGAAATGGTGGCATTTTCAGCTTTGTATAATTTCATATTAGCCGTGGCCACACCATTGGTAAATGTTACTACGGTAGCCGAACCGAAATTCACGTCAACCGCATTTTTATTGGCAACAGTTGGTGCTGTCACCGGACTTGATGAACTAGCAGCCCCAGAGAAGGTCAATGATTTATCTCCAGAATAGGTTAAAACAGTATTTCCGCTAAGGTCTTTAGCAGTCAAAGTTATCAACTGGGTTCCTCCTGCTGTTTGAGAACCTGAACCGGTAATTACTAATTTGGTAGCAGCTCCAGCCACAATATCTCCATTAGCTGAACCTGTTTTACCAGAGGCCGAGGTGAAGGTAACTGAACCTGTACCAACTGCCCCTGTATAGGTAAATTGACCCGTTACATTGGCCACCCCATTCACGAAATCACTTGCGTTATTCAACACATTACCGCCTGACAAACCAGAAATGGTTCCTGTTAATGTAGTAGTAGCTGTTAAATTATCGGTAGAAGCATTGAAGCTCGTTACCGTATTTCCATAAGCATCTTGGGCAGTTACGGTATTTGTACCAGTAAAGGCTACACCATTACTTTGTGGAGAAGTAAATGCCAAAGCAAACTTATCTAAAGTACTTGGAGAAACCGTCACCGCCAGGCTTCCTCCAGTATTGGAATTAATACTTCCATCACTCGCATTTACCGTGGCTGATTCTGCTTTGTACAAAATCATGCTGGCTGAGGCCACACCCGCTGTAAAGGTCATACTGGTTCCTGTACCAAAGTTTGTACCTGCCACCGTTGGTGTCGTCGCTGGACTCGGTGAAGCATTCGCTCCTGAGAACGTAATCGTTTTAGCTCCTACATAGCCAGTTACCGTGTTTCCACTCGCATCTTTCGCTGTCACTGTTACTGTCTGACTTCCTCCTGCCGTTTGAGTACCCGTTCCTGTAACGACTAATTTCGTAGCTGCTCCCGGATTAACCGTTACGCTAGAACTTATCGCCGCTGTTCCGGTTGCTGGAGTAAAGGTAAATGTACCTGAACCCGTAGTTCCTGTGAACTTCAAGCCTAAGCTTGTCAGGTTTGCCACCCCACTCGTGAAGTCTCCTGCTTGGTTCAACACATGATTTACTCCAGTTCCTAAACCTGAAATAGTTCCTGTCAGGCTACTTGTAACTGTCACATTATTCGTATTGGCCGCAAACGTAGTTACCGTATTACCATAAGCATCTTGGGCCGTTAAGGTATTCGTGCCTGTAAACGCTGTTCCGTTAATTTGTGGACTTGTTAAGCTAACTACTAACTTAGAGAAGCTAGCCGGACTAACCGTTACGTTCAAGGTTCCTCCCGTGTTCGAGTTAATCGTTCCATCACTCGCATTCACCGTAGCCGATTCTGCTTGGTACAATATCATCGTCGCTGAGGCCACACCCGCTGTAAAGGTCATGCTCGTTCCTGTTCCAAAGTTAGTACCAGCTACCGTTGGTGCGGTAACAGGATTAATGGAACTGGCAGCGCCTGAGAAGGTAATGGTTTTAGCTCCCGAATAAGTCGTTACTGTATTGCCACTCGCATCTTTGGCGGTTACTGTTACTGTCTGACTTCCGCCTGCTGTCTGGGTGCCCGTTCCAGTAACTACTAATTTAGTAGCTGCTCCTGGGTTAACGGTGACACTTGAACTGGTAATCGCTGTTCCTGTAGCTGGAGTGAAAGTAAAGGTTCCATCTCCTGAGGTTCCGGTGAACTTCAAGCCTAGGCTAGTTAAGTTGGCTACTCCACTAGTAAAGTCTAATACATTATTTAAAATGTTGGTTCCAGATAATCCGGTAATGGCACCCGTTAAACTAGTACTCACGGTGATATTATTGGTAGCGGCGCTAAACGTGGTAACCGTATTACCATAGTCATCTTGTGCCGTTAATGTATTCGTTCCTGTAAAGGCTGTTCCATTGATTTGCGGACTTGTTAGGCTAACAGCCAGCTTAGAGAAGCTAGCAGGACTAACTGTCACGTTCAAGGTTCCACCGGTGTTTGAGTTAATCGTGCCATCGGTCGCATTCACTGTAGCAGATTCTGCTTTATACAAAATCATGGTCGCAGAGGCCACACCCGCTGTAAAGGTCATGCTCGTTCCTGTTCCAAAGTTCGTACCAGCTACCGTTGGATTGGTGGCAGGGTTACCAGAGGCTAATGCGCCGGAGAAAGTAATGTTTTTTGCTCCAGTGTAGCCAGTGACCGTGTTTCCACTCGCATCTTTCGCTGTCAATGTTACCGTCTGAGAGCCTCCTGCTGTCTGAGTTCCCGTTCCTGTCACCACTAATTTCGTAGCAGCTCCTGGGTTAATGGTCACTACATCATTTCCTGTAAATCCACCCGTAGCAGAAGTAAAAGTAAACGTTCCTGACCCGATTAGTCCCGTGTAAGTAATTCCTAAACTACTTAGATTGGCTACCCCATTGACAAAGTCAGCTGCTTGATTTAATACATTATTGGCTCCAGATCCTAAACCACTTACTACTCCACCTAAGGAATTAGTAACCGTTACGGCATTGCTGCTAGCATTATAATTTACTGTATTACCGTAGGTATCTTGGGCAGTCAAAGTATTTGTTCCCGTCCAAGCTACTCCATTGTTTTGTGGAGAACTTAAATCTGCGGTGAATTTAGCCAATGTACTTGGACTAACTGTTACAGATAAACGATCTCCTCCAGTAGATGAGATACTTCCATCGGTAGCTGAAATAGTTGCCGACTCAGCGGCATATAAAATCATGGTTCCAGAAGCGACACCAGCCGTAAAGTTCAAGCTAGCCTCTGTTCCAAAATTTGTTCCTGCAAATGTCGGTTCAGTACTTGGAATTGGAGATAAATTGGCTCCAGATATAGTGATATTTTTATTTCCTGTGTAGGTGCTTACTGTATTACCACTAGCATCTTTAGCCGTTATAGTCAAAGTTTGTGAACCTCCAGCTGTTTGAGTACCTGTTCCTGTTAATACCAATCTAGTAGCTGCACCAGGATTAATGGTAACACTTGAACTAGTAACTGCTGATCCGGTAGCTGGAGTAAAGGTAAATGTACCTGAACCCGAGGTTCCTGTGAACTTCAAGCCTAGACTGGTTAAGTTAGCCACTCCACTGGTGAAATTACCCACTTGATTTAGCACATTGTTAACACCACTTCCCAAACCACTGATAGTACCGGTTAATGTACTGGTAACGGTGACATTGGTTGTTGCTGCACTAAATGAAGTGACTGTATTTCCATAAGCATCTTGTGCGGTTAAGGTATTCGTTCCTGTAAAGGCCGTTCCATTGGTTTGTGGACTCGTTAAGCTGACAGCCAACTTAGAGAATACAGCCGGACTAACTGCCACATTCAATGTTCCTCCAGTAGTTGAATTAATTGCTCCATCACTAACATTGACGGTAGCAGATTCTGCCTTATATAGAACCATGGAAGCTGTAGCCACACCATCTGTGAAAGTTAAATTAGTGGTCGAACCAAAATCCGTACCTGCAACAGTTGGATTAGTGGCTGGACTTGAAGAACTAGCAGCTCCTGAGAAAGTCAATGCTTTAGAACCTGTATAGCCCGTCGCAACATTCCCACTCACATCTTTTGCGGTAATGGTTATGGTTTGTGCACCTCCTGCTGTCTGTGTACCTGAACCAGTAATTTCCAATTTAGTGGCTGCGCCAGGTAAAATGGTCACATTACCGCTGGTAATACCTGTTCCGGAAGCTGGAGTAAAGGTAAAGGTACCCGTTCCCACTTCTCCAGTATAAGTCATTTTGGTCGAAACGCTAGCCGAACCATTAACAAAAGCACCTGCTGCGGTTAATACGTTTACTCCTGTGAAACCCGTAATTACCCCGTTCAAACTTGTCGTAACAGTGATATGATTTTGAGATACATCAAAATTGGTAATTAAGTTACCATAAGCATCATACGCAAATACATCATTGGTTCCAGTAAATGCCACACCGTTTGTCTGCGTGCTAGCTAAATTCACTCCAATTTTAGACATGGTAGATTCTGTCACCGTCACCGCCAGGCTTCCTCCAGTATTGGAATTAATACTTCCATCACTCGCATTTACCGTGGCTGATTCTGCTTTGTACAAAATCATGCTGGCTGAGGCCACACCCGCTGTAAAGGTCATGCTAGTCCCTGTACCAAAGTTTGTACCTGCCACCGTTGGTGTCGTCGCTGGACTCGGTGAAGCATTCGCTCCTGAGAACGTAATCGTTTTAGCTCCTACATAGCCAGTTACCGTGTTTCCACTCGCATCTTTCGCTGTCACTGTTACTGTCTGACTTCCTCCTGCCGTTTGAGTACCCGTTCCTGTAACGACTAATTTCGTAGCTGCTCCCGGATTAACCGTTACACTAGAACTTATCGCCGCTGTTCCAGTTGCGGGAGTAAAGGTAAATGTACCTGAACCCGTAGTTCCTGTGAACTTCAAGCCTAAGCTTGTCAGGTTCGCTACCCCACTCGTGAAGTCTCCTGCTTGGTTCAACACATGATTTACTCCAGATCCTAAACCTGAAATAGTTCCTGTCAGGCTACTTGTAACTGTCACATTATTCGTATTGGCCGCAAACGTAGTTACCGTATTACCATAAGCATCTTGGGCCGTTAAGGTATTCGTACCTGTAAACGCTGTTCCGTTAATTTGTGGACTTGTTAAGCTAACTACTAACTTAGAGAAGCTAGCCGGACTAACCGTTACGTTCAAGGTTCCTCCCGTGTTCGAGTTAATCGTTCCATCACTCGCATTCACCGTAGCCGATTCTGCTTGGTACAATATCATCGTCGCTGAGGCCACACCCGCTGTAAAGGTCATGCTCGTTCCTGTTCCAAAGTTCGTACCAGCTACCGTTGGTGCGGTAACAGGATTAATGGAACTGGCAGCACCTGAGAAGGTAATGGTTTTAGCTCCCGAATAAGTCGTTACTGTATTGCCACTCGCATCTTTGGCGGTTACTGTTACTGTCTGACTTCCGCCTGCTGTCTGGGTACCCGTTCCAGTAACTACTAATTTAGTAGCTGCTCCTGGGTTAACGGTGACACTTGAACTGGTAATCGCTGTTCCTGTAGCTGGAGTGAAAGTAAAGGTTCCATCTCCTGAGGTTCCGGTGAACTTCAAGCCTAGGCTAGTTAAGTTGGCTACTCCACTAGTAAAGTCTAATACATTATTTAAAATGTTGGTTCCAGATAATCCGGTAATGGCACCCGTTAAACTAGTACTCACGGTGATATTATTGGTAGCGGCGCTAAACGTGGTAACCGTATTACCATAGTCATCTTGTGCCGTTAAGGTATTCGTTCCTGTAAAGGCTGTTCCATTGATTTGCGGACTTGTTAGGCTAACAGCCAGCTTAGAGAAGCTAGCAGGACTAACTGTCACGTTCAAGGTTCCACCGGTGTTTGAGTTAATTGTGCCATCGGTCGCATTCACTGTAGCAGATTCTGCTTTATACAAAATCATGGTCGCAGAGGCCACACCTGCCGTAAAGGTCATGCTGGTTTCAGAACCAAAGTTCGTTCCAGCCACCGTTGGATTGGTGGCAGGGTTACCCGAAGCTAATGCGCCAGAGAAAGTAATATTTTTAGCTCCAGTGTAGCCAGTTACTGTGTTTCCACTCGCATCTTTCGCTGTCACTGTTACCGTCTGAGAGCCTCCTGCTGTCTGAGTTCCCGTTCCTGTTACCACTAATTTTGTAGCAGCTCCTGCATTGATTGTCACACTAGAACTAGTCACCGCTATACCTGTAGCTGGAGTGAATGTAAAGGTTCCTGCTCCTGCAGTTCCTGTGAAAATCATTACTCCTGCCAAATTAGAAACTCCATTGACAAAACTACCTGCAGAATTAATCACATTGGAACCTGTAAATCCAGAAATACTACCAGTTAAACTTGTAGTTATTGTGATATTGTTAGTAGCAGCACTAAAGTTAGTCACTGGATTACCAAAGGCATCTTGGGCCGTTAAAGTATTCGTTCCAGAGAAAGCAATACCATTGGTTTGAGGATTTGTTAGGCTAACCGCTAATTTCGTAAAGGTGGATTCTCCCACGGTAATCGACAAACGATCAGACCCAGCAGAGAAAATACTTCCATCGGTAGCAGAAATTAATGCACTTTCAGCTTTGTATACAAGTAAATTAGCCGTTCCAACTCCATTCGTAAAGCTCACAGTGGTTCCTGTTCCAAAATTTATTCCTGCCACTGTAGGAGCTGTAACAGGGCTCGTTGAACTATTCGCACCTGAAAAAGTTAAGGTTTTATTTCCAGCATAATTAATATCCGTGTTTCCACTCAAATCTTTTGCCGTAATAGTAATTAATTGGTTTCCTCCAGCGGTTTGTGAATTATTTCCTGTAATTACCAATTTTATAGCAGCTCCTGCATTGATTAAAACAACATCACTACCCGTAATTCCTCCCGTTGCCGAAGTAAATGTATAGGTTCCCGTACCGGTAACACCCGTATACCTAATTCCTAAACTTGTTAAATCAGCTACACCGTTGACAAAATCCCCTGCTTGGTTTAATACATTATTGGCTCCGGAACCCAACCCACTCACAACTCCACCAAGTGAATTGGTGACTGTGACAGCGTTGGCACTAGCATCAAATGAGGTAATCGTATTTCCATAAGTATCTTGAGCCGTCAAGGTATTTATTCCTGTCCAGTTCAAGCCATTGGTTTGAGCTACGGCTAAATTTAATCCAAATTTATTAATGCTTGCTGGACTAACTGTCACATTAAAGGTTCCACCCGTATTCGAGTTAATCGTGCCATCACTCGCATTCACCGCAGCTGATTCTGCTTTGTACAAAATCATGCTGGCTGAGGCCACACCCGCTGTAAAGGTCATACTGGTTCCTGTGCCAAAGTCGGTACCCGCTACCGTTGGTGTAGTAGCTGGACTTGGTGAAGCATTCGCTCCTGAGAAAGTAATTGTTTTAGCGCCTGTATACGTAGTAGCTGTATTGCCATTCGCATCTTGTGCCGTCACCGTAACTGTTTGAGAGCCTCCTGCAGTCTGTGTGCCTGTTCCTGTTACCACTAATTTCGTAGCGGCTCCTGCATTGATTGTTACACTTGAACTAGTCACCGCTGTTCCTGTAGCTGGAGTGAATGTAAAGGTTCCTGCACCACCAGTTCCCGTATAAATCATTCCATCACTGGTTAAATTTGCTACTCCACTTGTAAAGTCGCCAGCTTGATTTAATACATTGGTTCCTCCAGATCCTAAACCTGTCACCGTTCCTCCTAAGGAATTAGTCACCGTTACATTGTTTGTCGAAGCATTGAATCCTGTAGCTGTATTACCATATGCATCTTGTGCAGTTAATGTATTCGTTCCTGTAAAGGCTGTACCATTAATCTGAGGACTAGCTAAGCTTACTGCCAATTTCGTCATCGTCGATGAACCCACAGTCACATTCAAAGTTCCGCCCGTATTCGAGTTAATTGTACCATCACTCGCATTCACCGCAGCTGATTCTGCTTTGTACAAAATCATGGTTGCTGAGGCCACACCCGCTGTAAAGGTCATACTGGTTCCGGTACCAAAGTTCGTACCCGCTACCGTTGGTGTAGTAGCTGGACTTGGTGAAGCATTCGCTCCTGAGAATGTAATTGTTTTAGCGCCTGTGTACGTAGTAGCTGTATTGCCATTTGCATCTTGTGCAGTTACCGTAACTGTTTGAGATCCTCCCGCAGTCTGTGTTCCTGTTCCTGTTACCACTAATTTCGTAGCCGCTCCTGCATTGATTGTTACACTTGAACTAGTCACCGCTGTTCCTGTAGCTGGAGTGAATGTAAAGGTTCCTGCTCCTGAGGTTCCGGTATAGGTGATTCCATCGGTGGTTAAATTTGCCACTCCACTAGTAAAGTCTCCAGCTTGATTCAATACATTGGTTCCTCCAGATCCTAAACCTGTCACCGTTCCTCCTAAGGAATTAGTCACCGTTACATTGTTTGCCGAAGCATCAAATCCAGTAGCAGTATTACCATAAGCATCTTGTGCAGTTAATGTATTCGTTCCTGTAAAGGCTGTACCATTAATCTGAGGACTAGCTAAGCTTACTGCCAATTTCGTCATCGTCGATGAACCCACAGTCACATTCAAAGTTCCGCCCGTATTCGAGTTAATTGTACCATCACTCGCATTCACCGCAGCTGATTCTGCTTTGTACAAAATCATGGTTGCTGAGGCCACACCCGCTGTAAAGGTCATGCTGGTTCCGGTACCAAAGTTCGTACCCGCTACCGTTGGTGTAGTAGCTGGACTTGGTGAAGCATTCGCTCCTGAGAAAGTAATTGTTTTAGCGCCTGTATACGTAGTAGCTGTATTGCCATTTGCATCTCGTGCCGTCACCGTAACTGTTTGAGAGCCTCCTGCAGTCTGTGTGCCTGTTCCTGTTACCACTAATTTCGTAGCGGCTCCTGCATTGATTGTTACACTTCCACTGGTAACGGGAGTTCCTATAGATGGAGTAAAGGTAAATGTGCCCACTCCAGAGGTTCCAGTAAAAATCAAGCCTAAACTTGTTAAGTCAGCAACACCACTCGGGAAATCCATAGCGGAGTTTAACTTATTAGTACCCGATAATCCTGAAATACTTCCTGTTAAACTTGTGGTTACTGTAATATTATTGCCTGAGGCATTAAATCCTATAACCGTATTTCCGAAAGCATCTTGAGCTGTTAAGGTATTCGTTCCTGTAAAGGCTGTGCCATTAATCTGCGGACTCGCTAAGCTTACCGCTAGTTTATTGAAAGCGGCTGCACTAACAGCTACTGTCAATCGATCTGCTCCTGTTGCTGAAATCGAACCATCTGTCACTGCTACTAATGCTGTCTCAGCATGGTACAATTTCATGTTCGTTGTTACGCTTCCCGATGCAAAGGTCAACGCTGTCGTTGATCCAAAAGCTATATCCGTTGCTGAACTATTCGTTACCTTAGCTGTGGTTACTGGGGCAGTTGAACTGCTTGCTCCTGAGAATGTTAAATTCTTGGAACCCGTATATGTTGTTACGGTATTACCACTTGCATCTTTAGCTGTAATCGTTATCGAATTACTTGTTCCAGCCCCTTGGATAGCTGCACCAGTTACTACTAATCGCGTCGCTGCTCCTGGATTAACCGTCACACTAGAACTAGTGATCGCCGTTCCTGTAGCCGGGGTAAACGTAAAAGTTCCTACTCCCGAGGTTCCGGTATAGGTAATTCCATCCGTAGTTAAATTGGCCACTCCACTAGTAAAGTCTCCAGCTTGATTTAAGACATTGGTTCCTCCAGATCCTAAACCTGTTACCGTTCCACCTAGGGAATTAGTCACCGTTACATTGTTTGTCGAAGCATTAAATCCGGTAACAGTATTTCCATAAACGTCTTGTGCCGTTAAGGTATTGGTACCCGTAAAGGCCGTGCCATTGACCTGAGGGCTAGCTAAGCTTACTGCTAATTTCGAGAATGGAGCTGGATTTACCGTTACGTTCAAGGTTCCGCCGGTATTCGAATTAATCGTGCCATCTGTTACATTAATGGTCGCAGGTTCAGCCTTGTACAATGACATAGGAACATTGATTGCAAATCCTGTAGTAAATGTTATGACTGTACCAGTACCAAAATCAACTTGAGCTGAATTTTTATCGGTTATTTTTGGGGAAGTTGGCGGTAACAAAGAAGCATTTGCCCCTGAAAAAGTTAAGGTTTTATCACCTGTGTAAG
The DNA here is from genome assembly GCF_054558475.1 of Aquirufa sp. Wall-65K1. Classification (NCBI taxonomy): domain Bacteria; kingdom Pseudomonadati; phylum Bacteroidota; class Cytophagia; order Cytophagales; family Flectobacillaceae; genus Aquirufa; species Aquirufa sp. Wall-65K1. Next base: position 474,833 of record NZ_JBPXKD010000002.1, on the reverse strand, counting down.
TGGTTGCAATATTACCATTAGCATCGTAAGCTAAAATATTAATGGTTTGAGCATTACCTGCTGTTTGCGTTCCGGTTCCAGTAATGGTAAATTTAGCTGCCGCACCGGCATTCACGGTTACTGATGAACTAGTTACTGCCGTTCCTGTAACTGGTGTAAAAGTAAAAGTCCCAGAACCTGAGGTTCCTGAATAGGTAATTCCTAAACTAGTTAAATTAGCTACCCCACTGACAAAATCAAGCGCTCCACTTAATTTGTTGCCTCCTGATAAACCACTGATACTTCCTGTCAAACTAGTTGTTACTGTGACATTATTTGTAGAAGCATCGAATCCAGTTGCAGTGTTACCATAGGCATCCTGTGCAGTTAAGGTATTGGTTCCCGTAAAGGCTGTACCATTGATCTGAGGACTCGCTAAGCTTACCGCCAATTTCGTCATGGTCGATGGATTCACGGTCACATTCAACGTTCCACCCGTATTCGAGTTAATTGTACCATCACTCGCATTCACCGTAGCTGATTCTGCTTTGTACAAAATCATGCTGGCTGAGGCCACACCTGCTGTAAATGTCATGCTAGTTCCTACACCAAAGTTCGTACCCGCTACCGTTGGTGTCGTCGCTGGACTTGGTGAAGCATTCGCTCCTGAGAAAGTAATCGTTTTAGCTCCTGTATACGTAGTAGCCGTATTGCCATTTGCATCTTGTGCTGTCACCGTAACTGTTTGAGAGCCTCCTGCGGTCTGTGTGCCTGTACCTGTTACCACTAATTTCGTAGCCGCTCCTGCATTGATTGTTACACTAGAACTAGTCACCGCAGTTCCTGAAGCGGGAGTGAAAGTGAAAGTTCCTGCTCCAGAAGTTCCTGTGAACCTCATACCTAAGCTTGTCAAGTTCGCTACTCCACTATTGAAATTACCTGCCTGATTTAATATATTATTA